>WYBA01000043.1 GCA_011526095.1 Myxococcales bacterium | reverse complement strand
CGGGCACGCACGCCCTGGCCCAGGCGCCGTCGTCGGCGCGCACCACGGCGCACGCGCGGCCGTCGGCGCAGGCGGTGGCGTCGTCGCACGCCGGCAGGCACCACCCGCCGGCCCACGGCGCGGTCGAGCCGTCGCCGCCGAGCCGCGCGCACACGCCGCCCGCGCAGTCGCTCGCGTCGTCGCACGGCGTCGCGCACGCGCCGGCGGTCCACCCGCCGTCGCAGGTCGCACCGTCGCCGCACAGGCAGCTCGCGCCGTCGCCGCACTGGGCCGACGCGGTGCACGCGGCGCCGGCGGGCGCCGGCGCGACGACGATCCACCCCGGGCGCGCGGCGGTCGCGGTGCCGCCGGGGCCGGCCACCGACAGCCCGACGTCGTACGCGCCGGGCAGCGCGAACACGTGCGTCGGCGTCGGCTCCCCGCTCGAGCCGCCGTCGCCGAACGTCCACAGGTAGGCATCGACGGTGCTGGGCACCACCGGCGCGAACCGGACGGTGAGCGGCGCGGCGCCGTGGCACTCGGTGCGCGGCGCGCCGCCGTCGCCGGCCGGGATCGTCACCAGCGTGCAGCCGTCGGTCGCGAAGTCGACCCATGCCAGCACGTCGGCGTCCACCCGCGGCGCGCCGTCGACCACCACGTAGCCGTCCGACGGCGGGGCCGCGTCGGGCGGCGCGCCGTCGTCGTCGCCGCCGCACGCCGCGCCGCCGGGCGCGGCGGCGAGCGCGAGGCACAGGCACAGGTTGCGCACGGCGGCATCGTAGCAGCCGCGCGCCGGCCGCGCGCCCGCGCCAGACGGTCGCTGGGGGCCGCGTCACGGTGCTATCACTCGGCCGTGTCGCGCCTGCCTCCCGGTCCGATCGTGCTCGCCTCGGCCTCGCCCCGCCGCCGCGAGCTGCTCGAGCGCGTCGGCCTCGAGGTCGACGTCCGGCCCGCGGACATCGACGAGTCGACCCGGCCCGGCGAGCCGCCGCTGGCCTACGTCGCGCGGGTCGCGGCGGCCAAGGCGGACGCGCTCGCGCCCGGCGGCGGGTGGGTGCTCGCCGCCGACACGATCGTCGAGCTCGACGGCGAGGTGCTGGGCAAGGCGGCCGACGCCGACGAGGCGCGCGCGATGCTGGCGCGGCTGCGCGGGCGCACCCACCGCGTGACCACGGCGTTCGCGCTGCGCGGGCCGCGCGCCCACGACGAGCTCGTCACGTCCGAGGTGCGGATGGTCGCGTTCGACGACGCCCTGCTCGACGACTACGTCCACAGCGGCGAGTGGCGCGGCAAGGCCGGCGCGTACGCGGTCCAGGGGATCGCGGCGGCGCTGGTCGCCGAGGTCCGCGGCTCGATCACCAACGTCGTCGGGCTGCCCCTGGCGGAGGTGCTCGCGGCGCTCGCGGCGGCGGGCGCGGCCGCGCCGCGGTTCACCCACGGGAGGCCGGCGTGACCGTCGACGCCGCGGCCGTCGCGGCGCGCTGGGCGGTCGTGCGCGCCGAGGTCGACGCCGCCGCGCGCGCCGCGGGGCGCGACCCGGCCGAGGTGACGATCGTCGCGGTGTCGAAGCTGCACCCGGCCGCGGCGGTGATCGCGGCGGTGGCGGCGGGGGCGGGCGACGTCGGCGAGAACTACGCGCAGGAGCTGGTCGCCAAGCAGGACGAGGTCGGCGGCGCCGCGCCCGGGCTGCGCTGGCACTTCATCGGGCGGCTGCAGCGCAACAAGGCGCGCATGGTGGTGGGGCGCGCCGCGCTGATCCACGCCGTCGACGGCCTCGAGCTGGCGGCCGAGATCGACAAGCGCGCGCGCACCGCGGGCGTCGTGCAGGACGTGCTCGTGGCGGTCAACACCGGCGGCGAGGCGCAGAAGACCGGCGTCGAGCCGGGCGAGGCGCCGGCGCTGCTCGCGGCGATCGGCGGGCTGGCGCACGTGCGGTGCGTCGGGCTGATGACGATGCCGCCGTGGCCGGAGCACGCCGAGGACAGCCGGCCGTACTTCCAGGCGCTGCGGCGGGTGCGCGACGAGCTGGTCGCCGGCGGCGCGGCGCTGCCGCACCTGTCGATGGGCACGACGGGCGACTTCGCCGTCGCGATCGCCGAGGGCGCGACGCTGGTGCGGGTGGGGACGGCGATCTTCGGAGCGCGCCCGGCGCCGGCGCCGTGACGCCCGACGTCGCAGCGGCGTGGTAGGACGCTGGGCGTGAGCTCGCGAGTTCTCCCGGCGCGGATCCTGGGCATCGACCCGGGCAGCCGGATCTGCGGCTACGGGCTGATCTCGCTCGCCGGCGATCGGCTCGGCTACGTCGAGTGCGGCGTGCTGACGGCGCCCGAGGACTGGCCGATGGAGGCGCGCCTGGGCGAGATCGCGCGGTCGCTCGGCGAGGTGATCGAGGAGCTGCGCCCGACCGAGGTCGCGATGGAGGACGTGTTCTCGCGGATCAACGCGCGCTCGGCGCTGGCGCTGGCCCAGGCGCGCGGGATGGCGCTCGCCGTGCTCGGGCTGGCGTCGCTGGCGGTCGCGTCGTACCCGGCGCCGGTGGTCAAGAAGACCGTGGTCGGGCGCGGGCGCGCCGAGAAGGATCAGGTCGCGCAGATGGTGCGCACGCTGCTCGGGCTGGCGAGCGCGCCGCGCGCCGACGCCGCGGACGCGCTCGCGGTGGCGATCACCCACGCGCGGGTGCGCGCCACGAGCGCCGCGCGGCTGGTGCCCGCGGTCGTGCGCGCCGCGCCGCGCGCCCCACGGGCCCCGCACAAGGAGAAGGCGGCGCCGTGATCGGCCGGCTCCACGGCACGCTGATCGATCGCGCGGGCACGCGGGTCATCGTCGACTGCGGCGGCGTCGGCTACGAGGTGACGTGCTCGGGGCACACGCTGGCCGGGCTGCCCGCGGCGGGCGAGACGATCACGCTGCTCATCCACACGGCGGTCCGCGAGACCGAGATCGCGCTCTACGGGTTCGGCAGCGCGGCCGAGCGGGCGCTGTTCGACCTGCTGATCACGGTCAAGAACGTCGGGCCGTCGTCGGCGGTGGGGATCCTGTCGGGCGGGCACGACCCGCGCGGGATCTGCGAGCTGATCGCGCGCGAGGACAGCGCCGGGCTGACGCGGATCAAGGGCGTCGGCAAGAAGACCGCGGAGCTGCTGGTGGTCGAGCTGCGCGACAAGTGCGAGATGCTGATGATGAGCTGGGCGGCCTCGGGCGAGGTCCGGCCCGTGGCGCAGGCTGCCGGCGCGGCGCGCCGCCGCCACCCGATGCTCGACGAGGTCTCCGCTGCGCTGGTCGGCCTCGGCTGGCGCCCGGTCGAGGCCGATCAGGCGGTCTCCGAGCTGGTGATCTCCGACGGCGTCACGCTCGAGGCGCTGCTGCGCCAGGCGCTGCGCAGCATGCCAAGATGACCCCGCCCCGCTGACCCATGGCCCGCAAGAAGCACATCGAGCCCGAGGCGCCCGCGCCGGCGCACGAGTCGGAGGTCGCCCCGGCCGAGAAGCAGGGCGAGCGCGCGTGGCAGGCGGCGCTGCGGCCGCGGACGTTCGACGACTACATCGGCCAGCGCGAGCTGATCGAGAACCTGCGCGTCTCGGTCCGCGCGGCGCGCCAGGGCGGCTGGGCGCTCGACCACTTCCTGTTCGCCGGCCCGCCGGGGCTGGGCAAGACCACGCTCGCCCACGTCATCGGCAACGAGCTCGGCGTCGCGGTCCACGTCACCAGCGGCCCGGCGATCGACCACAAGGGCATGCTCGCCAGCCTGCTCACCTCGCTTGGCGAGGGCGAGGTGCTGTTCATCGACGAGATCCACCGGCTGACGCCGATCGTCGAGGAGAACCTCTATCCGGCGATGGAGGACTTCAAGTTCGACCTGTTCATCGGCGAGGGGCCGCACGCCAAGGCGGTCACGATGCAGCTGCCGCGGTTCACGCTGCTCGGCGCGACGACGCGGATGGGCCTTCTGTCCTCGCCGCTGCTCGATCGGTTCGGGTTCCACTGGCAGCTCCGCTACTACGAGCTCGAGGACATGACGGCGATCGTGCGGCGCTCGGCGCGGCTGATCGGCGTGACGGTCGACGACGCCGGGGCGCAGGAGATCGCGCGGCGCGCGCGCGGCACGCCGCGGATCGCCAACCGGCTGCTCCGTCGCGTCCGCGACTTCGCCTCGGTCGAGGGCACCGGCCGGATCGACGCCGAGATCGCGGCCAGCTCGCTCGACCGGCTCGCGGTCGACCACGTCGGGCTCGACGCGCTCGACCGCGCGTACCTGACGGTCGTGTGCGAGCGGTTCGACGGCGGCCCGGTCGGGGTCGAGGCGATCGCGGCCTCGCTGTCCGAGGAGCGCGGGACGCTGGAGGAGGTGGTGGAGCCGTTCCTGCTCCAGGTGGGCTTCATCGCGCGCACGCCGCGCGGCCGGGTCGCGACCGCGGCGGGCTACACGCACCTGGGCGTGACGCCCCCCGCCAAGGCGCCGACGGGCGGCAGCGGGAGTGGGCAGGGGCGGCTGTTCTGAGCGCCTGAGGCGGCCCGCGGCGGCGACGTCACATCGGCCGGCAGGCGGCTTCCACCTGCCACGATGCAACCCCAGAGCTACGTCCAGATCCAGTGTCCCATGTGCGGCGCCGCCGCCTGGGGGCACCCGAGCCAGGCGGTCCCCTGTGGCACCTGTGGTCGGCCGATCGCGGCGCTGGCGCCGCCGACGTACGTGCCGCCGGGGATGCCGCAGGGCGGGGCGCAGGGCTGGCAGCAGCCGCCTCCGATCGCCCAGGCGGGGCAGGCGGGGCAGGCGCCGGCGCAGCCGCCGGGGATGGGCAACATGCAGCCGATCGCGACACAGCAGCCGGCGCCGGGCGGGTTCCACCAGCCGGCCGCCCAGGGCACGCCGGCGGCCGGCCAGGCCAAGGGCGAGGCCGTCAAGATGAGCTTCAACGTCGGCGGGTTCAACGTCCCGTTCAAGCTCAAGGCGGGCGCGTCGACCGCGAAGATCATCGGCGTCGTCGTGATCGGCGTCGTGCTCACGGTCGTCGGCGTGATCGTCAAGACCCAGATGGGCAAGAACAAGACGGCGAAGGGCAACCTGTCCTACTCGTCGCTGAGCATGGATCCCAAGAAGGTCGATCCCGATGCGATGATCACCGCGGTCGGCGACGCCGCGCGCAAGTGGAAGAAGGACGCGATCTGGTGGTCGATCAACCTGCAGAAGGTCAAGGCCGACGGCACCGTCGACGTCACCGGCGGCGGCGCGCAGGTCGTCTACATCTCGCAGGACGACGTGCAGTCGAAGGTGAAGAAGACGCGCGACGACTCGGTGAAGAAGTTCAACTTCGGCCCCGCGGGCGTCGACCACAAGCAGGTCTGGGGCGCGACCGATCCGTGGGAGGGCGTCAGCGCCCACGAGACCCCGCAGTGCAGCATCAAGCAGGTGATCGAGCTGCTGAAGAAGGACCACGGGCTCGCCGACGGCAAGGCCGTGCGCGTCACGTTCGACCCGCAGTTCGCCAAGGCCTACGCGTGGCGCGTGATCGGCGAGGACCCGAAGCTCGACCTGAGCTTCAGCTGGGCGGACTGCTCGATCGTGCCGTGACCGTCGCATTCTGCTCCGGCACGGCACGTCGCGTCGACCACACGGGGCTCGCCGCCCCGCCCGTCGGGCAAAGCCCGCCGGGACCCACCCCGCCCAGACGTCCTCTAGCGCGCCAAGGGACCTAACTCAGCGCGCGGGGCGGGCGCCGGCGCGGACGCCGCCGACGTCGAGGTCGGCGTCGAACACGTGGATCGCCGGGCCGCGCATGAACACGGTCGCGTAGTCGGGCGCGACGGTGATCGCGAGGTCGCCGCCGGGCAGGTGGACGGTGACCTCCTCGCCGACGGACGTGCGGCCGGTGAGGCAGGCGGCGACGACCGTCGCGCACGCGCCGGTGCCGCAGGCGAGGGTGATGCCGCAGCCGCGCTCCCACACCCACAGGTCGAGCTCCCGCGGCGAGCGGACCGCGCAGAACTCCGCGTTGGTCTTGCGCGGGAACCACGCGTGGCGCTCGAGCGCCGGGCCGACGGTGTGCGCGAGCCGCTTCGCCTCGGGCTCGCCGTCGACGAAGATCACCGCGTGCGGGTTGCCCATCGACACGGCGGTGACCAGGCGGGTCACGCCGTCGCCGAGGTCGATCGGCTGCTCGAGGCAGCGCTCGCCGGCGGGTCCGGTCATCGGGATCTCGCCGCGGGTCAGCCGCGGGCGGCCCATGTCGACCGTGACGGTGTGGGCGAGCGTGCCGCCGGCGTGCGGCGTCACCTCGCAGCGCAGCGCGCCGGCGCCGGTGTCGACGACGATCGCGCCGCGGGCGCGCAGTGCGGCGTCGTGGTCCCACAGGTGCTTGACGACGCAGCGCAGGCCGTTGCCGCACATCTCGGCCTCGCTGCCGTCGGCGTTGAGCACGCGCATCCGCGCGTCGGCGCCGGGCGAGGTCGGCGGCAGGATCGGCAGGACGCCGTCGCCGCCGACGCCGAACTGGCGGTCGCAGGCGGCGCGGACGAGGTCCGCGTCCTGCGCGGTGGCGGCGAGATCGCCGGCGGCGCCGCGCAGGTCGACGACGAGGAAGTCGTTGCCGAGGCCGTGGTACTTGGCGAAGTGCACGGGCGCACCATAGATCGTGGTGCGCCGGCGGTCGAGCGACGCGGTGGCTACGGCGTCGCGGTGGCCGGAGCCGCGCCGGTGGCCGGAGCCGCGCCGGTGGCCGGAGCCGCGCCGGTGGCCGGAGCCGCGCCGGTGGCCGGGGCCGCGCCGGTGGCCGGAGCCGCGCCGGTGGCCGGGGCGGTGCCCGGGTCCTTCATCTCGGCCGGCGTCTCGATCGGCGCGGCGCCGTTCTCGTCCTCGCCGGTGTCGCCGTCGTTGACGTCAGCGCCGGTCGGGGCGCCGGTCGGCGCGCCCGCCGGGTCCACCGGCGTCACCGTGCCGTCGTCCGTCATGTCGCCGCCCTCGGGCGCCGTGACGCCGGCGTCTCCGCCGCCCTCGTCGAGCGCGCGCTGCTCGGCGGCCTGCTTGCGCTTCTTCGCCGCCGTCTGCTGGGCGCTGTAGCGCTTGAGCGCGTCGCCCGCGTCGTTCGACGCGATGTACGCCAGCACCATCGACGTCAGCATGAACACGATCGCCGCGCCGGCGGTGAGGCGGCGCAGGAACACCGACGCGCCGCCGCTGCCGAACACCGTCGCCGCGTTGGCGCCACCGAACGCGCCGCCCATGCCGCCCTTGCCAGGCTGCAGCAGCACCGTCGCGATGAGCACGATGCTGACCATGACGTGCACGAAGGTGATCAGGGTCGACATAGGCCGAGGTTTCTAGCCCAGGCAGCCGGCGACTGCAAGTGTCCACACTGGCAGCGTTTTCCGGCCACGATCCCGTGCGTTATCCGCGATCTGGGTCACTTCGGCCGGGCCGCCTTCACGATCGCGACGAACTCGGCCGCGTCGAGCGAGGCGCCGCCGACCAGGGCGCCGTCGATGTCGGGCTCCTTCAGGAGGGTCTCGGCGTTGCTGGCCTTGACGGAGCCGCCGTACTGGATGCGGATCGCGGCGGCCGCGGCGTCGCCGAGGCGCGCGCGCAGGCGCCCGCGGATGTGGGCGTGGACCTCCTGGGCCTGGGCCGGGGTGGCCGTGCGCCCGGTCCCGATCGCCCACACTGGCTCGTAGGCGATCACGAGCTTGTCCCAGTCCTTCGGCGCCGCCGCGAGGATGCCGTCGAGGTGCGCGTCGACCACCGCGAACGTCTGGCCGGCGTCGCGCTGCGCGTCGGTCTCGCCGACGCAGCCGATCACGCCGAGCCCGGCGCGCAGCGCCGCCGCGACGCGCTTGCCGACGGTGGCGTCGGTCTCGCCGAAGTGGGTGCGGCGCTCGCTGTGGCCGATGATCGTCCAGGTGCAGCCGACGTCGGCGAGCATTCCCGGCGCGACCTCGCCGGTCCACGCGCCCTTGTCCTCCCAGAAGCAGTTCTGCGCGGCGAGCGCGATCGTCGAGTCCTCGAGCCGGCGCGCCACCGGCCACAGCGCGGTGAACGGCGGCGCGACGCCGACCGCGACGTCGCGGATCGCACCGAGCTGGTTCTTGAGCTCGGTCACCAGGGCCTGGGCCTCGGCGACCGTCTTGTGGAGCTTCCAGTTTCCGACGACGAAGGGCGTCCGCATGGCGCGGACGGTAGCACGCGCCCCGGCGCGGTCAGGCCCAGGTCACGACGAACCGGCACTCGGCGTGGCCGCGGCCCAGGCACATCCCGTGCTCGCACTCGACGTCCTGGCCGCCGGCGAGCTCGGCGACGCGCGCGAGCTGCGCGCCGACCATCGCGCACAGCGCCGGCACCGACCCGGGCTGCAGCAGCAGCAGCTCGGTGTGGCGCTGCGCCGCGAGCGCGAGCGACAGCTTCGACCACGTGTGGTAGCGGCCCCAGAACGCCGGCGCCGCGCGCATCACCGTCTCGACCGGCAGCGACGTCGGGTTGGCGCCGAAGAACCGCGCGAACGTCGCCTGGATCGTCGCGCGGCCGGTCATCCGCGCCAGCTCCTCGCGGCCGAGCTGGCCGGAGGCGGCGTCGAGCAGGTGGAGGAACACGCCGATCGGCTCCCAGCCGAGCGCCGGCAGCGACTGCCCGAGCACGCGCGCCAGGTCCGGGCTCGACTCGATCAGGTTGCGCACCGCCGCCGCGCCCAGGCGCGTCTCCATGCCGCGGGCGGCGACGCGGAAGTGCGCGCCGCGGATGTCGCCGGACAGCGCGGCCCTGGCGGACGCGCCGGTCGCCGCGCCGGGCGTCGGCGCGCGAGGCGGCGGCGCCGGCGCCGGCGCCGGCGACGGATCCGCGGCCACCATCCCGATCGGCAGGACCTCGGTGACCAGCGCCACGGCGGCCTCGCTGCGCGCCGGCGCCGCCTGCGTCGGCGTCGCCGACGTCGGGGGCGACACGGGGGCCGCGGTGGGCGGCGGGTTGGTCGTGATCGGCGTGTCGCGCACGCGCTCGAGCGCGCGCACCAGGGCGAGCGCGAACGCCGACGCCGACGCGTAGCGTCGCTTCGGCACCGGATCGAGCGCCTTGGCCATCACCTCGTCGACCGCGGCGCTCAGCGTCTGGCGGTCGTAGGACGGCGGCGCCAGCGGGTCGTTGAGCTGGCGGTTGACGACCTGCATCACCTGGCCCGAGCCGAACGGCGTGTGGCCGGTGAGCATGCAGTAGATCGTCGCGGCGAGGCCGTAGACGTCGGTCGACGTGGTCTCGCCGCCCTCGGTGAACGACTCGGGCGCGGCGAACCCCGGCGTGCCGGCGCCCTCGCCGCGCGTGCCGGCCTTGGTGGCGACGCCGACGTCGACGAGCACGGCGCGGCCCCGCTCGCGGTCGAGCAGCACGTTGCCCGGCTTGACGTCGCGGTGGATCACGCCGACCTGGTGCATCGTGTCGAGCGCGTCGGCGACCTCGGTCGCGATCTGGCCGATCGCCTCGACCGGCAGCCACTCGCCGGCCTCGATCGACGAGCGGAGCACCTCGGACAGCGGCTGCCCCTCGACCATCTCCATCACGAAGTAGACGTCGCCGGCGTGCTCGCCGAGCGCGTAGACCTGGACGAGGTTGGGGTGGTGGAGCGACGCCAGCATCGCCGCCTCGGCGCGGAACCGCGTCACCAGCTCGGCGTCCTGCGCGAGGTCCGAGCGCAGCACCTTGATCGCCACCGGGCGGCCCAGGCCGATGTCCTCGCCGCGGTAGACGACGCCCATCGCGCCGCGCGACAGCTCGTGCAGGATGCGATACGTGCCGCCGAGCGTCGTGCCGACGCCGAACGCGCTGTGCTCCGCGGCGGCGTCGCCCTCCGGCGGCCGCGTGTCGACGGGCACGAACGCGATCGCGTTGGGGCGCGTGCCGCGCAGCATCCCGAAGCTGCGCGCGAACGCGGCCTCGCCGCTGCGCTCGGTCGGCCCGATCGGCGTGACCACGGCGCGCACCGCGACCGCGATCTCGGCGCCCTCGAACAGGATCGGCGCGCCGATGATCCGGGCGACGACCTTGTCGGCGACGATCTTCGCCTGATCGGGCGGCGCGTTGATCAGGAGCAGGGCGAGCTCGTCGCCGCCGAACCGGCCGAGCAGGTCGGTGCCGCGGACCTGCGCGCGGATCCGCGCCGCGACCTGGGCGAGCACCTCGTCCCCGGCGCGGTGGCCGTGCTGCAGGTTGATCCGCCGCAGCCCGACGATGTCGATGATCATCAGGCACAGCGGCTCGCCGCGCCGGTTGGCCGCGGCCACCTCGTTCGCGACGGATTGCTCGAACGCGGCGCGCGTCAGCGACGACGTGAGCGAGTCCTGGATGCTGCCGGCCCGCAGCCGCTCGTCCTCGGCCATCAGCCGGCGCTGCGTCGACAGGTGCGACAGCTCGCGGGTGAGCCGGACGGCCAGGGCGCGCAGGTCGGCGCGCTCGGCGTGCGAGAACGCGCGCGCGTGGTCGACCACGACCGCGACCATGCCGGCGACCTCGGTCGCGCCGGTGCGCAGCGCCGCGGCGATCACGCTGCGCGCGCCGTCGCCGATCGAGACGATCGACGTGCCGCCCGTCGCCGCCGCGATCCGCGCCGCGGTCGACACCTGGGCGCGGTAGCCGCCGTCCGGGGCCTCGCGCGCGGCGCGCGGGTGCATCGCGCCGCCCTCGCGCCACCACACGACGCAGTCGTCGGCCGTGAACGCGGCGGCGATCGCGATCAGCCCGGCGGTCGGGTCGTCGTCGAGCATCGACACCGCGAGCAGGCTGCGCAGCCGCGCCTGCTCGCTGTCCTCGGTCGACGGATCCGGCGCCACCAGCGCGGCGAGCGCCGCCGGCGACGCCGGGAGCACGACCACGCCGGCCGCGGCGCAGCCGACCGCGGCGCCGGCGAGCTTGCCGGCCTCGGCGGCCTCGCCGAACACCCACCGCGGGCCGCCGCCGTCGACCGCGGGCAGGCCCTGGGCCGCGCCGGCGGTGACCAGGACCGCGTCGGCGTCGCCCAGGCTGTCCTCCTCGATCGGCGGCGTGGCGACGCGCGACGACAGGCCGGCGGCCTGCGCCAGGCGCGCCACCTCGGGGGCATGTCGACCGGACGGATCGATGATCGCCACGCGGCGGGAGGCCACGGCCCATCGTACCGCGGCCGCCGGGCCGCGGTCGACCGGGCGCGGTCACGTCACTGGCGGAGCGCCGCGATGCCGGGCAGGTCGAGCCCCTGGATGAACTCCAGGGACGCGCCGCCGCCGGTCGAGACGTGCGTGATGCGATCGGCCACGCCCGCCTGGGCCACGGCCGCGGCGCTGTCGCCGCCGCCGACCACGGTCAGCGCCAGCCGGTTGTCGGCCATCGCCTTGGCCACCGCGACCGTGCCGGCCGCGAACGGCGCCTTCTCGAACACGCCCATCGGGCCGTTCCAGAACACCGTGCGGGCGTCGAGCACCGCGCGCCGGTACGTCTCGAGCGACGCCGGGCCGATGTCGAGCGCCATCTGGTCGGCGGGGATCGCGTCGATCCCGACCGCGGCGCCGGCCGCCGCGTCCAGCCCGGCGGCGACGATGACGTCGACCGGCAGGTGGACCGTCACCTTGCGCTCGCTGGCCTTGCGCAGGAAGTTGCGCGCGATCGCGAGCTTGTCCCGCTCGACCTTGCTCTTGCCCAGCGCCTTGCCCTGCGCCTCGAGGAACGTGTTGGCCATCGCGCCGCCGATCGCGATCGCGTCGACGCGCTCGAGCAGCGCGTCGAGCACCTCGATCTTGTCCGACACCTTGGCGCCGCCGACCACCGCGACGTACGGCCGCTCGACCTCGCCGAGCAGCCGCGACAGCACGGCGATCTCCTTGGCCATCACGTAGCCCGCGCCGCGCTCGCCGACGTGCTTGACCATGCCGGCGGTCGAGGCGTGAGCGCGGTGCGCCGTGCCGAACGCGTCGTTGACGTAGACGTCGGCGTACGAGGCGAGCTGGCGCGCGAACGCGTCGTCGTTGGCCTCCTCGCCGGGGTGGTAGCGCAGGTTCTCGAGCAGCGCGACGTGGCCGTCGCGCAGGTCGCCGACGACCTTGCGCGCGCCGTCGCCGGCCGGCTCGTCGGCGAGGACGACGTCCTGGCCGAGCAGCTCGGCCAGCCGCGCCGCGACCGGCTCGAGGCTGTACTCGGGCTTGACCTGGCCGTCGGGGCGGCCGAGGTGCGACGCGAGCACGATGCGCGCGCCGCGCTCGATCAGGTGGCGGATCGTCGGCAGCGCGGCGGTGATGCGCTGGTCGTCCGAGACCTTGCGGTCCTTGGTCAGCGGGACGTTGAAGTCGACGCGCACGAACACGCGCCGACCCTCGACCGCGAGCTGCTCGACGTGGCGGATGCCGGTGGGGAGCTGGGTGGTCATGAGCGCCTCACAGCCGGTCGGCGACGAACTTCGCGAGGTCGAACAGGCGCTGCGAGTAGCCCATCTCGTTGTCGTACCAGCTCATCACCTTGACCTGGTCGCCGTTGACGATGGTGAGGGCGCTGTCGACGGTGGACGAGGCGCGGTTGCCGTTGTAGTCGCACGACACCAGCGGCTCGTCGGAGACGAACAGCACGCCCTTCATCGCGCCGGCGGCCGCGGCGCGGAACGCGTCGTTGACCGCCTGCGCCGTCGTCGCCTTCTCGACCTTCACGGTGAGGTCGACGAGCGAGACGTTCGGCGTCGGGACGCGGATCGCCAGGCCGTCGAGCTTGCCGGCGAGCGCGGGCAGGACCTCCTTGAGCGCCTTGGCGGCGCCGGTCGACGTCGGGATCATCGACATCGCGGCGGCGCGGGCGCGGCGCAGGTCCTTGTGCGGCAGGTCGAGGATCTGCTGGTCGTTGGTGTACGAGTGGATCGTCGTCATCAGGCCCGAAACGATCCCGAAGGTGTCGTGGAGCACCTTGGCGATCGGCGCCAGGCAGTTCGTCGTGCACGACGCGTTCGAGATCAGGTGGTGCTTGGCGGCGTCGTACTGGTCGAGGTTGATGCCGCAGCACAGCGTGACGTCGTGGTTCTTCGCCGGCGCGCTGATCAGGACCTTCTTGGCCTGGGCCAGGTGCTTGCCGGCGCCGTCGCGGTCGACGAACTTGCCGGTCGACTCGATCACGATGTCGACGCCGTGCTCCTTCCACGGGATCTGCGCCGGGTCCTTCTGCGCGGAGATCAGCGTGCGGTCGCCGTTGATCACCAGCGTCGACCCGTCGACCTCGACGGTCCCCGGGTACTTGCCATGCACCGAGTCGTGCTTGAGCAGGTGGCCCAGCGTCTTGACGTCGGTGAGGTCGTTGATGAGGACCAGGTCGAACGCCTCGCGCGCGTCGGCGAGGCAGCGGACGAAGCCACGGCCGATCCGACCGAAGCCATTGATACCGATCCGAACCTTGGACATTCGCAGTTCCTTTCCCGTCAGCAGCCGTCGGGCTGTCTCGACCGGCGGAACCTAGTCCATTTCCCTCGACGCGGAAAGGGACAGCGGGCGCGGGCGCGTCACGAGGCGCGTGATCGCTCCGGACGCGCCACCGCGCACGTCACGCTCATCGCGCTCACCGCGCGACGGCGGCGGGCGCGTCCTGCGCGATCTGCTTGGTCACCTCGCTGATCAGCTCGGTGGCCAGCGCCACGATCTGCTTCTCGTCGTACCCCTGCGACGTCAGCTCGCGGTAGATCGACTTGGCGAGGATGCGCGCGCAGCGTGGGTCGTTGCGGAGATCGGAGGACTTGAGCATGGCTGGGCCAAACCCGAGCTGAGCATCTGGCGTGCCATCCTCGCGTGATCGCAACTGCCTGATATCAGGCAGCGGGAGCGCGGGTGCGAATCAACCTCGGCAGAGGGATGCTGCGTAATCCGTCGCGGGGTGCGAACGATTCTGCGCAGCCTCTGGCCGGTCGGTCCGGCCAGTGCGGCCCCGCCGGCCCGCGGCGCGCCCGCGGCGCGCCACGGCGCTGGCGGCGGTCACGGGCACGGCATCGCGTTCGGGACGCACTGATCGCCGCACGCGCGGGTGCCGGTCGGGCAGCAGTAGCCGTTCGAGCATGCCGTCCCGCCGCCGCACGAGATCCCGCAGCCGCCACAGTTGGTGTTGCTGGTGGCCAGGTTGACGCAGGTGCCGCCGCAGTCCGACTGGCCCGCGCTGCACGACCGGCCGCAGCAGCGGAACCCGGCGTTGGGGAACGCGTAGTCGGTGGGCACGACGGTGAGGTCGAAGTCGCAGGTCAGCCCGCCGGCGTGGTTGTCGAACGAGCCGCCGCGCAGCGTGTGGACGGTCTGGCCGCCGACGGAGCGCGGGTCGTCGACCCACTCCTTGAGGTTGCCCGACAGGTCGAACGCGTTGTCCTCCGACACGCACGACGCCAGCGCGCCGCCCGCGATCGCCTGGTCCTCGTTGCTGCCGCCGGGGATCGGATCGTGGTCGCTGCCGTTGCAGGTCGAGCCCGCGTAGGTGTTGCCGTACGGGTAGACGCGGTTGCTCGCGCCCTCGCACATCCGGCCCCACTCGTCGGCGGTGACGTTGCCGGAGCCGTCGCGCGTGACGCGGCACAGCCGCATCCCGGCCGCGGCGCACGCCGCGCTGACCTCGGCGAAGTCGCCCGACGCCCACGGCAGCCGGCCGGCGACCGAGCACGCGCGGGTCTCGACGAAGCCCGCGGAGGCGCCGGTGGCGTTGGGGCGCGACGCCTCGTACTGGTACATCACCGTCGCAACGCCGCCGATGGTCACCGGCCCGACGAGCGCGTCGCGCACGCCGTTGAACCCGCCGGCGTCGTAGGGCTCGTCGAGGTGGCCGTCGCAGTCGTCGTCGACGTTGTTGCACGCCTCGTTCGTCGGCGTGGCGCCGGCGACGGTGATGTCGCACTCCAGGCCGGTCCCGGCCGCGGTGCACACCAGCGCGCCGGTGCCGCGGCAGATCCCGAGCTCGCGCGAGGTGCCGAACGTCCCGTCCTCGGCGCACGCGGTGCCCTTGAGCGGGTACGACTCGTCGACGCCGACCAGCCCGCCCGGGCTGTCGCAGTCGTTGTCGATCCCGTCGCACCGGGTCTCCTCGGCCGCGACGTTGCCCATCGCGTCGACCTCGACGTCGGGGCCGTAGACGCAGTCCCACCCGCCGGCGCCGGTGCAGCTCGGCGTGGTGCCGGCGCACGCGCCCTGCGTGTCGCAGAAGTTGGTGGGCGTCGTCAGATCGCTGTCCTCGTCATCGACGTCGCCGTCGCAGTCGTTGTCGATGCCGTCGCACACCTCGGCGCCGGTCGGCGTGCAGTTCAGCTCGCAGCCGTCGTCCGGCAGGCCGTTGCCGTCGAAGTAGCCGCTCTGGCACGCCACGACGGTGCACGCGCCGGCCGCGCAGCCCTCGATCGCGTTGGGCAGGTCGCACCCGGCGCAGCTCTCGCAGTACCGCGGGTCGTTGAGCTTGTCGAAGCCGTCGTCGGCCGTGCCGTCGCAGTCGTCGTCGACGTTGTTGCACGTCTCGACCGCGGGGCCGACGTCGCTGACGCAGTCGAGCGCGCCGGCCACGCACGTCGTCGTGCCCGCGACGCACGCGCCGGCGTCGGTGCCGCAGCTCGCGCCGGCGCCGGGGTTGCCGTCGTCGATCTCGCCGTCGCAGTCGTTGTCCGCGCCGTCGCACGCCTCGACGCCGCCGTTGGTGAGCAGGCACCCGTACTCGCAGCCGTCGCCCTCGACGCCGTTGTCGTCGTAGAAGTTGGCGTTGCAGCTCGCGATGTCGCAGCCGCCGGCGTTGCACTCGGCGAGCGCGTTGGGGAAGCCGCACACGGTGCCGCACGCGCCGCAGTTGTTGGGATCGGTCTGCGTGTCGAAGCCCTCGTCGACCGCGCCGTCGCAGTCGTTGTCGACGAGGTCGCACAGCTCGGGGCCGGTCGCGATGCAGAACGTCTCGCAGCCGTCCGCCGGGTCGTCGTTGTCGTCGTGCCAGCCGAAGTCGCACGTGCCGACCGTGCACGCGCCCGCCGCGCAGCCGGCGATCGCGTGCGGCACGCTGCACGGCGTGCACCCGCCGCAGTGCGCCGGGTCGCTGTCGAAGTCGAACGTCTCGTCGACGTCGCCGTCGCAGTCGTCGTCCTCGCCGTCGCACGTCTCGTTGCCGCCGCCGCTGCCGCCGGTGCAGAACAGCTGGCCGAACGAGCACACCGTGGTGCCGGCGGTGCACACGCCCTCGTCGGTGCCGCAGCTCGCGCCGCCGCCCGGGTTGCCGTCGTCGATCAGGCCGTTGCAGTCGTTGTCGACCGCGTCGCACGCCTCGACCCCGCCGTTGGTCGGCGTGCAGAAGTACTCGCAGCCGAGGACGTCGGGGTTGGTGTCGATGTAGCCGGGCTCGCAGTCGCCGGGCAGGACGACGCACTCGCCGCCCGCGCACGACGCGGTCGCGTGGAGCGCGTTGCACACGTTGCCGCACTCGCCGCAGTTGTTGACGTCGGTGTCGACGCCGAAGTCCTCGTCGACCTCGCCGTCGCAGTCGTTGTCGCGCGCGTCGCACGCCTCGACCCCGCCGCCGGTCGGGATGCAGAAGTACTCGCAGTCGTCGGGGTTGGTGTCGATGTCGTTCCACCCCGGGACGCACGCGCCGCGGCTGCACTGGCCGGCGGTGCACACGCCGAATGCGTGGTCGTAGTCGCACTCGTTGCCGCAGCTCCCGCAGTTCTCGGGGTCGACGTCGGTGTCGAAGCCCTCGTCGGTCATGCCGTCGCAGTCGTCGTCGGCGGTGTTGCACACCTCCGGCGAGGGGAGGCACGCGTCGGGGCTGGCGTCGGCGGGCGGGCGGGCGTCGTGGTCGCCGCCGCCGTCGTCGTCGTCGCCGCCGCCGTCGTCGGGCAACACGCCGCCATCGCCGTCACCGGCCAGGTTGTAGGGGTTGACGTCGCACGCGCCGGTGACCAGCGCGGCGAGCGCCGCGAGCGCGAGGCCGAGCCGGCGCATCACGCCACCTCCGCCGCGCCGCCGCGGGCGCGTCGTGGTCGGCGCCGCCTGGCCCCGAGGAGGACCGCGAGCGCCAGGCCGAGCCAGCCGGCGGTCCCGGCGTCGGCGCCGCCGGCCTGGCAGCCGCTGCCGGCCGCGGTCACGCGGTCGGGCTCGGGCGCCGGCGGCAGCCCGCAGGTCGGCCGGCCGGCGTCGTCGACCAGGCAGTCCAGGCCCATCGGGCACACCGTGTCGTCGCACGGGTCGGCGATGCACTCGCCGCTGGTCGGCACGCACAGCTCGCCCGGGTTGCAGCGGACGCCGTCGCACATCGGGTTCTGGCACTCGCCGTTGTTCGGGTCGCAGATCTGCGGCGACGGGCAGTCGACGTCGAAGCACAGGTCCGCCTCGCACGAGCCGTCGAGGCACACCTGGCCCGGGTCGCAGCCGTCGGCGCAGCCGCCGGAGCACGTGCCGTCGGTGCACACCTGATCGACCGCGCACGGGTTGGGGTCGCACAGGTTGTCCTCGCACTGGCCGACGCCGTCGTCGTCGGCGATGCACAGCTCGCCCGGCATGCACTTGCTCGGCAGGTCGAAGCAGTCGAGGCAGAACCCGTTGCGGCACTCCTCGCCGGTGCGGCACGACACGTCGGCGCACAGGTCGACGCACTCGCCGGTCGTCGAGTCGCAGTAGGACCCGGCCTCGCAGGTCACGCCGTTGCACGGGTTGCTCACGCAGTAGTCGCCGGGCGGCGTGACGTCGGACAGCGTCTCGCACACGTAGCCGGTCGGGCACGGGAACTCGCCGCCGGCGCACGCCTCGACGCACGCCCCCTCGTGGCACACCTGGCCGTCGACCGGGCACGCCGCCAGGTCGTCGGCGACGCCGTCGCAGTCGTCGTCGAGGCCGTTGCACACCTCCTCGCCCGGGCCGATGTAGCCGTCGCACTCGATCCCGCCGTTGGTGCACACCGTCTCGCCGAACTCGCACGTGCCGGTGTCGCCGACGCTCTCGAAGCCCGGATCGGTGCAGTCCTCGCCCTCGCCCTCGAGGTCGCCCTCGTCGATGAACCCGTCGCAGTCCTCGTCGGTGTTGTCGCAGGTCTCGGGGTTGCCGGACGCCGGGTCGCTGCACACCAGATCGCCGGCGATGCACTCCCAGATCCCGCCCATGCACATGCCGACGCCGGGCGAGCACTCCTCGCCGACCAGCGGCAGCGTGCCCTCGTCGATGAACGTGTCGCAGTCGTCGTCCTGGCCGTTGCACGTCTCGACGCCGGGCGCGCTCGGCTCGGCGTTGCACACCTGCGCCCCGCTGGCGTCGCACACGTAGATGCCGGGCTGCTCGCACACGCCGACGCCGGCGGTGCAGGTCGTGCCGAGCAGCGGGAAGTCCTCGTCGATCGGGCCGTCGCAGTCGTCGTCGCGGGTGTTGCAGATCTCCGCGACGGGCCCGATCGTCCCGACGCAGCCGAGGTCGCCGGCGGCGCACACGCGCACGCCCCACTGGCACTCGCCGGTCTCGGTCGGGACGACCGTGCCGTCGGGCAGGGTGTTGCACGTGTCGCCGAGGTCCGGGTCGGTCTCGTCGGTGAACGTGTTGCAGTTGTTGTCGACGCCGTCGCACACCTCGGCGAACGGGCCGGTCGCGCCGTCGCACACCGGCGCGCCGCCGATGCAGCGCAGCGTACCGGGCGTGCACGCGCCCTCGTCGGTGCCGCACGCGCCGCCGAAGCCCGGGACGTTGTCGTCCGGCGTGCCGTCGCAGTCGTCGTCGAGGTTGTTGCAGGTCTCGGACGTCGGGTTGACCTCGCCGACGCACTGCTGGGTGCCGGCGATGCACGCGATCGCGCCGGGCTGGCACGTGCCGATGAACGGCGGTGTGCCGCACGCGTCGCCGATGTCGGGATCCGTCACCGCGACGCCCTCGTCGATCGAGCCGTCGCAGTCGTCGTCCTGGCCGTTGCACTGCTCCGGGCCGGCGCCCTCGTCGACCAGGCCGTCGCAGTCGTCGTCGGTGAGGTTGCACGCGATCTCGCCGATCGGCGTGACCGCGCCGACGCACGCCGGCGTGTTCGGGAAGTCGTCGCACGTCGCGACGCCGAAGCTGCAGATGCCCTGGCAGGTGCCGGTCATGACGTCGCAGCCGGCGGTCGCCGGCGGGTAGCACGGCGACGACATGCCATCGACGATCGTGTCGCAGTCGTCGTCGATCCCGTTGCACGCCTCGGTCACCGGGCCCTGGCCGCCGACGCAGCTGACGACGCCGGCGGTGCACGAGGTCGTGCCGAAGCTGCACGCGCCGATGTCGACGCCGCACGTGCCCGGGGTGAAGTCCTCGTCGAAGATCGTGTCGCAGTCCTCGTCGATGCCGTTGCAGATGTCGCAGCCGGCGGCGTCGGTGCACACCGGCTGGCAGCCGGTGCACGAGATGCCGTCGTCGATCAGGCCGTCGCAGTCGTCGTCGAGGTTGTTGCAGATCTCGGCGCTCGGCGTGCCGGCGACCGCGTCGCACTCGACGCCGCTCTGATCGGCGGTGCAAACCAGGTTGCCCGGGTCGTAGCAGGCGCCGACGCCCTCGGAGCACGCGCTGCCCAGGCCGGGGAAGTCCTCGTCGATCGCCTGGTCGCAGTCGTCGTCGGCGCCGTTGCACCGCTCGGAGACGATCGAGTCCGCCACGATCTGCGCGAGCGCGAGCTGGAGCTCGAGCTGGCTCGACACGGCGATCGCCTGCCCGGTGCCGCCGGCGGCGGCGATGGCGTTGAGGTCCTGCAACGTCTGGCAGTTCGGATCGCCCGGCGGACAGATCGCGAAGCCGATGATGTAGACCGGGACGTCGTAGTCGGTGACGACCGTGCCGGCGGCGTTGGTGAACGACAGGTTCTGAAACGTCTGGGCGGCGGCGACGGCGTCGGCGATCTCCTCGCACGTCTCACCGCCGTCAGTCAGGAAGACAACCTGGTGCTTGCGGCACGGCGTCTTGGTGTCGGCAGTGGCGTTCGCGAGGATCGCTGCCTGCATGTCGCGAAGCGACGCAGCGATCGGCGTCGCTCCATTAGCTGTGATCTCCACGTCCGTTGCTAGGTTCGGCTGGACATGATCGATCCACGCTGACAGCGCGGAGTAGTTGTCATCGTATCCCGTCGACGGGAAGTCCACGAGCCGCTCCCCGCCCGATGGGTCGCACGTTGCCCCAGTGAATGCTCCGTGATTGAACATGAATCGGTGACTGGTGGTCGGCAGTGCGCAGTTCGCCGTGCCTCCGAGTAGGTTGGCGCCGCCCGTACGCACCCGCTCCATTCCGTACGCCTCGCATCTGAGCCGCTCGGCTGAGCAGCCGCCGGGGCCGCAGGTGTCAGCGCAGGACGAACAGCTAAACGCGTTGTCCGAACCGTTCCATGCGGTAAGTGCCTGGCACTGGCCAGTGGCATTCGAGTAGTCCGCCGCGTCAATGGCGCAGCGGTTTGTGCCGCCGACGTTCTCACACGTGAGCGTGCTTTGGCCGCCTGGTGTGTCAGGGCAAGACGCACTGTTTGTACACGTCATACCGCCCTCGACTTGCGCGTATCTCCAGAGGGCGAACTCAACCTCGCCGAACGTGGCAATCACGTCCTGCAATGCCTCCTTGGCTTGGAACATCCTGCTGTCGTTGGCGAGGCCGTCGCCGTCGACGTCGCAACCAGGAGTCATTGCGGTTCCATCGCCACGAGTTGCGACGCCTTCGCTGAGGTTCAGCGTCTGCTGGCAGGAGCCGACGAAGTACGTTGAGCAGTTCGTGTAGTTGGTGACGCACGTCGCGTCCCAACTGGTCGCGCACGAGGCGCGACGACGGATCGTCCAGGTCACGCACGCATTGCAGGTTCTGGCTGCAGAGGACGGCATGCCGGAGACTTCGCAGGCATTGAAGCCCGCAGCGACGCACGTCTCCGGGTAGGTGACGACCTCGGGCGTCATGATCATCGACCCCGAGGAGTCGACCATGACCGAGATCCGGTTCTTCACCGGCTGCGCCTCGGCGCGGTCGGGCGACGCGACGATCGCCGCGGTCAGTAGCGTCAGCAGCGCGAACGCTGGGAGTGCGTTGCGAGTCATGGGCGGTGCCCCTCCAGACCGCGGATGATACGGAACGGCGGATCTCCGCGTAAAGCGGCTAACGCCACCGGCGAGCAGAGATCAGCCGTCGAACGGGCTGCCGTTGCCGCCGCCGGCCGTCGCGGCCCGGCGCTCGCGCGCGCCTTCCTCGAGGAACCGCAGGAACAGCTCGAGGTGCTTGAGCTGGTCCGGCCGCAGCGGGGCGAACGCCAGCCCGACCTGGAACTGGGTCTCGAGCGCCGTCGCCCACACCACCCGCGCCGGCAGCTTGATCGCCTCGGAGTGGGTGGCGTCGGCGAACACCAGCGCGAGCTCGACGTCGACCGCGGTGCCGACGGCGACACGCTGGTCGACCATCGCGCACAGGCCGCCCCTCGACACGTTGGCCGTCCGGCCCTTGATGATGGCGCCGCCGCCCGACAGCCGGACCGCGGCCTCGTGCGCGAACCGCGGGAACTGGCGCTGTCCGTCCACGACGCGATCGTCCCGCTCCAGCGCCCTCCGCGGCAAGTTTTCTCTATCTCGCTCATTCGTGGGCGTGGTCGCCCCACCACCCGCCGGTGAGCGCGTCGAGCTGGGCCGACAGCTCCTCCAGCGCGAGATCGCGGCGGATCTCGGCTTCCACGGACTCCGGCTCGCTCCACAGCGCCTCGAGCTGGGCGGCCCGGCGCTTGTAGAAGAGCGCCGTCACCTGGGCGGCCAGCGCGGCCCGGGCGCGGGCGCGCTGCTGGGCCAGCGCGGCCACCCGCAGCTCGGCGCCGTCGAACACGAGCCGGTCCAGGCGCCAGCTCGCACGCGCCTCGAGCACCTCGGACTGCTCGACGTCGCCGACGACGCGCGCGCCGTCGGCCTCGACCCAGCTGGTGTCGCGGGCCGCCTTGATCGACAGGGTCGGCAGCGCCGCGGCCAGGCGCGCCCGCCGGCGCATCCCCCGCTCGGGCGCGCCGTCGAGCCCGGCGTGGCGCAGCGCCGCGGCGACCACCTCGCGCACCGCGGGCTCGCGCGCCTCGAGCCGGGCCTGGGCGCGGCGGCGGGCGTGATCGTCGTCGGCGCGCGCCGGCCGCGCGGCCGCGGTCGCGGCCAGGATCACCAGGGACAGGGGCAACAGCTTCCACGGATGCAGCATCTCGATCTCCCTCCTCGTCGGTTGGTTCACAGGCTCCACCGCAGGTGGACCCAGCCCTCGAGCGCCGGCGCCTCGCCGGCGCGGTCGATCTGGCGCAGCACCACCTCCAGCTCGGGCAGCCACACGGCGGACCACGGGCGGGCCCACGCCTCGGCCGAGCTGGCGCCGTCGGACGTCCAGCTCGCGCCGGCGTCGCCGCGCGGCGCCCACCCGCCGTCCACGGTCCAGCTCCACGTCGAGCCGTCGCCGCACTCGACGACCAGCGCGCCGGCCTCGTCCGCGAGCGCCGCGACCGCGCCGTCGTCGCACGCGCCCAGCTCCTCCCACTCGCCGTCCCACACCAGCCAGACGGTGCCGTCGTCGAGGCCGATCGCCATGCCGCCGTCGGACACCGCGGCCGAGGCCACGACCGACATCACCAGCGTCGCGATCACGGCGCCACCGCCCGGACCGTCGTGGTAGATCGCGGGCGATGGGGCCCGTGGACGCGCCGCTGTCCGACAACGCGCTGGCGGTGCTGCGCAAGCGGTACCTCGTCAAGGATGGCGACGGCCGCGTCGTCGAGACGCCCGGCGAGATGTTCGACCGCGTCGCGCGCCACGTCGCCGGCGCCGAGGCGCGGTGGGGCGCCACGCCGGCCGAGGTCGAGGCGCTCGCGGCGCGGTTCGCGGCGCGGATGCGCGCGCTCGAGCTCCTGCCCAACTCGCCGACGCTGATGAACGCCGGGCGGCCGCTCGGCCAGCTCGCCGCGTGCTTCGTCGTGCCCGTCGCCGACACCACCGGCGCGATCTTCGAGGCGGTGCGGTGGGCGGCCGAGATCCAGAAGACCGGCGGCGGCACCGGCTTCTCGTTCTCGCGCCTGCGCCCCGCCGGCGACGAGGTCGCCTCGACCGGCGGCCTCGCCGCCGGCCCGGTCGCGTTCATGCAGGTGTTCGACGTCGCGACCGAGGCGATCAAGCAGGGCGGGACCCGGCGCGGCGCCAACATGGGCATCCTGCGCGTCGACCACCCGGACATCCTCGAGTTCGTCGCGCTCAAGCTCGACCCGGCGCGGATGCGCAACTTCAACCTGTCGGTCGCGATCACCGACGCGTTCATGGCCGCGGTCCGCGCCGGCGCCGACTACGGGCTGGTCAACCCGCGCACCGGGCAGGTCGTGCGCCGGCTCGACGCGCGGACCGTGTTCGACGGCATCGCGGCCGCCGCGTGGGCCGTCGGCGACCCGGGCCTGGTGTTCCTCGACCGGGTCAACGCCACCCAGCCGACGCCCGGGCTCGGCGCGATCGAGGCGACCAACCCGTGCGGCGAGCAGCCGCTGCTGCCGTTCGAGTCGTGCACGCTCGGCAGCCTCGACCTGTCGCGGTTCGTCGCGCGGCGCGGCGTGGACGGCGTCGGCGTCGCGTGGGATCGCCTGCGCGACGCGATCGTCGACGGCGTGCGGTTCCTCGACGACGTGATCGAGGTGAACCGGTACCCCTTGCCCGCGATCGAGCACGCCACCCGCGCGACCCGCAAGCTCGGCCTCGGCGTCATGGGGTTCGCCGACCTGCTGATCGCGCTCGGCATCCCGTACGACAGCGCGCCCGCGCTCGCGCTCGCCGAGCGGCTCGCCGCGTTCCTCGACGAGCACGCCCAGGCCGCGTCGGTCGAGCTGGCGCGGACCCGCGGCCCGTTCCCGGCCTGGGACGGCTCGCGCTGGCAGCGCGCCGGGCACGCGCCGCTGCGCAACGCCACGACGACGACCGTCGCGCCGACCGGGACGATCAGCATCATCGCCGGCTGCTCCAGCGGGATCGAGCCGGTGTACGCGCTCGCCTACGAGCGCCGCGTGCTCGACGGCGCCGTGCTGCCCGAGACGTCGACCGCGTTCCGCGAGGTCGCGCAGCGTCGCGGCTTCTGGTCCGACGCGCTCGCCGCGCGGCTGGCGGCGCACGGCGGCTGCCGCGGCCTGGCCGAGGTGCCCGCCGACGTCCAGGCGGTGTTCGCCACCGCGCACGACGTCGCCGTCGACGTCCACGTGCGGATGCAGGCCGCCTTCCAGCGCCACGTCCACGCCGCCGTGTCCAAGACGATCAACCTGCCGCGCGCGGCGACCCGCGACGACGTCGCGCGGGCTTACCTGCTCGCCGACGAGCTCGGGTGCAAGGGCATCACCGTCTACCGCGACGGCTCGCGCGACGCGCAGGTGCTGTCGATCGCGGCTGATGGCGCGGGCGGCGGTGGCGTCGCCGCGACGAAAGCGGCGACGGAGGCGACGGCGTGCCCGGAGTGCGGACGCGCGCTGGTCGTCCACAGCCGGTGCCGGGTGTGCGTCCACTGCGGCTGGAGCGCTTGCTCGTAGCGTCGGGTCCACGCCCGCACCCAGGAGCAACGGCCGCGCCGCGCCAAGCCCGCGACGGCTCGTCGGGAGTGTCCGGTGGCTGGACGAACCGGCCGCAACCCGGACGCCATGTCGCTGGCGACGACACCGAAAACACCAAGACCCGCCAGAGCGGTGCGCTCGCGGCGGGTCGGTGGAACGTTCACGGCGAATGTGGGGCCGGGGCAGCCGGCGCGCGGCGGTGGAGGCGTGGGCCGCGCGGTCGGGAGCCGTCCGGTGGGCGCGGCGGCCTAGCGGCGCCGGCGGCGGCGCTGCGGCCGCGGCGCGACCGCGGCGGCCTCGAGCTCCTCGAGGTGCTCGAGCATCTGGATCATGGTGGTGCGGGTGGCGACGTGCGGCTCGTTGGTGATCGCCCGGCCGAGGCTGAGGCGCAGCTCGGCGCGCAGCTCCGACTCGATCAGCCGGTACGTCCGCAGGGCCTCCTCGGGGTCGTACCCGTTGAGGTCCGCCTCACAACCCGTGGCGGCGATCCAGACAGCGGCGAGCGCGGCGGCGCGGCGGCCAGGCTGGGAGATCGCGAACTCCTTCACCGTCGTCCGGAGGCGCTGACGCACGACCGGGATGGGCGGAAGGGCGACGAGGCCATCGTTGTCATCGTCGATGCGACGTAGGACAGGGCGCGTCATTGTGCTGTTCCGTTGTTCCTCTCCCTCACCGCCCCCCGGCGGCTCGGGACCAATGTGGGATTCCTGATGATGTCGCTACCGGAAACACGTAAGCCCGCAGAAAGTCTTTGTCTTAAGCGGGACGTGAAGTTGCCCGAAAGGCGGCTGGTTTGCGAGCAAAATCTTGAAAAAAACCGGGGGCACTCCGGAGCACGAATCCTTAGTTGTTTCGATGGATTATGCGTTTGTCTGAATGGCATTCCTGGACGCACCGCGCAACCTACACCTGCCACGTGACATCCGTGCGGATGCTGATCGGTGGATCAGCGTGCAATCTCAACGGAATTTGGCCAGTCAGGCCGGCCTGTCGGCCCGTTCTTCCAGGAAGCTCCGGACCGCGGCGCGGACGACCTCGGGCCGCTCGATCGGCGCGGTGTGAGATCCCTCTTCGATCCACAGCAGCTCGGCGCTGGGGATCGCGTGGGCCATCTCCACGCTGCGGCTGGGCGGGGTGAACCCGTCCCGGCCGCCGGCGATGACGAGCGTCGGCACATCGATCGACGGGAGCAGCGCCTCGGCGTTGTGCTGACCCGCCGCCGCGAGCATCGACGTGAACAGGCGGATGTCGATCCGCGCCATGCCCTCGAGGTAGGGCATGAAGTCGGCGGGGTCGACGAGCTCGCGGTTGATCTCCAGCCGGGTCGCGACCTCGAACGCCAGGCGGGTCGGGAGCACGGCGCGGGTCACGCGGTTGAGCAGCCCGGGGGCGCGCGCGACCACCTTCTGCACGTGGGGCAGGACGTCCTCCAGCACCCGCGCGCCCTTGAAGGTGCGAAGCGGGTGCGAGGGCGCGCCGCAGGCCAGGACCAGGCCGGCGACCCGACCGGCGTGCCGCCGGAAGGTCTCGAGCGCGACCTGGACGCCCATGGAGTGGCCGGCGACGACGGCGCGGGACACCCCGACCTCGTCCAGCACCGCGGCGAGGTCGTCGGCGCAGTCCTCGATCCTCACCCGCGCGGCGTCGCGCGGGGCGGGCGTCCGGCCGTGGCCACGGTAGTGCCAGTGCACCACCTGGCGGTCGGCCAGGTCGGGGATCAGCCGGCGCCAGACGTAGCCGTCGCAACCGATCCCGTCACACAGGATGACGGGCGTGCGCGCATCGCTGGCTGCTGCTGTGGTCGGAGCGGCGGTCGCCGCGTCCTCGGGCTCGAAGACCTCGAAGTAGATCGGGCTGCCGTCGCCACCGGGGTACGACGCGATGGCGTAGCCGCGCGCGGGCACGGCCAGCGGGCTACGCGATCTCCTTCTCGTCTTCCTCGCCGGGGAACTCGTTGACCGACGGGTACTTCATGATCTCCTTGCGGGCGATCTTCCACGCCTTCTGGACGATCCACGAGAGCGACCGATCCTGCCGGGCGGCCTCCTCCTGGATCTCCTTCAACATGTCCTCGGGGAAATAGAGGGACTGCTTGCGCTTGTCGGAGCCGGCCATACGCCCGCTAGTTTCCGGGCCAGCCCTACACTGTGTCAAGACGTCGGCCGATGTATGAACCCGGAATGTCGCGGGGTTTGGCGATCGAAGCGTGAGAGCGCCCACGGGGGTTGATTCGGGTTGCCACCATCCCGGATCGTCACTATCCTCCGCGGCCATTTTTCTGAGGAACCAGGGGGCCCCATCGTGACCACTGCTGCCACCGCTGCGAAGCCGCTGACGAAGAAGGAGCTGGCCAAGTTCAAGGAGCTCCTCCTCGAGAAGCGCCGTGCCGTCCTGGAGCGCGCCCGGAAGACCCTGACCGAGGACATGACCCTCGACACCAACGACCTCGCGGACGAGATGGACCTCGCCGCCAGCGAGTACATCCAGTCGTTCGAGTTCCGCCTGCGCGGTCGCGAGAAGAGCCTGCTCACCAAGGTCGACCTCGCGCTCAAGAAGATCGAGGACGGCACGTTCGGCCAGTGCGAGCACTGCGACGAGCCGATCGGCAAGAAGCGGCTCGAGGCGCGGCCGGAGACCGGCATGTGCATCCGGTGCAAGGAAGACCAGGAGCGCGACGAGCGCACGTTCGAGTCCTGACCCGCGTAACCGGGGCGTCGCGTGCGGCGTGTTAACGTCCGCAGCCCATGTCGGACGACGCGCCCGGCTCGAACCACGACAAGCACGCGCCGAGCGCCGGGGCCGCCCACGCGGACGATCCCGGGCGCCGGCGGTTCCTGAAGATCGCGACCTGCGCCCTCGGCGGCGGCATGGGCGCGGTCGTGGCGGTCCCCGCCGTCCGCTACCTGCTGTTCCCGATGGGGCGCAAGGTGGTGCTCAGCGGCGGCGAGCCGATCGACGTGTGCGCGCTCGACCAGCTCGTGGTCGGCGCGCCGCCGGTGCGGGTGCCGGTGATCGCGCGCTCGGTGCGCGACGCGTGGTCGACCGTGACCGACGTGCCGCTCGGCGCGGCGTGGCTGCGCCGCACCGCCGACGACAAGGTCGAGGCGCTGTCGTCGATCTGCCCGCACCTGGGGTGCGCGGTCGCGCTCGACGCCGCCGGCCAGGCGTTCCAGTGCCCGTGCCACGACAGCTCGTTCAAGATCGACGGCGCGCGCGAGTCGGGGCCGGCCGAGCGCGGGCTCGATCCGCTCGCGGTCGAGGTCGTCGACGGGCGGGTGCGGGTCACCTGGGTGCAGTACCGCCAGGGCGGCACCGACCGCGAGCCGGTGTGACGATGAAGCTGGGCGACTGGTTCGATGAGCGCACGGGGTATCGCAAGGTCGTCGAGCACGCGCTCGACGAGCCGGTGCGCGGCGGCGCGTCGATGGCCTACGTGTTCGGCTCGGTGCTGACGTTCCTGCTGCTCTTGCAGATGACGACCGGCGTGCTGCTGGCGTTCTACTACGCGCCGTCGTCGACGGACGCGTGGGCCTCGGTCGCGCACATCCAGGACGTCGTGACGATGGGCTGGCTGGTGCGCGGGCTGCACCACCACGGCGCCTCGGCGATGGTGATCGTCGCCGGGCTGCACCTGATCCAGGTCGCGGTGTGGGGCGCGTACAAGCGGCCGCGCGAGCTCAACTGGATCGTCGGCGTGACGCTGCTCGGGCTGATCCTGGCGTTCGCGCTGACCGGGTACCTCTTGCCGTGGGACCAGACCGGCTACTGGGCGACCAAGGTCGCGACCGGGATCGCCGGCGCCTCGCCGGTGATCGGCGAGCAGGTGCAGCAGGTCGCGCAGGGCGGCAACGAGTACGGCAACCTGACGCTGACGCGGTTCTACGCGCTGCACGTGTTCGTGCTGCCGGCGGCGACGATCGGCCTGGTGGTCGTGCACCTCGCGCTGTTCCGCAAGCACGGCGTGACGCCGCGGTGGGGCCGCGACGACGCGGCGCTCGCGCGCACCGCGCAGCCGTTCTGGCCCGATCAGCTGTTCCGCGATCTCGTCGGCATGGCGATCGCGTTCGCCGCGCTGCTGGCGTGGGTGTGGCACGAGGGCGGCGCCCGGCTCGACGCGCCGGCCGATCCGTCGTCCAACTTCGACGCGCGCCCCGAGTGGTACTTCCGCCCGCTGTTCCAGGTGCTGAAGTACTTCGAGGGCTCGATGGAGACGATCGTCGCGCTCGGCACGCCGGTCGTCGTCGGCGCGGTGCTGCTCGGCCTGCCGTTCCTCGACCGCGGGCCGGATCGCAGCCCGGGCCGGCGCAAGCTGCCGCTGGGGCTGCTCGGCGCCGGCATCGTCGGCGCGGGCGCGCTGACGGTGGTGTCGTTCCAGGCCGACGCCAGCGACCCGGACCTCGCGAAGCGCCAGGCCGTGTCCGCGGCGCAGGCCAAGCGGGCGCGCGCGCTGGCCAAGGCGCACGGCGTGCCGGCGGCGGGCGGCACGGCGGTCTACACGACGGCGCCGTTCTACCGGGCGCGCACGATCTGGGCGCGCGAGTGCGCGAGCTGCCACGACGGCGACGAGCGCGAGGCGCCGGCGATCGACGCCGGGTACAACAGCCGCAAGTGGATCGAGGGCTTCCTGAAGGATCCCTCTGGCGACCTGTACTGGGGCCGCACCGCGCTGGGCAAGAGCGACGCCGCGATGCCCGCGACCGAGGCGACGCCCGACGAGCTGAAGGCGCTGGTCGAGGCGGTGTACGCGGAGACCGGCGCGCCGGACGTCGACGCGACGCTGGCGGAGCAGGGGCGCGTGCTGTTCGAGGGCGATGGCGGGTGCACGGACTGTCACGCGCCGCTGCGCGCGGTCGCGGCGGCGCCGGCGGCGCCCGTGGTCGCGGTCGACGCGGGCGTCGCGCAGGACGGAGGCGGAGGCGGAGGCGGAGACGGAGACGGAGACGGAGACGGAGACGGAGACGGAGACGGAGACGGAGACGGAGGCGGAGACGGAGACGGAGACGGAGGCGAAGAGGCCGACGAGCCCGAGGAGTACTCCGCGCCCGCGCTGCTGGGCCGCGGCGCGCCGCCGTACCTGCGCCAGCTCATCAAGGACGCCAGCCACCCGAGCGTGTTCGGCGCGCTCGACGAGATGCCGGCGTTCGTCGACGAGCTCGCCCCGGCGGACATCACCGCCCTCATCGAGTGGCTGACCTGGCTGCGGACGGCCAGTGTCACCGACGTCACGCTGCTCGACGCTCCGGACACCGTCGTCGCGCCCTGACTCGCGGTGTAAGTCCGCGAACCCCGCCGCGTTGACACCCGGGGATCGCGTGGAGGAATATCCGGTTGATTCATTCGGGGGAACGGCCGTCCAAACCGTTGCCATCGCGACCCGCCCAGCCGGGCACGCCGTCCAGCACGTCATGACGCGATGGCCGACTAGCTATCCAAGGAGACTCGAGATGATTCGATCGCGACGCTTTATCACTGGGTTCGCCCTGGCGCTCGGGCTCCTGAGCACCACGGCCTGCGTGGTCCGCACGTCCGGCCATGTTCGGGTGCGCGGCGCCGTCGTGGTGCGCGAGGCGCCGCCCGAGCCGCAGTACGAGGAGATCACGGTCCGCGAGGGCTACGTCTGGGTCCGCGGCAACTGGGTCTGGCAGAACCGCTGGGTGTGGCAGCCCGGCCACTGGGAGCGCGTCCGCGCCGGCCATCAGTGGAACGACGGCCGCTGGGAGCAGCGCGGCGGTGAGTGGCACTGGGTCGAGGGCTCCTGGGTCACGGCTGGCGCCCACGGCACCGTCCACGTCAAGGACAACGGCGGCGGCCACGATCACGGCCGCCCCGACACGCGCGACCACCGCGACGGTGGCGGCGGCACGGTGACCGTCGTCGTCGACGGGCCGACGGCGCCGCCGCCGGCCCGCCGCGCCGAGAACCCGGGCAGCCGCGGCGGCTACGTCTGGGTCATGGGCCGCTGGGACTGGAAGAACAACCAGTGGGAGTGGATCCCGGGCCACTGGGAGCGCGCGCGCGCCAAGAAGCGCTGGCGCGACGGCGACTGGGTCCTGCAGGGCAACGTCTACATCTGGGTCGAGGGCGGCTGGGACGACGACACGGGCGACCGCCCCAAGACGCGCGACCACCGCTAGTCGGCGCGACCGATCGCGGAAGGTGAGGCCCCGTCGAGAGACGGGGCCTTCGCCGTTCTGGACGCGGCGCGCGCTCAGCGCCTGTGAGGCTGTTCAGCCTCGCAGGCGCTGTCGATCGGCTGGCTCGCCCGCAGACGGGCTCGCGGCGCCTGTACGGAGGTCGCCTCGCGAAGCTCGGCTCAGCCCTGGTGCTCGAACAGCAGCTGCGCCATCCGGCTGGGGCTGCACCGCCGTGTCAGCACGAGGCGGCGGCCGCGCGCGGCGGCGAGCTTGCGCGCGGCGAGCACGGCGTTGTGGCTGTTGATGTCGGTCATGACGATCAGCAGGTCGACGCGGTCGACGAGCGCGGCGAGGCCGGGCGCGCCGCGGCCGGCGAGCTGGCCGGTGTGGTGCTCGAGCTCCCAGCCGACGGACGCGGCGGCGCGCTCGTAGAGGTGGGCCATGCGGTCGACGCCGCCGACGACGCCGACGCGCAGCGGGCGCGCGGCGGCGGTGGGGGTGGCGTGCGAGCGGGCGTGGGCGAGGGCGGACATGGTGACTCCTGGGAGGAGCGCGCCCGAAACGACGAAGGGCCCACCGGGGAGGAAGCCGGTGGGCCCGTCGTCGCCTCGAGGCGCGCGTGTCGTGACGCGCTCAGGGCGGACCGAGCCCGTGGCGACAACACATGCGCGCGTCGCGGCGGGGCTGCGGGGTGCTCTGGAGCGTCACGATCGACACTGTCCGTTATAACGGATGAGTTGTCAACGCTCCGTTTCGGCGGCTCGGCTCAGTCGTCCTCGTACAGCTCGAGCACGCCCTCGGCGGCGACCAGGCGGACCAGCGGGCTGTCGTCGCCGAGCGCGGTGACGAGGCCCGGGCCGGCGCGGTGCGCGAGCTGGTAGCCGCCGACGGCGGCGAGGCGGACGGCGGGGTCGGCGTCGCCGACCGCGGCGTCGAGCGCCGGCAGACCGCGCGCGTCGTCGACGCGGGCGAGGTCGACCGCGGCCTGGACGCGGAGGTGGGCGTCGGCGCCGGCGAGCGCGTCGGCGAGCACGGCGCGGGCGCGGACGTCGCCGTCGAGCAGCCGGGCGGCGGCGAGCTTGACCTCGACCCGCTCGTCGAGCAGCGCCTGCTCGAGGCGCGCGCGCGCGCCGGCCTTGCCGACGAGCGCGACCGCGAGGTTGACGGCGCCGGCGCGCACGGTCCAGTCGGTGGCGGCGAGCGCGGCGTCGAGCGCCTTGCCGGCGGCCTCGCCCGCGTCGTCGCCGAGCGCGCGCGCGGCGTGGAGCGCGACGACGAGGTCGGCGCCGCCGAGCAGCGAGGTCAGGGTCGCGCGGTCCCGGGCCGCGCCGAGCACCGCGACCGCGGCGAGCCGCACGCCGAGGTGCTCGTCGGCGAGCGCGGCGCGGGCGAGCGCGCCGTGGTCGCCGCGCTTGCCGGTGGCGAGCGCGCGCAGCGCCGCGGCGCGGACGTCGGCGTCCTGGTCGGCGGCGAGCTCGGTGAGCAGCTCGGTGTCGCGCGCCTCGCCGAACGCCACCAGCGCGCCGACGACGGCGCGGCGCACCCGCGGGTCGGCGTCGGTCGCCATCGGCCGCAGGTCGTCGGCGGCGCGGACGCCCACCTTCTTGGCGATCCCGGCGACCGCGATCGCGCGCGCCTCGGGATCGGCGCTCTTCAGCATGTCGGTCGCGACCTGCGGCGCCTGCCAGAACGCGCGCAGGATCGCGACCGCGGCGGCCGACGCGACGACGTCCTCGTCGTCGCCCATGCGCTCGGCGACGGCCTCGGCCATGCGCTCGATCTCGAGCCGCTCGACCGCGCGCACCGCGGCGAGCCGGGTCTGCGCCGACGGCGACTCCAGCGCCTGCCAGATCGTCGTGAGCGCCATCATGTGCAGCGTCTCGACGTCGTCGCCGTGCGTCGCGCGCCACTCGTCGTAGAGCCCGACCGCGCCGCGCGCGTCGTGCTGGCCGAGCGCGGCGCGGACGTGGACGCGCCACAGCGCGCGATCGCCCGGCGCCTTCTGGCGCTCGGCGGCGGCGTAGGCGGCGGCGCCGGCGTAGTCGCCCTGGTCGACCAGGGACTGGGCGTGGCGGGCGGCGGCGGACGGGCCGCACGCGGCGGCCAGGGCGAGGGCGATGACGAGGACGGCGCGGGTGAGCAGGCGTCGCATGTGGACCTCGGGGGCGAGTGTGCCACCGGACAGTGCACCGCGCCCGGCCGCGGGTTACCGCCCGTGGTACAAGGCCGGCCGATGTCCGTCCGCGCCCTGCTGTTCGACCTCGACGGGACGCTCGTCGACACCGAGCGCGAGAGCGCCGAGGCGATGGCCCGCGCGCTCGCCGCGGGGCAGGGCGTCCACATCGAGCAGGTGGATCGCGACTTCATCATCGGGCGGTCGTGGGTCGCGATCTACGACCAGCTCCTGGCGCGCCACCCGCAGATCCGGTGGAGCCGCGCCGAGCTGATCGCGGCGACCGCCGCGGCGCGCGAGGGCGTGTTCGCCGAGCTGGGGATCACGGTGCTGCCCGGCGCGCGCGAGGCGGTCGCCCGGTTCGCCGACCGGCCGCGCGCGCTCGTCACCGGCAGCTCGCGGGTCGAGGCGCGTCAGGCGCTGGTCGCGCTCGACATGGTCGACGCGTTCGCCGCGGTGTTCGCGGCCGAGGACGTCGCGCGCAGCAAGCCCGCGCCCGACGGCTACCTCGCCGCGGCCGACGCGCTGGGCGTGCCGCCCGGCGCGTGCGTCGTGGTCGAGGACTCGGCCGCCGGGATCGCCGCGGGCCGCGACGCCGGCTGCCTGGTGATCGCGGTGCGGGCCGGCAACTTCCACGGCCAGGACCAGTCCGCGGCGCACCGGGTGATCGACACGCTCGACGAGCTGACGTGCGCGCTGCTGGACGACGTGGTGGCCTGCTATGGTCGGCGGGACCCGTCATGAAGCTGGACCTGCCCGAGCGCGTCACGGTGTACGAGGTCGGCCCTCGCGACGGCCTGCAGAACGAGGCGCGCCAGGTCCCGACCGCGGACAAGGTCCGGTTCATCAACGCGCTCGTCGGCGCCGGCGTCCGCAACATCGAGATCACCAGCTTCGTCAGCCCGAAGTGGATCCCGCAGCTCGCCGACGCCGCGGACGTCGCGCGCAGCGTCGCGCGGCCCGACGGCGTGCGGTTCTCCGCGCTGGTGCCGAACCGCCGCGGCCTCGACGCCGCGCTCGCCGCCGGGATGCCCGAGATCGCGGTGTTCCTCAGCGCGTCGGAGACGCACAACAAGAAGAACGTCAACAAGACGATCGAGGAGACGCTGCGCGCGTTCGAGGAGGTCGTGCCGCCGGCGCGCGCCGCGGGCGTGCCGGTGCGCGCGTACGTCTCGACGGTGTTCGGCTGCCCGTACGAGGGCGACGTCGACCCGGCGCGCGTGACGTGGCTGACCCGCGAGCTGCGCGCGATGGGCGTCTACCAGGTCTCGCTCGGCGACACGATCGGCGTCGCCAATCCGCGCCAGGTCCAGCAGGTGCTGGAGCGCGTGCTCGCCGACGTGCCGGCGCGCGGCGACGACGGCGTCGACCTGCTCGCGGTCCACTTCCACGACACCCAGGGCACCGCGCTCGCCAACTGCCTGGTGTCGCTGACGCTCGGGATCACGACGATCGACTCGTCGGTCGGCGGGCTCGGCGGCTGTCCGTACGCGCCGGGCGCGTCGGGCAACCTGGCGACGGACGATCTCGTCGCGATGCTCCACGCGATGGGCGTCCAGACCGGGATCGACCTCGACAAGCTGATCGACTGCGCGCGGCTCGCGGCGACGTTCGTCGGCCACGAGCTGCCGTCGAAGTACATGAAGGCGCACATCGGCAAGCAGGCGCGCGCGCGCCGCCGCGCCGAGCGCGAGACGATGGGGTAGTGGCCCGCGAGATGACGAGCCCCGAAGGAGCGACCGTGAGCGATCCGGCAGTGCGCGTGGACATCCGTGGCGACGGCGTGGCGTGGGTGACCCTCGACCGGCCCGACGCGCGCAACGCGCTGTCGAAGGCGGTCAACCTCGAGCTGCTGCGCCTGGCGCGCGAGCTGTCGAGCGATCGCGCGGTGCGCGCGGTCGTGCTGACCGGCACGGGCGAGCAGGCGTTCTGCGCCGGGGCGGATCTCAAGGAGCGCAAGGGCGTGCCGGCGAGCGAGGCCGGCCCGTACATCGACGCGATCAGCGGCGCGATCGACGCGTGGTCGCGGATCCGCCAGCCGACGATCTGCGCGATGAACGGCTCGGCCTACGGCGGCGGGCTGGAGCTGGCGCTGGCGTGCGACTTCCGGCTCTGCGCCGCGGGCGCGGAGATGGGGCTGACCGAGGTGCGGCTGGGGATCATGCCGGGCGCGGGCGGGACGCAGCGGCTGCCGCGGCTGATCGGCGTCGCGGCGGCCAAGGAGCTGATCTTGCTCGGCCGGCGGATCTCGGCCGAGCGGGCCCACACCCTGGGGCTGGTGCTCGAGGTCGTGCCGTTCGCCGGGCTGCGCCCGGCGGTGGAGCGCGTGCTGGCCGAGCTCGCCGGCTGCGCGCCGAAGTCGGTCGCGATGGCCAAGTCCGCGATCGAGCGCGGGAGCGACGTCGGGATCGACGAGGGCCTGCGGATCGAGCGGCAGTGCTATGACGTGACGCTGATCAGCGAGGACCGCGACGAGGGGCTGCGCGCGTTCGCGGAGAAGCGGCCGCCGCGGTTCACGGGTCGGTAGCGGCGGGCGAAGTCGCACGATTTCGGTCAGGTACGCCGCTGTCGTACAGGGTGATCGTGGGGAGCGCGGTCCCAGGGATCTGTGGGGACATCAGGCCCGAGCGCGCGCCGAGGTCGGCGCAGGATCGCGGGATCCGCGGCGTCGATCGCCGGGATCGGGCGAGCCAAGGTTGGCCCGGGGGATGCTTTGGTGAGCCAGCATGTCGATCCTCGATTCGGTGCTGGCGCGGCTGGGGTACGTCAAGCTCGGCAAGTTCGGGCTGGCGCTGACGCCGGATGGGCGGATCGTGTCGCTCCAGGGCTGCGTCCTGGATGATGGTTTCGGCAGCCACGTCGTCGGCTGGCGGTCCGGGGACCTGGCGGCGACCTCGCTGCGCACGGTGCCGCTCGACCGGCTGATGGCCACCGAGGTGGCCGCACCCGTGGCGCCCCGGGTCGCCACGGCGCTCGCGCCGACCTTGCCCGTGGCGATGCCCGCGCCGGCG
>WYBA01000379.1 GCA_011526095.1 Myxococcales bacterium | reverse complement strand
TGGGCGCCGGCGTCGTCCTCGGCGCACTGGCGTGGGCGATCTGCCGGGGGCGCCGGCTCGGCGCGGCGCACGCGCGGGCGGTGGCGGCGGCCGCGGTGGTGGTCGCGGGCGTGACCGCGGTGGCGCTGTGGCTGCCGCCGGGGTGGCGCGGCGCCGGGCTCGTCGTGGTCGCGGGCGGCGGGCTGCTCGGCGTCGTGGTCGCGCGCGGCCTGCGCGCGACGCTCGTCGGCGGGCTGGTCGTCGCGGCGGCGGTCGCCGGGCTGTTCGCGGCGCTGGCGGTGATCTACGACGCCCACGAGCCGGCGACGGCGACGTACTTCGCGCGCAGCGTCGCGCTGGTCGCGCTGATCGCCGTGGTCGGCTCGGTCGGGCTGTTCGCGGGCTACGCCACGTCGATGATCGTCGTCGCCGTCGCCGGCGCGATCGAGGTCGCGATCCGGCGGGTGCCGATGCACCGCTCGCGGATCTTCGCCGGCGCCACGTGGTTCGGGCTCGAGGTCGTCGACGCGCTGCTCGGCGCGCGCGGCGCCCACCGCGAGTGGAAGTCGTGAGCGCGACCGCGCCCGCCGCCGTGGTAGGAGTGGCCATGGCTGACGTGACGTTCCGGGACTTCGCGGCCGCGGTGATGCGCGGCGACGCGCCGGCGGGCGCGACCGTGCTCCAGGCGCTGCTGGGGCTCGACGGCGACGCCGCGGCGGCGGCGACCGCGCACTTCCAGGCGCAGATGGCCGCGGGTGGGCCGGCGTTCATGGGCAAGGCGATGGGGCTGCGCACGGCGGTGGCGTCGGGCAGCGACGAGGAGGTCGCGGCGCTGCTCGCCGACTGCTTCGGGCTGGCCGGGCCGGCGCTCGCAGGCGCCGTGCGCGCGCTGCGACCGGCCGGCTGACGCGCGGCGCGCCCGCCGCGCGCCTATACTGGCGGCACGCGTGAAGTTCGTCGTCAGCCAGCTGATGTACCTGCTCAAGCAGCCGCTGCTGCGCGAGAACCTGCGCCGGCTGAGCAGCCAGCTCATCGTGCTGTTCGCGATGGTGACGGTCTACTCCATCGGGTTCCACTTCCTCATGCTCTACGAGGGGCGCGAGCACTCGTGGCTGACCGGCGTGTACTGGACGCTGACGGTGATGAGCACGCTGGGGTTCGGGGACATCACGTTCACCTCGGACCTCGGTCGCGCGTTCTCGATCGTCGTGCTGCTCAGCGGCATCTTCATGCTGCTGATCGTCCTGCCGTTCGCGTTCATCCGGTTCTTCTACGCCCCGTGGCTCGAGGCGCAGCTCAACCTGCGCGCGCCGCGCGCCGTGCCCGAGGGCACGCGCGACCACGTGCTGATCTGCAAGCACGAGGAGATCGCGCACGATCTGCTCGAGCGGCTGGCGCTGGCGAAGATCCCGACGTTCGTGCTCGAGCCGGATCCGACGAAGGCGGCCCACCTGCACGCCGCGGGCGTGCCGGTGATCACCGGCGATCCGCAGGCGCAGGCGACGTGGCGCGCGCTCGCGGTCGAGCGCGCGCGCGCGGTCGTGGCGAACATCGCCGACGCCGAGAACACCAACGTCGTGCTGACGGTCCGGCACTTCGCGGCGCGGGTGCCGGTGATCACCACCGCGGACGACGAGGACTCGGTCGACATCCACGAGCTGTCCGGCGCCAGCACGGTGCTGCCGGTCAAGAAGCGGCTGGGCGAGCACCTCGCGAACCGGGTCAACGCCGGGCACGCCGAGGTCCACCCGATCGGCGAGTACCGCGGCCTGGTGATCGGCGAGTTCCCGGTCCACCGCACGCCGCTGGCGCGGCGGACGCTGCGCGAGCTGGCGCTGCGCCGGCGCCTCGGGGTCAGCGTCGTCGGCGTGTGGGAGCGCGGCCGGTTCGAGCGGCCGGATCCCGAGCGGCCGCTGTCGGACACCGCGGTGCCGGTCGTGGTCGGCACGCCGGCCCAGATCCTCGAGCTGAACGCGCTGCTCGTCATCTACGACACCAACTACGAGCCGACGGTCGTGATCGGCGGCGGCAAGGTCGGGTGCGCGGCGGCGCGGGCGCTGCGCGCGCGCGACGTCAAGGTCCACCTGGTCGAGAAGGACGAGCTGCTGCGGTCGCGGATCGAGTCGGGGACGGCGGACCGGGTGTTCGTCGGGGACGCGGCCGACCGCGAGGTGCTGCGCGAGGCCGGGATCGCGCGCGCGCCGGCGGTGCTGCTGACGACCAACAGCGACGCGATCAACATCTACCTGACGGTGTACTGCCGCAAGCTCAACCCCGAGCTGCGGATCATCAGCCGGATCACCCACGAGCAGAACCTCGAGGCGGTGCACCGCGCCGGCGCCGACTTCGCGCTCGGCTACTCCTCGCTCGGCGCCGAGTCGGTGTTCTCGACGATCCAGGGCCGGCAGGTGATGATGTTCGGCGCCGGCGTCGAGCTGTTCCACGTCGCGGTCCCGGCGGGGCTGGTCGGGCAGTCGCTCGAGGCCTGCGCGATCGGCGCGCGGTGCGGGGCGAACGTGATCGCCGTCCAGCACGGCGAGGAGACGATCACCAACCCGGCGCCGGACGTGGTGCTGCCCGAGGGAGGGGAGCTGCTGATGCTGGGGACGCACGAGCAGCGCCAGGCGTTCGGGCGCGAGTTCGGGTGAGCGGTTCGGGAGACGGGTCCGAGCGATCCGGGTGAGCGCGCGCGCCGGCGGCGCGCTAGCCTCGGCGGCGTGATGCGAAGCGCGCTCGTGCTGGCGGTGATCGTCGTTCAGGTCATGGGGTGCGAGCGGGGCGGGTCGGGCCCGGGGCGCGCGTCCCTCGACGCCGGCCTCGCCGGCGTTCGGCCTCCGGTCACGATGAACGCGGGGACGGGGGCGGAGACGGAGACGGAGACGGGTACGGCGACGGCGACGGGGACGGCGACGGGGACGGCGACGGAGACGGAGACGGGGACGGAGACGGAGACGGGGACGGGGACGGCGGTGCCCGTCGACCTCGTCGTCGGCCGGTGGCGGAGCGCCGACGACCGCCTGTGCGTCGAGGTCTTCGCCGACCACACGCTCGACGTCGCGGTCGACGGCCCCGGCTACCGCCACCCGGTGCGGATCAGCGGGCGCTACGTGGCCACCGAGGCGGCGGGCGGCGCCGCGCGGGTGCGGGTGGCGCGCGCGACGGTGGTCCAGAAGCAGCTCACCCGGTGCCGCAAAGGCTGGGATGACACGTTGGTGCCCCGGACCGAGGTGCTCGGCGTGGACGTCCGCGCCGGGAGATCGTTCGCGCTCACGTTCCGCGTCCTCGACGACGGCGCGGTGCTCGAGGTGTGCGGCGCGCGCGGCCGGTGCGAGCGCCTGCCCCGCATCAAGCCGTCGGGGCGCAAGACCGCCGGCGACAAGTCGTGACGCGCGCGGCGTGACGGCGGCGGGACGCGGGCATACCCTGCGCGGCGCCCGTGCCCGTACCCGACGTCGTGACCGCGAGCCGCTCCGCCCACCGCCAGGCCTTGCTGCTGCTCGCGCTGTGCGGGCTGTTCTGGAGCACCGGCGGCGTGCTGATCAAGGCCGTCGACTGGCACCCCGGGGCGATCTGGGCCGTGCGCTCGGCGATCGCCGCGGCGCTCTTGTACGCCGTGCGCCGGCCGAGCCTGCGCGGCATCTCGCCCGGGGAGTGGGGGGCCGCGGTCGCGCTCGCCGCGACCACCGGGCTGTTCATCCTCGCCAACAAGCTCACCACCGCGGCCAACGCGATCCTGATCCAGTACTCCGCGCCGGTGTGGATCGCGCTGCTCGGGCAGTGGTTCCTCCGCGAGCGCGCGACGCGCCTGGACTGGGTGACGATCGCGCTCGTCCTCGGCGGCATCGTGCTGTTCTTCTTCGAGCAGCTCACGGTCGATCACGTCGCCGGGAACCTGGTCGCGCTCGGCGCCGGCGTGGCGTTCGCGTTCTCGGCGATGACGCTGCGCAAGGTCGCGCTCTCGGGGACCGCGGCGGCGCCGGTCGATCCGCTGCGTCCGCTGCTGCTCGGCAACCTGCTCGGCGCGGCGATCGGCGCGCCGTTCGTGGCGCTCCACGCGCCGCCCGACGCGACCGGCTGGGGCGCGCTGGTCGCGCTCGGCCTCGTCCAGCAGGGCGCCGCGTACCTGTGCTACGCGTGGGCGATCCGCCACGCCACGGCGCTCGAGGCGATGCTGATCCCGATCATCGAGCCGATCGCGTCGCCGGTGTGGGTGGCGATCGTGTTCGGCGAGCTGCCCGGGGTGTGGGCGGTGATCGGCGGGACGATCGTCGTCGGCGCGGTCGCGGCGCGCGCGGTCCTGGGGCGACGCGCTCAGTAGCGGTAGACCGTGTGGGCGCGGGCGAGCCCGCCGCCGCCGTCGTCGCTCGGGGCGATCAGCTTGTAGAACGTGCCCGCGCCGCGGTGCGCGAACTGCCCGCGCGCCGCGAGCTCCGCGTCGAGCTCGGCCTGCGTCACGACCTCGCGCGCCAGCCAGCCGGTCGCCTCGGCCGGCTCACCGGGCGACGCGCTGCCCTCGGCGACGTCGACGCCGTGGATCGTCGGGATCCGCGTGTTCGCCAGCTCGCCGCGCAGCGTGACCCAGGCGCCGACCGCGCCCGCCACGTCCGCCTCGGCGGTGATCACCCGCGGGGCGACGAGCCGGGCGTCGCCGTCGACGCGCGGGACCTGGACCGCCGCGTACGCGCCGACGTCGTAGGGGCGCGCCGCGGGGGTGGGCGACGGGATCGCGTAGTAGACGAGCAGGGCGGCGCCGTCGCGCTCGACCCGCGCCAGCGTCGGCAGGTCGAGGCCGCCGGCGCGGGTGACGACGACCAGCATGTCGGTCGCGAAGTCGATCCGCGGGCGCGCGCGCAGCGGATCGGTGCTCGGCGGCGCGGGCTGCTTCATCTGCACGCGGTGCGCCGGCAGCCGCGCGAGCAGCGCGTCGTACCCGGCGTCGTCGCGGATCACGATCACCTCGGGGCCGGCGGCGTCGTCGACGGCGATCGCGCCGCGCCAGCGCGCGGCGATCGGGAGCTCGGTGGCGGTCACGGTGGTGTCGACCTCGTTGTGGGGCGCCAGCGGCGCGGCCGTGCGCGCGGGCTCGGTCCGGCCGCACGCGCCGGTGACCAGGGCCAGCCCGATCACGACGGCGTGCACGCGCGACATGCCCCGAGTCTACGCCCGCGACATCGCTCGCGCCCGGGCCGGGCGCTCGCCACAAAGTTGCCCACCCGGCCGGGCGATGGCTTCGTGGAGGCGCGGAGGGAACCGATGGACGCCCAGCCACAGCTCCGAGCCTCGACCGCGACCTGGAGTGGACCTCGTCGACGCGGACGCGCGCGCCCGCTGGCGCGCGGCACCGCGCCGCCGGCGCGCGACCGCGAGCGCCTCGGCGTGTACGAGGTGTCAGGCCTGCTCGGTGAGGGTGGGATGGCGTTCGTCTACCTCGCGACCCACACGGTCATCGACCGCCCGGTCGCGATCAAGCGCCTGCTGCCGGAGCTGGCCGGTCACCCCGACGCGCACCGGCTGTTCCTGCGCGAGGCGCGGATCGCCGGCTCGATCCGCCACCCCCACGTCGTCGAGATCTTCGACTTCGGCTACGACACGCTCGGGCGGCCGTACTACGTCATGGAGCTGGCCGCCGGCGACACGCTGGCGCAGCGCCTGGCGCAGGGGCCGATCCTGCTGTCGCAGGCGCTCGACGTCGCGATCGCCGTGACCGACGCGGTGAGCGCGGTGCACCGGGCCGGCTACGTCCACCGCGACGTCAAGGCCGACAACGTGATGCTGGCGCGCGACGATCGCCGCCTGGTGCCCAAGCTGATCGACTTCGGGATCGCGTGCCACACCGGCACCGCCGGCGTCGAGGGCATCGTCGAGGGCGTCGCCGGGACGCCGCGGATCATGGCGCCCGAGCAGGTGGCGCGCGAGCCGGTCGACGCCCGCACCGACGTGTGGGCGATCGGCGTCCTGCTGTACGAGATGATCGCCGGGCGGCTGCCGTTCGCCCCCGGCGCGACGGTGCGCGACGACCTGCTCGCGATCGTCACCGAGCCGGCGCACCCGTTGCCCGACGCGCTGCACCCAGCGGTCCGCGGCGTGGTCGAGGCGTGCCTGAGCAAGGATCCCGACGAGCGCCCGGCCTCGGCCGAGAGCCTGATCGAGCAGCTCCGCGCCGCGCAGGACGCGTACCTGTGCTCGCGCGGGATGATCGCGCGGCGGTGGCGACCGACGCACACCTGACCGGCTGCGCGCTGTGCCGCGCGGTCGCGTCCGAGCCGCCGCTGTTCGCGGACGCGCGGTGGCACGTCCGCCACCTCGAGCCGCCGTGGGGCGTCGCCGGGTGGATCATGGTGGTGTCGCGTCGCCACGTCGACGGGCTCGGCGCGCTCGACGACGACGAGGCGCGCGCGCTCGGTCCGGCGCTGCGCCACTGCGCGCGGCTGCTCGGCGAGGTCACGGGCGCGCCGCGGATCTACACCGCCGCGCTCGGCGAGGCGGTCCCGCACTTCCACGCCCACCTCGTGCCGCGGCGCGACGGTGGGCCGCGGGGGTGGTCGCTGTTCGACACCCAGCGCGCCGCGGCGGCGGGCGAGCTCGTGGTCGATCCGGACGAGGTCGCGCGGGTGTCGGCGGCGCTCGCGGCGCGGCTGCGGGCCGAGCCGCTGCCCTGACCCGGCGTGCGCCTCACGTGGGGCTCACGGGAGGTCGGTGGAGGCGCGGCTCACGGTCCCGTCTACTGGGGCCAGGGGGAGCCAACCACATGACCATCACGATCCGCCACGCGTTCGCCGCCACGACCTCGCTGTGCCTCACCGCCGCCCTCGCCGGGCGCGTCGCCGCCCAGGACGCTGCGTCCACCGATGCGGCGTCGCTGGACGATCCGGGCGCCGACCCCGGCGCCGATTCGGGCGCCGACCCCGGCGCCGAGGCGTCGGCCCCGGCCCCAGCCGGCCCGAGGCCACCGGGGCGCGGCGACCTCGACGCGGGCGGCCAGGTCCGGCTGCCCAGCGGCCCCGACGAGATGGGCCAGTTCGCCTCGTTCCACTGGGTCGCGGTCGACCTGCAGGGCAAGTACTACCTGCTCGACTCGGTCACGGTGAACGCGACGATGCCGGTCGCGCTGATCAAGCCCGAAGCGCTGCCGGACGGGACCGAGCCGTCGATGTTCGGCGGCGCCGCGATCACGCTCGACGCGCGGCTGCCGAAGCTCGACCTGCCGCTGGCGACCCGGGCGATGAAGGACACGGACCTCGGTGTCACGCTCACCGCCGCGTACATGCGCCAGGGCGCGATGCTGCTCGGCCCACGCGACTACCCGTTGTTCACCGGCGGGTTCGAGCCAGGCGTGGCGGCCGGCCTGACCACCAAGGTCAAGCTCGGCAGCGTCGTCGACCTCCGGCTGCTGCCGCAGATCCTCTACCAGCGCGGCGAGACCGAGGCCGCCAACGGCGTGCAGGTGCCGATGTCGCTGATCGTCAAGCTCGGTTCGCTGCTCGCGGTGAGCGCCGACCTCGCCGTCAACACCGGCGACGACTACGCGCTCGGCGCCGACGACGGTGGCCGGATCGCGCTCGGCGCCGCGATCGACGTCAAGCTCGGGCCGATCGCGACGCACCTCGGCGCGGGGTTGGCGAGCCTGCTCACCGGCGGGGCGTACCCTACGATCCGCGACTCGATGTACTTCGACATCAACGTGAAGTACCAGCCGTGACTCCGCGAGATCGCGGCGGGTTCGGCGCGCCGGCGCGGCTGGGGGCTCGGTCCCCGCGCGCGGGCGCAAAGCCCCAGCTTCCGCGGCGGTGAAAGAACTGCGAGGGTCAACACACGCCGGGCTACCAGGAGCCCACCCCGATGCGCTCGACCCTGGTGCTCATCCTCGCCTCGCTCACCGTCCCCGCCGCCGCTCACGCCCAGACCGCGATCACCGGCCCGTCCACGCGGATCGACTTCTCCGGCTACGCCGGCGACGGCTTCGTGCCGTCCCCGGGATCCGGTCAGCTCGACTCCGACGCGTGGCGGATCACCGGCATGAACGACGGCGACTCGGTGTTCGGCGGCACGTTCACCGAGGGCGACTTCGCCGAGGGCGACTCCGACGGCGGCGAGAGCGAGGGCGGGCTGTGGGCGTTCCGCGTCGCCGCCGGGGATCCGGCGTTCGGGATCCAGCAGACGAGCGACGACCTCACGCCGGGCCGGATCACGCTGCGGCTGGTCAACCAGAGCGGCGCGCCGCTGACCTCGCCGACGATCCGCTACGAGGGCTGGGTGTTCAACGACGCCACCCGCGCCAGCGAGGTCGAGTTCGCGTGGTCGACCGACGGCGACAGCTTCGTCACCGAGGCGTCGATGCGGTGGGCGTCGGCCGAGGCGCCCGACGCCCAGCCGGCGTGGCAGCGCGCGGTGCGCGAGGTGACGCTGACCGGCGTGACGATCGCCGCGGGCGCGCAGCTCCACCTGCGGTGGTCGCCCGACTTCCTGTCCGGCTCGGGTGGTTACGACGAGCTCGCGATCGACGACATCGAGATCGTGGTGGCCGAGGCGCCGCCGGCGCCGGCGTGCGGCGACGGGACGGTCGACGCGGGGGAGGCGTGCGACGACGGCAACCTCGAGCCGGGCGACGGCTGCTCCGCGAGCTGCACGATCGAGGGCGGCGGTGGCGGTGGCGGGGGTGGCGGCGATGGCGGCGGCGGCGATGGCAGCGGTGGCGGCGGCGGGGATGGCAGCGGCGGCGGCGGGGACGACGACGAGGACGGCGACGGGCGGGCCGACGCCGACGACAACTGTCCGACCGTGGCGAACCCCAGCCAGGCCGACGAGGACGGCGACGGCGCCGGCAACGCGTGCGACACGCTGGGCGGCGGCTACGACGGCTACACCGCCGAGGGCTGCGCCGCGGGCGGCGGGGGCGGCGGCGCCGCGCTCGCGCTGGCGCTGGTGGCGCTGATCGTCCTCGGCGCGGGCGTCACACCACGCGCTGGTAGAGCGCGTGGAGGTCGTCGGCCGACAGCTTCGTGACCCCGGCGCCCGCGAGGGTCGCGTCGGTGAGCCGGCGCTTGTCGTCCTGCAGCTCGAGGATCGTCTCCTCGAGCGTGCCGCGCGCGACCAGCTTGTAGACGTGGACCGGCCGGTCCTGGCCGATGCGGTGGGCGCGGTCGGTCGCCTGCGCCTCGGCCGCGGGGTTCCACCACGGGTCGTAGTGGATGACGGTGTCGGCGGCCGTGAGGTTGAGGCCGACGCCGCCGGCCTTGAGGCTGACCAGCAGGACCGGCGCGCCGCCGGCCTGGAATCGCCGGACGACGCCGTCGCGGTCGCGGGTCTTGCCGGTGAGCTTGGCGGTGGGGACGTCGGCGCGCGCGCACGCCTGCTCGATCAGGCCGAGCATCGTCGCGAACTGCGAGAACACCAGGACGCGGCGGCCCGAGCCGGCGAGCTCCTCGAGCATCGTGACGACGCGGTCGAGCTTGGCCGAGGCGCGGACCTGGCGCGCCTCGGGGTGGCGGACCAGCCGCGGGTCGCAGCAGCACTGGCGGAGCTGGAGCAGCGCGTCGAGGATCGCGATCGAGGCGCCGGCGATGCCCTTCTTGCCCAGCGCCTCGCGGACGTCGGCGTCGACCCGTAGCCGCAGCGTCTCGTAGAGGTCGCGCTGCGCCGGCTCGAGCTCGATCCGCTCGACGACCTCGGTCTTGGGCGGCAGGTCGACCTCGACCGCGGCCTTGGTGCGGCGGAGCAGGAACGGGCGGACGCGCTGGCGCAGCGCCTCGAGCGGCGCGGTCGCGCCGAACTTCTCGACCGGGCGGCGGTAGATCGCGTCGAACGCGGCGCGGCGGCCGAGCACGCCCGGGACCGCGAGATCGAGCTCGGACCACAGCTCGCCGAGGTGGTTCTCGATCGGCGTGCCGGTGATCGCGAACCGGCTGGTCGCGGTCAGCGCGGCGGCGGCGGCGCGCGCCTGGGTGTCGGGGTTCTTCACGACCTGCGCCTCGTCGAGGAGCACGGTCGTCCACCGCACCTCGCGCAGCAGCTCGAGGTCGCGGACCATCGTCTGGTACGAGGTGATGACCAGCGGCGCGCGGGCCAGCGCCGACGGCGCGTCGTCGCGGCCGCCGCCGACGTGGAGGACCGCGCCCAGGCGCGGCGCGAACCGCGCGGCCTCGCGCTGCCAGTTGCCGACGACCGAGCGCGGCGCGACGACGAGCGCGGGCGCGCCCGGGCCGAGCGCGCCGTCGGCGGCGAGGCCGTCGAGGAACGCCAGCACCTGGATCGTCTTGCCCAGGCCCATCTCGTCGGCCAGCAGGCCGCCGAGCCCGGCGTCGTGGAGCGTGCGCAGCCAGCCGTGGCCGATCGCCTGGTAGGGGCGGAGCGCGCCGGCGAAGCCGTCCCCGGCGGCGCGCGGGGCCAGCGCGAGCAGCGCGTCGAGCCGGGCGCGCGCGGCGTCGAGGCTCGCGCGCAGCCCGGGCGCGTCGGCGCCATCGTCGAGCGCCGCGGCGGCCGGCGCGGGCAGCCGCAGCGCGCCGGTGTCGGCGTCGAGCGCGTCGGCGCCGCCGAGCCCGAGCTCGAGCAGCGGTCGCAGCCACCGCGCCAGGCGCTCGGCCGGGACGTGGACGAGCTCGCCCTCGGGCAGCGTGAGGTTGAGGCCGGCGCCGGCCGGCACGCCGGCGCCGTCGGGGCCGAGCACGACCTGGCCGTCACGGATCGCCTGGAGCAGGATCGGCAGCAGGGGCACCGTGCGGCCGGCGACGGTCACGCCGAGCTCGAGCTCGAACCAGCCGTAGCTGTCGGCGACCGGGCGCAGCCGCTCGACGAACGCGACGTCGTCGAGCGGGGCCTCGTGCGGGAAGTCGTCGGCGAGCGTGCACCGCCAGCCCTCGGCGCGCAGCGCGGGCACGATGACGTGGGCGACGTGGCGGGCGTCGGCGAGCGCGTGCAGGCTCGAGCTGGCGCGCGCGCCGTGGGGCAGGCGCGCGATCAGCGCGTCGAGGCGCGCGCGGGCGCGGCCCTCGGCGACGAGGTCGCGCGCGATCGGTCGCGCCGGATCCCACGCGCCGAGCGGCAGCTCGTCGTCGCCGTAGAGCGCGGAGGCGGCGAGCTGGACGTGGTGGCGCTCGGCCGGATCGTCGTCGTCGAGGAACGCGTGGAGGGCGGGGCGCATCGGCTCGGGCGCGGTGGCGGGGCGTGGGGCGGCGGTCGCGGCCGCCTCGCCCAGCAGCGGCGCGAGGCTGCGATCGACGGTGGCTCGCATCGCCGCCGGCACCGCCGGCCCGGCGAGCAGCCGGCCGAGCAGCTCGACCGAGACGCCGAGGTCGAGCGGGCCGATCACGCCGGCGGCGGGATCGACGTAGTGCGCGTCGCGCGCGGGGATGACGACGACGTCCGCGGCGGGGCCGATCGGGCCGAGGCGGCACGCGCCGGCGCCGGCGTCGCGCCAGCCGAGGCGGTCGGCGAGCGGCTCGCCCCACCGCAGCGGATCGGACCGCGTCGACTGCCAGAACAGCGCGCCCGCGTCGGCGAGCTCGCGCAGCTGGTCGCCGTGGAGCCGGTCGACGCGCAGGCGCGTCGTGTCGGCGGGCGCGCGGCTGACCGCGCGCAGCATCGCGATCCGCCGCAGGTCGGAGACCTCCACCCACCGCGGCGCGCCGCGCATCGGATCGGCGAGCGCGGCGATCGCCTGGCCGGCGCCCAGGCCGCCCTTGCGCAGCCGGGTCGCCTGGACCGCGGTGAGGCCGACGTCGCCCGGGTCGTCGGCGCGCGCGTCGAGCACGTAGGCGACGACGCGATCGCCGGCGGCGGGGGCGCCGGGGTCGCGCTCGATCCTGCCGAGGTCGGCGAGCCACGCGCCGACCTGGGCCTGGTGCGCGGCGGCGGCCGCGTCGGCGCCGCGCGCGTCGTCGACGGCGAACGCGACCAGCGCGGTCGCCGCGGCGTGGGCGCAGTCGCCGGCGGCGGGGCAGGTGCACTCGCCGCGCAGCGCGCCGCCGTGCGGCTCGAAGTGCACCGTGACGACGTGGCCGCCGCCGCCGGTGACGCGCGCGACCACCGGCCACGGCGGCGGCTTGACCAGGTGGACGTCGCCCGCGGCCGCGCGGGCCAGCCCGTCGCGGACGATCGCCGGGGCGAAGCACGCGGCGACGCGGCGGACGGCGTCGTCGGGGATCGTCACGGCCATGGCGGAGGCAATGTAGCGCGCGGTGCAGTACCGTCGGGGGCAACCGGATGTTCATCGGACACTTCGCGATCGGCCTGCTCGCCCGGCGCGCGGCTCCGCGGGCGGGCCTGCCCGTGCTGCTGGCGGCGCCCCAGGTGCTCGACATGGTGTTCCCGGTACTCGTCGTGGCCGGCGTCGAGCAGGTGGCGATCGCGCCGGGGATCACGGCGGTCAGCCCGCTCGACCTGCGCGAGATCGGCTGGTCGCACAGCCTGGTCACGGCGATCGGCTGGTCGATCGCGTTCGCGCTCGGCTACCTGGCGCTGACGCGGCAGCGGCGCGAGGCGATCGTGCTCGGCGCCTGCGTGATGAGCCACTGGGTGCTCGACTGGATCACCCACGTGCCGGACCTGCCGCTGTACCCGGGCGGGCCGAAGCTCGGCCTGGGTCTGTGGCACTCGCTGCCGGGGACGCTCGTCGTCGAGGGCGCGCTGTTCGTCGCCGGCGTCTGGACCTACGCGACGTGCACGCGGGCGCGCGACCGGATCGGCGCGGTGGCGTGGTGGGCCCTGGTCGCCACGCTGGTCGGGATGTACCTCGGCGCGATCTTCGGGCCCAAGCCGCCCGACGCCGACGCGCTGCTCGTCGCGGCGTTCGGGGCGTGGGCGCTGCTGGCGTGGGGCTGGTGGATCGAGCGGCACCGCGCGGCGGCCTGAGGGCGACGGAGACGTCCTTCGACACGGGCCTCGCTGGCGCTCGGCCCTGCTCAGGACGAGCGGGCGCTTGCCGACGGAGCCGGAGACGGAGACGGAGGCGGAGACGGAGACGGAGACGGAGACGGATGCGGAGGCGGAGGCGGAGCCGGAGACGGAGACGGAGGCGGAGCCGGAGACGGAGACGGAGCCGGAGACGGAGGCGGAGACGGCGGCGTCACCGCGCGAGCCAGGCCTCGGCCTCGCGCTTGCGCGCGGCCCAGGCGTCGCCGAGGGCGGCGAAGCCGTCGCGGGCGGCGAGCGCGAGGGCGCGGGCGCGCGCGCGCTCGGCTGGCGTGCGCGCGGTCGCGCCGAGGGCGCGCGCGGCGGCGA
>WYBA01000378.1 GCA_011526095.1 Myxococcales bacterium | reverse complement strand
GGAGACGGAGACGGAGACGGAGACGGAGACGGAGACGGAGACGGAGACGGAGACGGAGACGGAGACGGAGACGGAGACGGAGACGGAGACGGAGACGGAGACGGAGACGGAGACGGACGGCGCGGCGCTACGGCTGCTCGGCCGCGAACGTGTCGCACGCCTCGAGCGTGCCCTTCTCCATCCCGATCCTGAACCACTTCACCCGCTGCGCCGACGAGCCGTGGGTCCAGGTCTCGGGGTTGACCTTGCGCCCCGACATCTTCTGCAGGCGGTCGTCGCCGATCTGCGCCGCCGCGGTGACGCTCTCCTCGATGTCGCCGCGGTCGAGCACGTCGCGCTTCTTGGTCGAGTGCGCCCACACGCCGGCGAAGCAATCGGCTTGCAGCTCCTGGCGGATCGACAGCTCGTTCTCGCGGCTCTTGTCCTTCAGCGTCTGGCGGTGGACCTTCTCGCTGATCCCCAGCACGGTCTGCAGGTGGTGGCCGATCTCGTGCGCCATCACGTACGCCTGCGCGAAGTCGCCCGGCGCGCCGAGCTGGTCGCGCAGCGCGCGGTAGAACGAGAAGTCGATGTACGCCTTCTCGTCGGGCGGGCAGTAGAACGGGCCGATCGCCGACGACGACAGCCCGCACCCGGTGTCGACCTCCTCGGTGAACAGCACCAGCTTGGCGCGGCGGTAGGTCTTGCCCTGGGCGCGGAACAGCGCCTCGAACGTGTCCTGGATGTCGTCGAGCACGAAGCCGATGAACGACTTGAGCTCGGCGTCGGGATCGGTCTTCGGGTCGATCTGGGTCTCGCTCGGCGTCGGCTCGTCGCCGCCGGGCGCGCCGCCGCCCGACGTGCTCGTCGACGACGAGCCCCCGCCCGACGACCCGCCGAGCCCGAGCATCCCCGACACGTCGACGCCCGTCGCCTGCGCGATCAGCGCGACGATCACGGCGACGATCGCGCCGGCGCCCCCGACCTTCGCGGCCCGCGCGCCGCTGGCCTTCTGGCCGCGACGGTCCTCGACGTCCTTCGACTGGTGGCCTCGGCTCCACTTCATGCGCGCGAACATACCCCGGCCGGGCTACGCTGCCGCCTGCCATGACGCCGCTGGTCGCCGCCGTCATCTCCACCCTGCACTTCGAGGGCCCGGTGACCGCGGACGGCGGCGACTACCACCTCGTCACGTTCGACGTCCCCGCGGGAGTGGTCGAGGTCCACGTCGTCCACGCCGACGGCGGCGACAGCGAGATCCTCGACTGGGGCGTGTGGGCGCCCGACGGCTTCCGCGGGTGGGGCGGCGGCAACACCGAGCCGGCGATCATCGGCGTCGACGAGTCGTCGCGCAGCTACCTGCGCGGGCCGATCACGCCGGGCACGTGGACCCTGGTGATCGGCAAGGCCAAGCTGTCCGGCGGCGCCGCCAGCTACGTCGTCGACGTCGAGCTCCACGACGCCGCGACGCTCGCGCCCCAGCCGGCCGCGGCCCACGCGCCCGTCGTGCTCGCGGCCGAGCGCCGGTGGTACGCCGGCGACCTCCACGTCCACTCGGAGGAGAGCGGCGACGCCAGCGCGACGTTCGCCGCGATCACGGACCTCGCGCGCGCCCGCGGCCTGGACTTCGTCGTCGTCAGCGACCACAACACCGTCTCGCACCACGACCGGCTCGCCGCGTTCCAGCAGGACCTCGACGACGTGCTGCTGCTCCGCGGGATCGAGGTCACGACCTACGCCGGCCACGCCTGCGCGATCGGCGTGGCGGCGTACGTCGACCACCGCGTCGGGCTCGACGGCGTCTCGGCGACGACGATCGTCGAGGACGTCGTCGCCCAGGGCGGCCTGGTGTCGATCAACCACCCGACGCTCGACCTCGGCGACGCCTGCATCGGGTGCGCGTGGGAGCACGACGACACCCCGTGGGACGACGTCACGGCGATCGAGCTGCAGACCGGGCCCTACGACGTCACCGGCGTGCTGTTCACGCCGCTGGCGATCGAGCTGTGGGATCGGCTGCTCGACGACGGCCACCGCCTCGCCGCGGTCGGCGGCAGCGACGATCACCGCGCCGACGGGGAGGCGGGCGGCACCCAGTCGCCGATCGGCAGCCCGACGACGATGGTGCTGGCCGACGCGCTGTCCGAGGCCGCGCTCGTCGACGCGATCGCCGCCGGGCGCACCGTGCTCAAGCTGCGCGGCCCCGACGATCCGATGGTCGAGCTGATCGCTCGGGACGCCGACGGCGAGGCGGTCGGGCTCGGCGACACGGTCGTCGACGTCGGCAGCGCGCGGCTCGAGGTCCACGTCACCGGCGGCGACGGCGTGACCGCCGAGCTGTGGCGCGACGGCGCGCGGATCGAGACGGCCGCGGTCACGGGCGCCGACTGGACCGGCCAGTTCGCGTACCCGGTGTCCGGCGAGCTCGAGCGCTACCGCGTCGAGCTGGTCGACGGCGGCGGTCGCATCACCGTGACCAGCCACCTCTACGTCGACGGCGACCCGGCGCTGGCGCCGCCCGACGGCGACGACGGCGGGTGCGGCTGCGCGGCGGGTGGGCCCACGGCGGCGGCGGATGGTGCGATGCTCGCGCTCGTCGGGCTGGCGCTGTGGCGCCGGCGCCGCGCCCGCTAGCGTCCACCGAGCCCCCAACGCGCAGAGGCACCCATGGCCAAGGCCAAGACCGCGGCGAAGAAGCCCGCGTCCGACAAGCCCACCAAGCCGAAGACGACCCGCGCCCGCAAGCCGAAGGCCGCCGCCGGCTCGGTCGGGCTGACCCCGGCCGAGGTCGACGGCGGCGAGCCGCCCGGCGCGGTCGAGCGCCTCGTCGACGCGATCGTCGCCGCCGGCGGCGCCGCGCTCGCGACCTACCGCGACCCGCTCGGCGGGCACTGGGTCGTGTTCGCCGTGCTGCCGATCGACAAGGTCGAACCGACGCCGTACCAGCGCGAGCTGTCCAGGGCGCACGCCGATCGCCTCGCGACGGTGATCCCCAAGGTCGGGCGGTTCCTCGACCCGATCGTCGCCGTCCCCCACGCGGGCACGTTCATCACGCCCAACGGCATGCACCGCCTGTCCGCGATGCGCGCGCTCGGCGCCAGGGCCATCACCGCGCTGATCCTGCCCGAGCCCGAGGTCGCGTTCCGCATCCTCGCGCTCAACACCGAGAAGGCCCACAACCTCAAGGACAAGGCGCTCGAGGTCGTGCGGATGGCGCGCGCGCTCGTCGCCGATCCGGCGACGGCCGACCGCAAGGAGACCGAGCTGGCGCTCGAGTTCGAGCAGGCCGGGTTCCTCACCGTGGGGCTGTGCTACGAGCAGAACGGCCGGTTCTCGGGCGGCGCGTACATGCCGGTGGTGTCGCGGTGCGACGAGCTGCGCGACGAGCGGCTGCGCGACACGTTGCCGGCGCGCGAGGCCGCGGCGAGGAAGCTGCTGGAGCTCGACGAGGCGGTGGGCGAGGCGGTGACGCGGCTCAAGGCGGCCGGGTTCACGACCGGCTACCTCAAGCCGCTGGTCGTCTCGCGGATCAACCCGCTGCGGTTCGTCCAGAGCAAGCCGGGCGAGAAGGCGCCGCGCGCCGACCTGATCAAGACGGTCGACAAGATGATCGAGAGCGCGAAGAAGTTCGACCCGGGCAAGATCAAGGCGGCCGACGTCGCCGCAGCGGCCTGGATGGGCGGGGGCGGCGAGGAATAGCCGCCTGGTCAACGCATTGACAATGCCATCCGCGCCTTGACTGCATTGACTGTGTTGTTAAGGCATTTCTTGATATGTGTCGTGCAATTAGGTCGTTGACAGGAATCTCATCGATGGTCACCGTTCTTCCCGTTAACCACGCCGGGGAGGACATCCATGAAGATCGAGAGCATCGGAGTCATCGGGGCAGGGCTGATGGGCGCGGGGATCGCCGAGGTGTGCGCGGTCGCCGGGTTTCCGGTGGTGCTGGTCAAGGCGACCGGCGGCGACCCCGAGGTCGCGCGGGCCAAGATCAAGGCGTCGCTCGACGCCCGCGTCGCCCGCGGCAAGCTCGCCGCCACCGCCGCGGTGACGGCGCTGGAGCGGCTGACCGTCACGACCGACAAGCTCGCCGCCGCGCGCTGCGACCTGATCATCGAGTCGATCGTGGAGGACCTCGGCGAGAAGCGCGCGCTGTTCGCCGAGCTGGCGCCGCACCTGGCGCCACACGCGATCCTGGCGTCGAACACCTCGACCCTGAAGATCGCGGACCTGGCGGCCGGGCTGCGCGAGGCGCGCACGATCGGCCTGCACTTCTTCTCGCCGGTGCCGGCGATGGCGCTGGTCGAGGTCGCGCACACCGCCGCGACCGACGCTGACGTCGTCCCCGCGGCCGAGGCGTTCGTCGCCGCGCTCGGCAAGACCGCCGTGCCGGTGCTCGACTCGACCGGGTTCATCGTCAACCGGCTGCTCGTGCCGCTGCTGCTCAACGCGATCCACGCCTACGGCCAGGGCCTCGCGACCGCCGAGCAGATCGACACCGCGATGCGCCTGGGCTGCGGCCAGCCCGTCGGCCCGCTCGCGCTCAGCGACCTGATCGGCCTCGACGTCGTCTACGCGATGGCCAAGCTCCTCTACAAGGACACCGGCGACGCGTGCTACCGGCCGCCCGCGCTGCTGCGCCGCCTCGTCCAGGAGGGGCAGCTCGGCAAGAAGACCGGCCGCGGCCTCTACGACCACACGAGCAAGCCGCCGCGCGAGAACGCGGCGGTGGCCGCGCTGATCCGCGGCGGCGCGCAGCGCGCGGCGTAGGCGCGGTCGAGGCGGCCGCTCAGAAGTCCTTGAGCCGCGGCGCCGTCGTCTCGTCGTCGAAGCGGTGGCCGCGGACGTTCGCGCTCGACACGCGGGCGACCAGCTCGACGAGGTCGTCGGGCGTGCACGGCTTGGGCAGGAACGCGGCGGCGCCGACCCGCGCCGACAGCTCGGGCGCGCGCGGCGAGTCCGAGACCAGCACCAGCGGCGGCGCGTCGGGCAGCCGGTCGAGCTCGCCGACCAGCTCGCGCACGGCGGCGCCGTCGGCGTCGTCGGCAGGCGCGTCGAACACGATCGCCTCGATGCCGCCCTCGCGGACGCGCGCGACGGCGTCGCCGACGGCGCGGACCGCGATCACGTCGTGACCTCCCCGGGCCAGCGCCTGGAACCAGGCGCCGCTCAGGCCGAGGTCCGGCTGGATGATCAGCACCGTGCTCAAGGCGGCCATCCTATCGCATGGCCGCCCCGAAGCCTCGCCTCGTGACGCGGCCGGTGGGCGTGGTCATCCCTCACCCGCGGCCCCCGCCCTCGCGCCGTCCTCCCAGCCGATCTCCGCGGCCAGGGCGCGGGCCTCGGTCAGCGCCGGCGGATCGATCCGGAGCAGCGTGCGGGTCGCGACCGCGGCGAGCAGCAGCTCGGCGGTGGTGCGGCGGTCCCCGAGCTGGCGCAGCTCGGTGATCGCGTCCGCGCGGTAGCCGGCCGCGCCGACGGCGTCGCCGAGCCGGTCGCACTCGGTGGCGAGCAGCACCTGCACCCGCGCCGAGCCGAGCCGGGAGCCGGCGCGGCGGGCCTGGGCCAGCGCGTGCTCGCCCAGCTTGACCGCGCGCGCGTGATCGCCGGCGCCCGACGACAGCTGCGCCAGCCGGAACACCAGCCGCCACAGATCGGGCGGGCCGCCGCGCGCGGCGACGCCCTCGCCGAACGTGACCATGTCGATGCCCTCCTCGAGCTCGCGGCGCGCGCCCTCGGGGTCGCCGCCGCGCGTGAGCACGCCGGCGAGGTCGAGGTAGAGCTCGGTGATGAGCGCGCCGTCGCCCGAGGCGATCGCGCTGCCGATCGCGCGCCGGACGTGCGCGGTCGCCGCGGCGGCGTCGTCCTCGGCGAGCGCGAGCTGCGCGGCGGCGCGACCGAGGTGGGCCTCGAGCCGCGGGATCCCCGCGGCCCACGGCCGCGCCTCGTCGAGCACGCCGCGGGCGAGCCCGACCTGGCCGCTCGCGCCGAGCGCGCCGGCGAGCTTGACCGACAAGGTCACGTAGCGGTGGACGTCCTTGTCCTCGTCGCTGGCGTAGAGCACGGCGCGCGCCGCGCGCAGCGCGCGCTGGTACAGCGCGCACGCGCCGGCGTCGTCGAGGTAGCGCGTCGCGACGTCGCCCGCCCGCGCGAGGTAGTCCGCCGCCGGGTCCGTCGCGCCGGCCATGTCGTGGTGGTGGCCGAGCAGCGCCGGCTCGGTCGTCGTCTGCGCCAGCAGCTCCGCCGCGACGCCGTGGAGGTGACGCCGGACCTCGCCGGGCGTCGAGTCGTAGACGATGTCGCGCAGCGCGGGGCTGGTGAACGTGACGATGCCGTCCGCGTCCCGGACGAGGTCGTGCGCGATCAGCGCCGACAGGTTCGACTCGAACGCGCGCGGGCCGAGCGCGCACGCGTGGGTCAGCACCGTGCGATCGACGTCGTAGCCGAACACCGCCGCGGTCTGGCACAGCTCGAGCACCGGCTGTGGCAGGTGCGAGGCGCGCGCGGCGATCAGGTCGGGGATCGTCGCGACGCTGTCGTCGAGCGTGCCGCCCTCGGTGACGTACTGGATGCACTGGTCGATGTGGCCGGGCAGGCCGCCGGACAGCGCGAGCAGGCGGTGCGGATCCGGCGGGTCGGCGATGCCCCTGGCGCGCGCCTCGGCGACGATGTGGCGGATCGCGTCGACGTCGAGCGGGCCGACCTCGACCGTCTGGCCGCGGCCCTGCCACTGCGCGGCGAGCGCCGGGGTCATCGTCACGACGATCCGCAGCGCGCGGCACTCCTCGCTGCGCTCGCCGAGCCGCCGGATGATCTCCTGGCTCGGGCTGTCGTAGAGGTCGATGTTCTCGAACACCAGCGCCATCGGGCTGATCGCCGCGGCGGCGTGGAGCGCGCGCACCGTCGACGCGACCATCTCGCGCCGCCGCACCAGCGGCTCGAGGTCGACGAGCGAGCCGGGGTGGCCGAACAGCTCGGCGAGCCCCGGCAGGTCGCGCTCGGTCAGCCCGAGCTCGGTCGCCGACCGCCCCAGCTCCTCGAGCGTGCACACCGGCGGCAGCGCCAGCGCCGCGGCGGTGACCGCGCGGATCGGGTACAGCGGGGTCGCCAGCCCCGTCGGATCCGGGCCGGCCTGGTAGACCGTGACCCCGCCGCCGTCGAGCAGCCGCTGGTAGGCCTCCCGCAGCAGCTTGCTGCGCCCCGACGCCGCGACGCCGCACACGCTCATCACGGCGGGTACGGTGTCGGCCCGCAGGTGCTCGACCACCGCCTCGAGCGCGGCGTCGCGCCCGACCATCGGCAGCACGATCGCCGGCGAGCTCTGCTCCTGCGTGTCCGCCGACGCCGCGACGACCGTGCCGGCGCGCGGCTGGCCGCACTCGGGGCAGAACCGGAAGCGCGCCGGGATCTGCGCGTTGCACGACTCGCAGATCGCCATGTTGGCCGACCGCATCGCGCGGCGCGCCTCGCGTAGCTGGAGGATCGCCGCCTTGAACGCGCCGGCGTCCGGGTAGCGGTCCTGCGGGTGCTTGGCGATCGCGCGCAGGCACACGGCCTCGACGTCGCCCGCGAGGCCGTGGCGGAGCTGCGACGGCGGCGTCGGCGCCTGGCGGAGCTGGCGGGTGAGGATCTCCACCGTCGTGCCGCCGACGAACGGCGTGTGCCCGACGAGCAGCTCGTAGAAGATGATCCCGACCGAGTACAGATCGCTGACGAAGCTCGGCGCCGCGCCGGTGATCGTCTCGGGCGCCATGTACTCGGGCGTGCCGCAGATGCTGCGATCCTCGCCCTCGGGCGGGTTGAACAGCAGGCGGGCGATCCCGAAGTCGACGACCTTGACCACGTCCCAGTCGGCGCGGCGCTGGTCGACGATGACGTTGTCGCTCTTGAGGTCGGCGTGGACGACGCCGTTGAGGTGCGCCTCCTCGATGCCGGCGAGGATCTGCCCGACGATGTCGAGCGCGCGATCGACGACCAGCGGGCCCTCGGCGACGAGCTGGGTCAGCGTCGGGCCGCGCACCAGCTCCATGACCAGGTACAGCAGGCCATCCGGCGTCTGCCCGTAGTCGATGACCGAGACGGTGTTGGGGTGGTTGAGGCGCGACGCGGCGAGCGCCTCGTCGTGGAACCGGCGGACGAGCTTGGGATCCTCGGCCAGCTCCTCGGCGAGGATCTTGACCGCCACGGTGCGGCCGAGGGCGATCTGGTCGGCGCGATAGACCGCGCCCGTGCCGCCGATGCCGATGCAGGCGCGCAGCCGGAACTTGTCGCCGAGCACCCTGCCGATCAGGGCGTCGAGCCGGGCCTGGTCGTCGAGCGAGCTCATCGGAGTGGCGTCAGCACGGCCCGGCGGGAACGAAACCGGGCATACGGAACTCGGGAGGGTGGGACATCGTAGTCCAATCGACCGGCGCCGGGGACCGCGAATTCACGGGAGTCTCGCTCACCCCACATGGGCGAGCCGGCGCGGTCGCGGCCGACGGTCAGGCGCGCTCGAGCACCACCGCGATGCCCTGGCCCACACCGATGCACATCGTCGCCAGGCCGTGCGCCACGCCGCGGTCGCCGAGCTCGAGCATCAGCGTGAGCGCGAGGCGCGCGCCGGACGCGCCGAGCGGGTGCCCCAGCGCGATCGCGCCGCCGTTGACGTTGACCCGCTCCGGATCGAGGCCGAGCTGCTCGACGCTCGGCACGGCCTGCGCCGCGAACGCCTCGTTGACCTCGGCGAGCACGTCCGCCGCGGCGACGCCGGCGCGCGCCAGCGCCTTGCGCGACGCGGGGATCGGGCCCAGGCCCATGTAGCTCGGCTCGACGCCGGCGACGGCGGAGGTGACGTACCGCGCCTTCGGCGTGAGGCCGAGCTCCTTCATCGCCGGCTCGCTCGCGAGCAGGATCGCGCACGCGCCGTCGTTGAGGCCCGACGCGTTGCCGGCGGTGACCGACGCGCCCGGCGCCTTCGAGAACGCCGGCTTGAGCTTCGCGAGCTGCTCGTACGTGGTGTCGGCGCGCGGGTGCTCGTCGGCGGTGACCATGATCGCCGCGCCGGTCTTGCGATCGGTCCCGGTCTGGATCGGGACGATCTCGCGCGCCAGGCGACCGCTCGCCGCGGCGCGCGCCGCGTTCTGCTGCGACCGCACCGCGAACCGGTCCTGCGCCTCGCGCGACACGTTGTGGCGCTCGGCGACCTTCTCCGCGGTCTCGCCCATCGCGAGCGTGCCGTGCAGCGCGTCCATCTTCGGGTTGACGAACCGCCACCCGAGCGTCGTGTCGTAGAGCGTCGGGTTGCCGCGCGGGAACGCGGCGTCCGGCTTGCCCATCACCAGCGGCGCGCGCGTCATCTGCTCGACGCCGCCGACGACGACGAGGTCGGCCTCGCCGGCGGCGATCTGCCGCGCGCCGTCGGCGAGCGCCTGCAGCCCCGAGCCGCACAGCCGGTTGACCGTGGCGCCGGGGATCTCGACCGGCAGGCCGGCGAGCAGCGCGGCCATCCGCGCGACGTTGCGGTTGTCCTCGCCGGCCTGGTTGGCGCAGCCGAGGAGGACGTCGTCGATGCGCGCCGCGGGCACGCCGGTCCTGGTGACGAGCGCGGCGATCACGGCGGCGGCGAGGTCGTCGGCGCGGACGCCGGCCAGGCCGCCGGCGTAGCGGCCGAACGGCGAGCGGATGCCATCGATGAGGAACGCGGGGCGGGACATGCGCGGACCTTAGCCGGAAGGCGCGCGCGGATCACCGGGCCGGGCGGCGCTCGGGCGCCGAAAACTTGGTCCCCCGCCGGGGCCGGGCATAGCGTGGGTCGCACAGCCCCTTTGGAGGTGCCCATGGCCCGCTCCTTCGCCACCTTTACCGACGTCGACCGCGAGCTGCCCGCCGAGGAGATCAGCTGGTTCGCGATCCGCCAGCCCGCCGTCGTCAAGATGCTCGAGCGCGAGCTGTGGGACGGCGACGGCGACGCATTCGCCCTCGCCCTCGACGCGGCGTGTCGCGTCGCCGCGCGCGTCACCCACCTCGACGGCGCGCCGCCGCCGCGGCTGTCGCACGAGCTGCTCGATCAGGGCCTGATCCTCGCCAAGGACGACGGGGTCGACCCCGCGCTCGGGCGGTGGCTGCGCTGGTGCATCGACGCCGCGCCGGTCGTGATCAGCGCCGACGAGGAGCGCAGCGTGATGGAGTGCATGACCGCGATGCTGTGGGCGATCGCGGCGGCCGACCTGGCGGGCGTGTCGCCCGAGGTCGCCGACCAGATGATCGCCTGACCGCTCCCCCATCGTTCGGCGGTATCCTGCGCCGGATGGGGCGCGCTGTACCTGCCTTGCTGATCGTGGCCGCCGGGCTCGCCCCGCTGGCCGCGCGAGCCGAGCCCGCCGGGCGGACCGGCGACGACTGTGGCCTGGAGCCGCCCGAGGTGGCCGAACAGGCGCCGCCCGCGGGCGAGCGCGCGGCCGGCGCCCGGACGCCCGCGCCGGACGCGTCCGGCTGGGGGCCGGTCGTCCGCCGGGCGGACGCGTCGGCCGTCGCGGGTGTCGCGCCGGCCGGCGGCCGGACGCTGGCCCGGCCGTTCGGCGACGGCGCGCTCGCCGGCAAGACGATCTACCTGTCCGCCGGCCACGGCTGGGTGTGGGACGACGGCCTCGGGCGGTGGCGCACCCAGCGCGGCAACACCCACGACCTCGTCGAGGACTTCATCTCGATCGAGACGATCGCCCAGCACCTGATCCCGTACCTGCACGACATGGGCGCCTACGTCGTGCCGGTGCGCGAGGCGTCGATGCAGCGCGTGCTGGTGCTCGCCGACGACGGCGACGCGGGCTTCACGGTCGAGGGCGCGACGGCGACGGCGGTCGCGGACGGCTGGTCGCCGCCGGCCGGGCCGCTGACCGGCACCGCCAACCCGTTCGACGGCGGCGGCTCGGTCACGCTGCCCGCCGCGGGCGGCGGCGTCGCGCGGTGGGCGCTCGACGTCGCCGAGCCCGGTGACTACGAGGTCTACGTCGCGTGGGTCCAGGGGCCGGACCGCGCGGCCGACGCGCACTACGCGATCCACCACGCCGGCGGGACGCGCCACGTGCTCGTCGACCAGCGCCGCCACGGCTCGACCTGGGTGCTGCTCGGGCGGTTCCACTTCGACCCTGGCGATCCCGGCGCGGCCGGCGGTGGCGCCGCGGTCGAGCTGATCGCCGACTCGGCCGACGCCGCGGCGGTGGTCTCGGCGGACGCGGTGCGGCTCGGCGGCGGCACCGGCCACGTCGACCGCGGCGGTGGCGCCAGCGACCGGCCGGCGTTCGAGAGCGGCGCCCGCTACGCCGCCCAGTACAACGGCGCGCCGTCGACGGTGTGGGACTACGCGGCGGCGGACGGCAACGACGACGTCGGGACGCGGTCGCGGTTCTCGGCGTGGGATCACGAGGACGGCGAGGACGCGGTCTACGTCGCCTGGCACACCAACGCGCCGTCGCCGGCGCGCGGCACGTCGTCGTTCGCGTACGGCCCCGACGCCTACGGCGATCTGTCGCAGTTCACCGGCGTGCCCGGCTCGCTCGAGCTGATGGACGCGATCCACACCGAGCTGATCGAGGACTTCCGCGCGGCGTGGCAGGTCGACTGGCAGGACCGCGGCCAGCACACCGCGTACTTCGGCGAGGTCAACCCGAGCCACAACCCGGAGATGCCGGCGGCGCTGATCGAAGTCGCGTTCCACGACACCGCCGAGGACGCGGCGGCGCTGCGCGACCCGCGGTTCCGCCGGATCGCGGCGCGCGCGTTCGCCCACGGCATCGCGCGCTACTTCGCGGCGCGCGACGGCGCGCCGCTGACCCTGCCGCCGGAGCCGCCGGCGGCGGCGCGGATGACCCAGGACCCGGCGAGCGACGGCCTGGTCGTCGCGTGGGACGCGCCCGACGTCGACCCGGCGGGCGGCGACCCCGCGACCGGCTACCGCGTCTACCTGTCGCGCGACGGCCGGGCGTTCGACGACGGCGTCGCCGTCGACGGGACCTCCTTGACGATCGCGGCGGACGACCCGCGGCTCGCCGGCGGCGGCCCGGTGTTCGCGCGCGTCACCGCGACCAACGCCGGCGGCGAGTCGCGGCCGTCGCCGGTGGTCGGCGCGGCGCCGTCGTGGGGCCGCACCGTCGTGCTCGTCGTCGCCGGGTTCACCCGGATCGACGGCGCGATGCTGTTCGACGAGGATCTGAGCTTCGCCTCGCTCGGCAACGTCGAGCGCGCCTACGAGGACCGGATCAACGACGAGAGCCACGGCGCGCGCCACGGCCTGGCGGCGCACGGCGCCGGCTACGCGTTCGACGTCGTCACCGCCGAGGCGGTCCGGCGCGGCGCGGTCGCGCTCGACGGCTACGCCGCGGTGAGCTGGCTCGCCGGCGAGGAGCTCGAGCCGCTGACCGAGGGCGATCGCGCGGCGGTCGCGGCCTACCTCGACGGCGGCGGCGCGCTGATCGTCAGCGGCACCGACGTCGCGCGCGCGCTCGCGGCCGGCGCGGGCGACGCGGCCGCGCTGCTGGCGCGGCTCGGCGTCGCGCTGGTCGCGGACGACGCCGGGACCTACGCGGTGGCCGGCGTCCCGGGCGCCTCGGGCGCCGCGTTCGAGGGGCTCGCGCTCGACTTCGCCGACGACGGCCCGGGCGGCTACGACGCCGACGCGGCCGACGCGCTCGACGCCGCGGGCGCCGGCGCGGTCGCGCTGGCCTACGACACCGGCGCCGGCGCCGGCGTGGTCGCGGTCGACCCGGTCGCCGGCCGCAGCCTGGTGCTCGGGTTCCCGATCGAGACCGTCTCGACCGCCGAGGCGCGCACCGAGCTGATGCGGCGCGCGCTCGGCGCGCTCGCGGTCGAGCCGGGCGAGCTGGCGTGCCCGCATGCCGAGGGCTGTGACGAGGATGACGACGGCGGCGGCCTGACCTCCGGGTGCTGCTCGGCGACCGGCGGTCCGGGAGCGGGCTCGATCGTCCTGGCCGTACTGGTGGCCGGGGCGGTCTTGACGCGCCGCCGCCGCCCGTCGAGACTTCAGCCCTCATGCCCGCGGTAGTCGAACCGGATCACGTCGAGCGCACGATCGCCTCCTTCACCCGCCTGGATCAGCGCGGCGACAAGAAGGCGATGGGCAAGCTCGCCCAGCGGCTGCAAAAGGAGCAGCCGTTCCTGCTCCAGTACGCGGCGACGCTGCGCACCGACCACGGCGACACCGTCGGCGAGGCGTCGGTGTTCTACGCGACGCTGGTGTGGGCGATGTTCGATCGGTCGTGGGAGGCCACGCTGCCGCGGATCACCCAGAAGAACCTGGCGGAGGCCGAGGCCGTGGTGACCGGCGCGCTCGGCTCGGTCGAGGGCATCGCCGACAAGGCGGTCCACGAGCGCTACTCGCCGCGGCTGGCGGCGACGCAGCCGCACATCTACGCCAAGCTGGTCGAGCTGATCGAGGAGGACGTGCGCGAGAAGGCGATGGCGGAGGAGACCGCGGCGCTGATCTTCCGCCCGACCCAGGTCGTGATCGAGGCGTTCGACGCCGCGCTCGACGGCCGCCGCCCCGGCGAGCGGCAGGGCACGATCAAGCACCAGGAGGAGCCGCCCGGGCGCAACGAGCCGTGCCCGTGCGGCAGCGGCAAGAAGTACAAGAAGTGCCACGGCGTCGCGGCGTGACGACGTCGAGACGAGTCGCGGCCAGATCCAGATGAGATGACGTGACCCCGCTGCTCTACGCGCTCGTCGGCGGAGGCGTCGCGGTCGTGGCAGCGGCCTGGCCGTGGTTCGTCGGGATGCGCGGCCACGTCAGCATGCAGGTGCTCGACACGCAGCTCCGCAAGCTGTACGCCGCCGGCAACGCGCCGCGCGCGCGCAAGCTGCTCGCCGCCGGCCCGCACGCGATCTACATGCGGTGCCTGGCCGCCGCGCACGACGCGGCCGCGGCCGGCGACTGGCCGACCGCGCAGCGCGTCTCGCACGCGCGCTCGGCGTTCAACGAGCGGTTCCGCGCCGAGGCCGAGGCGCTCGCGCGGCGCCTGCCGCTGCTCGCGCTCGCGCTCGCCGGCGTCGCCGTCGCGGTGTGGGCGGTCGCGCTCGAGGGCGCGCGGTGGGAGGCGATCATCCCCGGCGCGCTCGGCGGCCAGCTCGTGGTGTCGACGTACCTCAAGACGCGGCGGCTCGCGCGCGAGTGCCCCGCCCACGCCGAGGCGATCTACGTCCCGATGGTCGAGGCGATCGAGCGGGCGCGCGCGTCGCCGGCGAGCTGACGCGCCGGGCTCGCGGCTCCGGCGCGTCAGTCGCTGCCGCCGAGGTCGACCATCAGCGCGTCCGGCAGGCCGAGGCCGCGCGGGTTGGTCGGGTCGCACTCCTCGCACCGCGCGGCGGTGCGGGGCGCGCCGCAGTCGGGGCACGGCGGCGTCCGGGCGTGACGCCGGATCGCCTCGACGAGCTCGGCGACCGACACCGGCTTGGACAGCACCTCGCACACGCCGGCGCGGGCGGCCTCGGCCCGCAGCGCGTCGTCGGGGAACGCCGTCACCAGCAGGAACGGCACGGACCACGACCAGTCGCGGACGCGGTGCGCGACGTCGATCCCCGCCATCCCCGGCATCCGGTTGTCGGACACCACCAGCGACGGCAGCGCGCGCAGGTCGCGCGACTGCTCGAGCTGCGCGAGCAGCTGCGCGCCGCTCGAGCAGCGGATCGCGTAGCGGCCGGCGCGCCGCGTCGCGAGCTCGAGCAGCTCGCACATCGCGGGGTCGTCCTCGGCCAGCACGACGGTCCCGGTCATCACGGCTCACCTCCGTGGGCGACGGGATCGCCGGCGTCGTCGAACGCGGTCCCCGGCTGCAGCACCAGCTCGACGTCGCCGCGCATCAGCCGGAACTCGGCGCGGCGGTTCTCCGCCCACGCCATCGCGTCGTCCCGGTCGCGCGCCGGGCGCTCCTCGCCGAGCGAGATTGGATGCAGCCTCGCCCGGTCGACGCCGAGCGCCACGAGGTAGTCGATGACGGCGCGGGCGCGGCGGTCGCCGAGCGCGAGGTTGTACTCGTCGGTCCCGCGCGCGTCGGTGTGGCCCTCGACGTGGATGTGCACGTCGGGGTGGGCGGCGAGCCCGTCGGCGGCGCGGGCGAGCGCCTCGCGCGCCGCGGGCAGCAGCGTCGCGGCGTCGTAGGCGAAGTGGACCCGCTGCAGCTCGAGCAGCGCGGCCCGGACCTCGCCCTGCGCCCGCTCCTGGCGCGGCGTGGCGGCTGCGGACGTGGCCGCGCCGCGCGGCTGGTCGCGGCTGGTCGACACGGTCGTCTCGCGCGCCTGGCTCGACTTCTTGCAGCCGGTCGCGACGAGCGGGACGGCGAGGGTGACGGCGAGGGTGATCGACAGGGTTCGCATCGGGGACTCCTTGGCGCTGGCCGCGTGCGGCGGGTGACGGTCAGGCGAGCATCTGCGCGACCGTCCGCAGGTCGCACAGGTCGAACGGCTTGGAGAACAGCGCCCGGGCGCCGAGCCGCGCGGCCTGGGCGCGCGCGTCGTCGTCCCCGAACGCGGTGATCAAGATGACCGGGGTCCGCCAGTCGGCGGCGCGCAGGCCGGCGAGCGCGTCGAGCCCGGTCATCTGGGGCATCCGGATGTCGCTGATGATCAGGTCGAACGGCGCGACGCCGGCCTGGTGGCGCGACGCGACCTGCCGGAGCAGCTCGCGCCCGGTGCGCGCCTCGACGACGTCGAACCCGTCGCGACGCAGCGCGCTCGCCAGCAGCGCGCGGAACGCGTCGTCGTCCTCGGCGAGCAGCACCAGCGAGGCGCGCGACGACGACGCCAGCTCGTACATCGTGGAACCTCGGAGATCGCGCGGCTCGGGACGGGTCATGCTCGCTCCTTGCGACGACGCCACACGGCGCCGCGGCACAGCAGAGCAACCCTCGTGCCGGCCGGCGCGCGCCTGGCGCGCGCCCGTGGCACGCCCCCGTGCGGCGTCCTGCGACGTGTTGCAGAACGCCGCACGACACGGCGCGACACCCGGCGCGCCCGAGCCCGTCAGGGCGTGGACGAGCCGTGGCGCTCGAGCTTGCGGTACAGCGTCGTGCGATCGAACCCGAGGATCCGGGCGGCTTCCTTCTTGTTGCCGCCGACCGCGGCGAGGACGCGGAGGATGTACCGCCGCTCGACCTCCTCCATCGGGACCAGCTCGGCCGGGTCGTCCCCGACGAGCGGGAGCTGCAGCGGCTGGTGGTTGCGGATCCGGTCCGGCAGATCGTCGGGGACGATCTGGTCGTGCTGCGCGAGCGCGACCGCGCGCTCGACGCAGTTGTGGAGCTCGCGGACGTTGCCGGGCCACCCGTACGACAGCAGCCTGGCGGCGGCGGTCGCGTCGAGCCCGGTGACGCGCTTGCCGGCGACGGCGGCGGCGCGCTCGACGAACGCCTGCGCGAGCAGCAGGACGTCGTTGCCACGCGCGCGCAGCGGCGGGAGCTCGAGGTGCACGACGTTGATCCGGTAGTAGAGGTCGTCGCGGAACCGGCGCTCGGCGACCGCCTGGTCGAGGTCGAGGTTCGTCGCCGCGATGATCCGCGCGTCGAACGGGACCTCGGCGTCGCTGCCGATCGGCCGGATCGTCCGCTCCTGGAGCGCGCGCAGCAGCTTGGCCTGCAGCGGCAGCGGGAGCTCGCCGATCTCGTCGAGCAGCAGCGTGCCGCCGTTGGCCTGGGCGAACAGCCCGGCGCGCGGCGTGCGCGCGTCGGTGAACGCCCCGCGGACGTGGCCGAACAGCTCGCTCTCGAGCAGCGGCTCGGGGAGCGCGGCGCAGTTGATCGCGACGAACGGCCCGTTGCCGCGGCGGCTGCGCCGGTGCAGCGCCCGCGCGACCAGCTCCTTGCCGGTGCCGCTCTCGCCGGTGATCAGCACGGTCGCGTCGGAGTCGCCGAGGCGCTCGATCAGGTCGTAGACGCGGCGCATCGCCGGGCTGTCGCCGATCAGCTCGTCGAACCGCCGCGCCTCGCCGACCGCGCGGCGCAGCCGGGCCACCTCGACGCGCAGCGCGCGGTGCTGGAGCGCGCGGTCGAGCGCCACCACCAGCGCGTCGAGCTCGAACGGCTTGGGCAGGAAGTCGTAGGCGCCCGCGCGGATCGCTCCGATCGCCGCGTCGAGGCTGCCGAACGCGGTGATCACGAGGACCGGGACGTTCGGGTGGTCGGCGACGACGCGCTGGCACAGCGCGAGGCCGTCGGTGCCGCGCATGTGGAGGTCGGTGACGACCACGTCGACGTCGCCGCCGCGCAGCGCGTCCGCGGCCTCCGCCGCGCCGCCGCGCGTCTCGACGGCGTAGCCCCGGCGCTCGAGGCTGGTGCGCAGCATCGCGCACATCGCGGCGTCGTCGTCGACGATCAAGATCCGGCTCGGCGGCGCGGTCACGTCACCTCGGGGCGAAGGAACACCTGGAAGCACGTCCCGCGGCCGACCTCGGACGACACCTCGATCCAGCCGCCGTGCTCCTGGATGATGCCATGGGCGACGGACAGGCCAAGCCCGGTGCCCTCGCCGACGTCCTTGGTCGTGAAGAACGGGTCGAAGATCCGCGGGAGCACGTCGGGGGCGATGCCCGCGCCGCGGTCGGTGACGCGCAGGCACGCGTACGTGCCGGTCGGGCCGCCGTGCGCCGGCGGCGGGGTCGCGGGGCGGAGGTCGGCGTGCAGCTCGACCGTCGCGCCCGTGGGGCTGGCGTGGACCGCGTTGACCACGAGGTTCGTCATGACCTGCTGGAGCTGGGACGGATCGAACATCGCCCACACCGGCCCGCCGTCGGCGACGCAGGTGATCTCGACGCCGCGCTTCTGCGCGATCGTCGCGAGCAGCGAGGCGACGCTGGCCGCGGCCCCCGCCAGGTCGTGGCGCTCGATCTGGGCCGGGCGCTGCCGGGCGAAGCCGAGCAGCTGCCGGACGATCTCGGCGACGCGCCGCGCCTGGGCGGCGATCACCTGCGCGTGCGCCGCGGTCGCCGCCGGCGCGTCGTCCGCGATCAGCTGCGCGTACCCCGTGATCACGTTGAGCGGGGTGCCGACCTCGTGCGCGATCCCGGCGGACAGCTTGCCCACGGTCGCGAGCCGGTCGGCCCGCCGCAGCTGCTCCACCGCGGCGACGCGCGCGGCGGTCGCCTCCTCGAGCCGGTCGCGCGCCGCCGCGAGGCGCTCGGTCATCGCGTTCATCTCGCGCGCGAGCGCGCCGAGCTCGTCGCGCTGGCGCGGGTCGAGGCGGCGGTCCAGGTCGCCCTGCCCGACGCCGCGCGCGTGCTCGACGAGCCGGCGCACCGGCCGGCCGACGAACAGCACGCCGAGGCCGAGGGTGAGCAGGCCGCTGAGCACCACCAGCGTCGTCGTCGCGATCGAGGCGTGCAGCACCGTCTCGCGGATGTGCGCGTGCTCGGCGGCGAGCGACTCGTGGAGCTCGATCGCGACCCGCGCGTCGGTCGGGCCGCGGACCGGGAAGTACGTGTACAGCGACTCGACCTCGTCCCCGGGCAACCGGTGCACCACGGCGACGGCGTCGTCGAGCGGGACCTCCACGCCCGGGACCTCGGGCGCCTGCGGGTCGCCCGGCGGGGCGTCGAGCCGGACCCACCGGACCCGCATGTGCGTCTCGCGCGCGTTGGCGTCCTCGACGACGTCGATCGCCTCCGGCTCGCCGATCTGGCTCCAGATCCGCTCGACCGCGCCGGCGAGCGCGTGGCCGAACACGCGGCCGTCGCGGCGCATGTCGTCATCGATCAGCGCCAGCTCGCGCTGGACCAGGATGAACGAGTTCGTCGCGAGGACCGCGAGGATCGCGCACGTCACCGCGAGCGCGAGCTTGAAGGCGAGCCGCATCGGCCCGCAGTAGAGCAAGCCTCGTGCCGCGCGCTAGCGCTGGCCTAGCGCCGGCCGTCGAACCCTTCGAGCTTGATCCACGGCCCGGCCGTGTACGGGAACGACTGATCGAAGTGGACGTGCGCGACGTACCACAGCGTCACGTCCTGGCCGTCGAGCGCCTCGTTGCCGATGTACGCCGCGGGGAACGGCTGCTCGCCGGCCTTGCTGCGCGGCGAGAACGGCGCCCACTCGCCGTCGTGGTAGCGCACCGCGAACAGCTCGGCGTCGTCCCACGTGTGCGGGCGGAGGTTGACCGCGCAGCCCGAGCCGAAGTCGACCTGGCGCCACACGTGGCCGTTCTCGTCGGCCTCGCCGGTGTACGGGAACCAGCCCTCCTCCGTCACGCGCTGCCACCGGCCGTCCTCGAAGTGCTCCATCGCGTCGTCGCGCGCGCCGTCGACGTCGAAGTCGAACCGCCAGTGCGGGTGGTAGGTGTGCTGCTCGTGGAGGCCGCTGCCGTAGAGCGTCAGCCACGGGCACAGCCGGCCGTCGTCGTGGAACCGCCACATCTGCACGTAGTGGTAGGGCCCGGCGGTGAACGACGCGGTCAGCTCGACGCCGCCGTGGAACGCCTGGATCCGCGGGTTGCCGCTCAGCGTGCGCGCGCCCAGCGGCATCCACCACGGGCCGTGCGGCTCGCCGGCGGTGTCCTCGACGTCGAGGTTGCTGCGCTGGTGGTCGACCGTGACGTAGGGCAGCGAGCCCTCCCACAGCACGCGCCGGCCGCGGTACTCGGCCAGGTAGATCATCACGCCGGCCGACTCGGTGACGCGCCAGTGGAACTTCCAGTTCGCCTGCTCGATGACGTTGCTCATGTTGGCCTCGCTCACCACTGCGACGCGGGCACCACGTCGGTGACCAGGTTGTCGAGGAGGTCGACCACGGCGACCAGCGACGGCGCGGCGCCCGGCCGGCCGAAGATCACCGCGGCGCTGCGGCGCGCGTACGCGAGATCGCTCTCGCGGCGGCCCCAGTAGTGCATCGCCGACATCGGCTCGTCGCCGAGCGAGAGCTTGCCGCGGACGCGGTCGTCGGCGATCGCGATGCCGATCGCCGCGGCCTCTTCCTCGCGCGACAGCATCGGCTGCGACTTGGAGAGATCGAGGTGGGCGACGATGCCTGCGTCGAGGTCCACCGTGGCGTCGACGCAGCGGTCCGCCGCGTAGTCGTAGACCACGACCCGGGCGAGGCGGTGGCCGGCCATCCAGTGCGGCGGCTTGACCACGAGCGGCTCGGTCGCGATCACTCGGTAGCGCCCGACCTTGGCCATGTTGCCGACCCGGCGGTCCTCGATGAGGGTGCGCAGGGCGTCGGCGTTCTCGCCGGGAGTGAGGGGGGCGAACAGGCTCGGGTCGGGGTGCAGCGCGTCGCGGTCCGGGGCCGGGCGCTTCGCCGCCTTGCCGTTGGTCGGCTTCGCGGCCGGCTTGCCGTCGGGCTTGCGGGCCGGCTTGGCGGGTGCAGACTTCGCTGATTTCGAGGGCTTGGCCGGTTTCGCCGGGGCCTTCTTCGCGGTCGCCATGGCGCGCACTATACACATTCTCGTTAGATCATCCGGGCGCCTCGCCCGTCGAATCGGGCATGTCGCGAACCCTGCGCCGCGTCCTCGGAGCCGTCGCCTTCGCCAGCCTCGCCGCCTGCTCGCAGGCCTACTCGGACCGCGCCGGCGCCGGCGCCGCGATCGCGGTCGACGACGCGCCCGCCCCGGCCGCGCTCGGCCCGTACACGGTCGAGGTGATCGGCGAGCACGGCGGCGCGCTGCCGACGTTCGATCAGCAGGGCCGGTTCTACGTCCAGGGCGAGGCCGGCGACCGCTACATCATCCGCGTCACCAACCCGACCGACGCCCGCGTCGAGGCGGTGGTCACGGTCGACGGGCTCGACGTGATCGACGGCGAGCCGGGCGACCTGCGCAAGCGCGGCTACGTCGTGCAGCCGCACGGCGAGCTGCGGATCGAGGGCTTCCGCACCTCGACGAGCGAGGTCGCGACGTTCCGGTTCTCGTCGGTCGGGCAGTCGTACGCGGCGAGGAAGGGCAAGGCGCGCAACGTCGGCGTGATCGCGGTGGCGATCTTCGAGGAGACCGCGCCGCAGCAGATCATCGTCGACGAGGCGCCGCCGCCGCCGCCCTACGACGGTGACGACGGCGACTACTACCGCCGCGGCTCGGCCGACAAGTCGGGTGGCGACGACACGCGCGTGACCACCCGCGACGAGGGTGGCGGCGGCCGCGCGGCGCGGCGCCCGGCGGGCGGCAGCGGCGGCGGCGCTACCGCCGACGCGGCGGGCGAGGCCGAGGACATGCCGAGCGGCGGCTACGTCGGGACGACCGTGCGGCCGCAGCACCAGCCGCCGCCGGAGCGCGACTGCTGCGGCGAGAAGAAGCAGAAGCGCCCCGGCCTCGGCACCGAGTACGGCGAGCAGCGCCACTCGGCGGCGAGCTGGACCCGGTTCGTGCGCGCCAGCGACGCGCCCGCGGCGACCGCGGAGCTGCGCTACAACGACGCCGCCGGCCTCGCCGCGCTCGGCATCCTCGTCCAGCCCGAGGTCGATCCCGAGGAACTGCACAAGCGCGAGACCGCGGACCCGTTCCCCGGCGACCCGGGCTTCGCGCGGCCGCCGGCGGGGATCCGCTGAGCCGACTCCTCTGAGGCACGCGGTTCGCCGCTCTGTTCCGCCTCCGTGCGGAGTTGTGCGTCGACCCGCGCGGGCGCTCGGCGCACGTTGCAGGCGTGCGACTCGCAGCCCTCTCCTTGTTGACCTGCTGCGCCCTGGTGGCGCGGACCCACGCCGAGCCGCGATCGTCCGCCGGTCGCGTCGTCGATGCGGCCGGCCGGCCGGTGGCCGGGGCCACGGTCATCTCCGGTGACCGCTCGGCGACGACCGACGCCGACGGACGGTTCGTCATCGACGCCGGCGGCGAGCTGCTCGTCGTCGCCGACGGCCACGAGCCGGTGATCGCGCGCGCCGGCGAGGGCGTCGTGATCACGCTCGACGCGGCCGAGGGCGAGGTGATCGAGATCGTCGGCGCCGCGCCGGAGCAGACGACGCCGACCGAGTACCGCCTGACGGCGGACGAGATCCGCCGCACGCCCGGCGCGATGAACGACGCGCTGCGCGCCGTGACGACCCTGCCGGCGGCGGCGCGGATCCCGTACTCGTTCGGTGGCCTGGTGCTGCGCGGGATGTCGCCGCGCGACACCAGCGTGTTCGTCGACGGCGTCGAGATCCCGATCTCGTTCCACTTCGGGGGCATCACGGCGGTGTTCCCGACCGCGCTGCTCGAGGAGCTGCGCGTGACGCCCAGCGGCTTCGACGTGTCGCGCGGTCGCACCCAGGGCGGCGTGATCGAGCTGGTGACGCGGCGCCCGCGCCGGGATCGCGTCCGCGTCGCCGGCGAGGTCAGCCTGCTGCACAGCTCGGCGACCGCCGAGGGGCCGCTCGGCCGCGGCGGCGCGTTCCTCGCCGGCGTGCGTCGCTCGTACTTCGACGCGCTGCTGCGGCCGTTCGTCGACGCCGACACCGCGCTGCCGAGCTACCTCGACGGGCAGGCGCGTGCGGTGTGGGGCACGCCGGCGTCCGGCGAGCTCGCGGCCTACGCGCTCGGCTCGCTCGATCGCCTCGCCAACGACGAGGACGCCGCGATGCCGGGTGGCGAGGAGTCGGAGTCGATGGACCACGTCGCGATGAACCTCGGGTTCGTCCGCCTCGGCGCCGACTATCGCCGCCGCGCCGGCCGGACGACGGTCCACGCGGCGCCGTTCGTCGGGACCAACCTGCTGTCGCTGAACCGCGGGAGCTCCGCCGCCGACGAGCTGCGGATCCGCCGCCGCTGGTACCTGGTGGGCGCGCGCGGCGAGTGGCTGCGCGACGACCCCGGCGGGTTCGTCCGCGCGGGGGTCGACGTCGCGGGGGGCTACCTCGGTCGCACCGAGGGGACCTCCGTCGATGGTGGCGGCGCCGCGGACTTCCCGCTGCCGCGCAACACCGTGCGGTGGGGCGACGCGGCGCTGTGGGTCGAGGCGCGCCGCCACTGGTTCGGCGACCGCGTGTCGGTGCGCCCGGGCCTGCGGCTCGAGCGGTTCGGCCTCGGCAACCAGACCGCGCTCGATCCGCGGCTCAACGCGCACGTCGCGCTGTCCGACGCCACGACGCTGCGCGCGTCGGTGGGGCGGTTCCACCAGCCGCCGTCGGCCGCGCACTTCGACCAGTTCTCGGACAACCTCGCCGCCGCCAGCTCGTACGTCGATCAGACGACGCTCGCGGTGGAGTGGCAGGCGACGCCTGCGCTGGAGACCGGCGTCGTCGCGTTCTGGCACGAGGGCCGGCGCACGCTGATCGACGCGCCGGACGCCGAGGGGATGGCCTCGCCGCCCTCGCTGCAGGACGTGGTGTTCCGCGAGCTGGTCGAGGAGCAGTTCGGGTTCTACGGCAACCAGGTCAACGACGGAGGGCAGCGCAGCTACGGCGCCGAGCTGTCGGTGCGCTACACCACCGATCGGCTCCGCGTCCTGGCGAACTACGCCTGGTCCCGCGCGAAGCGCCGCGGCGCCGCGCCGGACGACACGTGGACCCCGTACGGGCTCGATCAGCCGCAGCGGCTCAACCTCGTCGTCGCGACGACCGCGCGACGGTGGAACGTCGGCGTGCGGGTCACAGCCGTGTCGGGCAACCCGGCGCGGCTGTGGCCCGAGGGCACGCCGGTCGAGCCGCCGGCGGACTCGCTCGACGACGCGCCGCTGACGCGGCTGCCGACGTTCTGGCAGGTCGACCTCCGCGTCGACCGCGCGTGGCGCCGGCCGTGGGGGACCGTCTCGCTGTTCTTCGACATCATCAACGCCACGAACCACCGCAACGTCGAGTGGCGCGCGCGGGCCTTCGACGCGGAGCCCGGGCCGGGGCAGACGTGGGAGTACAAGGATCAGGTCGGCCTCCCGATCCTCCCCACCGTCGGCGTGGAGCTGATCCCCCATGAGTGAGCTGATCGTGAAGGTGGGCGGGCTGCTCGCGCTGCTCGCCGCTGGCTGCATGCACATCGACCCCGACCCCGAGCTCCCGGACGTGGTGCTCGCGTGGCCGCAGTCGTGCGAGGACGGCGGCGCGATCGTCCACGTCACCGCAACCCCGTTGGACGGCGCGGACGGCGCGGACGGCGCGGACGGCGAGGTGGTCACCGAGGAGCTCGACTGCGCCGAGGGAGAGGGCCGGATCGCGGATCTGGCCCGCGCGCGCCACGCCGTCACCGCGGAGCTCCGCACCGAAGACGGCGAGCTCGTCGGCCGCGCGTTGCCCATCGAGGTCGACCTGCGCGACGGCGTCACCGCGCCCGCCTGGGTCGAGTTCCTGATCGACGAGGGGCTGGTCCTCGCGACGTGGACGTTCCCCGCGGGCGTCGACTGCGCCAGCCTCGGGGCCGACGGCGTGAACCTCCAGCTGACGGGGGACTGGTGGCTGGGGCTCGGGGCGGCGTGCGCGCGTGGCATGACCGAGCCGTTCACCGTCGTGCCGGCCGGGACCTACACGGTCGCGGCGCGGGCGAGCAGTTCGACGACGAGCGAGATCGTCGCGCGCGCCGAGGTCCGCGCCGGTGTCGTGATCGCCGGGCGCGGCGAGCTCACCGACCTCGGCACGTTCGTGCTGGTGCCGTGCGACGGGCCGTGCGAGGACGCGCCGTGACGCCTACTCCGTCCGCGTCAGCGTGACGAGCTGGGTCGGCGGGCAGGTCTCGGGGCGCGGGTCGGCGATCTCGAGCTTGAGGTAGACGGGGTTGATCGCGTTGCCGCCCGATGACGGGAAGTACTCGTAGGCGCTCTCCATCTCGGCCGCGCTCGCGTCCTCGATGCAGCCGGTGCCTGCCGCGGCGGAGAACGTTTCGGCGCCGTCGACCCAGGCGCCGCCGCCGCAGATCTGGGCGCCGTCGCTGGAGCGCGCCACCGTCGCGATCCGCACGGTCTGCGGCTCCGCGGTGAAGTCGAACGGGCCGAAGTAGAGCGCGCCGTCGCACGGCAGCGCGACGTCGACCGACTCGCCGACGGCGAGCGCGCGCGCGGCGGCGATCGAGGTGTTGGTCGCCGCGACGGGCGCGGGGCCGGTGCCGCCCGACGAGGCGGCGGCGCCGCCGCACGCGGCGAGCGCGGAGATCAGCGACAGCGAGGCGAGTCTGGACAGGCGAGCGAACGAGGTCATCAGGGCTCCATCGGCGGGGTGGATTCGACCGCCGCGCGAAGGACACCGGCCCGACGATCCGTTGCACGTCCCGGGCTCGAAATCATGCAACTGCTCAGGATCACGACGGTCGTGATAGCGTGATCGGGCGTGGACACCCCGCCCGCAGACGCCGTGTACCAGGACGCGCGCGCCGCGTGGCCGGGCGTCGAGGTCGCGCCCGAGGTGTTCGCGGCGCGGGCGGCGCGGGCGCCGGCCGGCGCGCCGGTGCGGCCGGCGGATCTCTACCTGGCGATCGCGTGCGAGGCCGGCGACGCCGCGGCGCTGGCGGCGTTCGAGCGCGCGATGATCGCGCCCTTGCGCGGGATCCTGGGGCGCGCCGAGCACGACCGCGCGGTGGTCGACGAGGTGATCCAGCAGGTGCGCGTCCGCGTGCTCGTCGGCGACGGGGACGCGCCGCCGCGCCTGGCCAGCTACGCCGGCGGCGGGTCGCTGCTGTCGTGGCTCAAGGTCACGGCGCTGCGGCTGCACGCCAACCTGCGGCGCGGCGAGCGGCGCGCGCCGCCGCCGGCGGGCGACGCGGTCGACGACGCGACGCCGCCGACGGAGATCCCGCCGGAGCGGCTGCTGCTCGACCAGCGGTGGGGCCAGGTGCTGCGCGACGCGCTCGGCGCGGCGATGCGCGCGCTGCCTCCGCGCGAGCGCACGCTGCTGCGGCTGCACTACGTCGAGGGGCTCGCGCTCGACCGGATCGGCCTCACCTACGGCGTGCACAAGTCGACCGTGTCGCGGTGGCTGACCGCGGCGCGCGACCGGCTGCTCGCCGCCGCGGTCGACGCGGTGCGCGCGCAGGTCGACGGCGTCGACGCGCGCGAGGTCGAGAGCCTGTGCGAGGAGCTGTGCAGCCGGCTCGACCTCAGCCTGTCGGCGCTGCAGTCGATCAGCGTGGCCGCGGTGGGCGATGGCGTGCCCCGATGACGACGCGCTCGCGCGCCTGATCGACGGCGAGGTCGCCGACGACGAGCGCGCCGCGCTGCTCGAGCACGTCGACGGGTGCGAGGCGTGCTTCGCGGTCGTCGCCGGCGCGCACGCCGCGCCCGCGCCGCGCGGCCACGCCGCCGGCGACCGGCTCGGGCGCTACGAGATCGTCGGCGTCCTCGGCGCCGGCGCGATGGGCGTGGTCTACGAGGCGCGCGACACCGAGCTCGAGCGCGCGGTCGCGCTCAAGGTCGTGCGCCCGGATCGCGCGGTCGACGACGCCGCCGCGCTCGGCGCCCGGCTGCGCGACGAGGCGCGCGCGCTGGCCCGCGTGTCGAGCCCGTACGTCGTCGCGATCCACGACGTCGGCGCCGACGGTGACGACGTGTTCATCGCGATGGAGCGGATCGACGGGCCGACCCTGCGCGCGTGGCTGGCCGAGCGCCCGCGCGCGCTCCGCGAGGTCGCCGCCGCGTTCGCGCAGGCGGGCGAGGGGCTGGCCGCGGCGCACGAGGTCGGCGTCGTCCACCGCGACTTCAAGCCGGACAACGTGCTCGTCGGGCGCGACGGCCGGACGCGCGTGTCGGACTTCGGCCTGGCGCGCGACGGCGGGGCGCGCGGCGCGGCGGCGCGCGGCGCGGCGGTGGCCGGCGTCGACCTGCGGTCGATCGCGACGCGCGCGGTCGCCGGCACGCCCGCGTACATGGCGCCCGAGCAGCGCGCCGGCCGGCGCGCGACGGCGGCGTCGGATCAGTACGCGTTCTGCCTCGCGCTGGTCGAGGCCGTGACGGGCGCGCGCCTGCCGCCGGGCGCGCCGCCGCCCGACGCGCTGCCCGACGCGATCCGCCGGATCGTCGCGCGCGGGCTCGCCGCCGATCCGGCGGCGCGGTGGCCGTCGATGCGCCCGGTGGTCGCGGCGCTGCACGCGATCGCCTCGCCGCCGCCGTCGCGGTGGCGCCTCGCCGGCGCGCTCGCCGCCGCCGGTGGGCTCGGCCTGGCGGTCGCGCTCGTCGTCGGCGCGGCGGGCACGGCGGGCACCGACGCGGCGGCGTGCGACGTCGGGGCGGCGGCGATCGCGCCGACGTGGTCGCCGGCGCGGCGCGACGCGATCGCGGCCGTGCTCGCACCACGCGCGGGTGGGCCGCAGCAGCTCGCGGCCGCGGCGCCGCGGCTCGACGTGTGGAGCCGGCGATGGCGTGACGAGCGCGACGCGGCGTGCCGCGACGACGCGGCGGGGGCCGCGGCGGCCGCGGCGCGCGCGGCGTGCCTCGACGTGCAGCGACACCGCGTCGACGCGTTCCTCCGGCTCGTCGAGGGCGGCGACGACGCGGCGGCGGGGCGGATGGTCGAGGTCGCGCAGCGGCTGCCCGAGCCCGCCGACTGCGCCCGCCTCGCGGACGCCCCGGTCGCGCCGGCCGAGGTCGCGCGCGCGGCGGACCTCGAGCGACGGATCGCCGACGCCTCGGCCGAGGTCTGGGCGGGCCGGCTCGACGGGCCCCGGCAGGCGCTGCGCGAGGTCGCCGCCGTCGCCGCGGCCGAGGGCCTCGCGCACGTCCTGCTCCACGCGCGGCTCGAGCAGGCGCGGCTGCTCTACCTCGGTGATCACGCCGAGGCGCGCCCCGCGCTACAGCAGGCGGTCGCGATGGCGATGTCCGACGACGTCGGCGACGCCCGCGCCGACGCGCTGATCGCGGCGGTCGAGCTCGCCGGCTACGAGGGCGACCTGCCGCTGGCCGAGTGGATGGCCGCGGCGGCGCGCGGCGCGATCGTCGCCAGCGGCGGCGACGCCGGGCGCGAGGCGCAGGTGGAGCTGCACCTGTGCAAGGCGCTCGAGCGCAGCGGCGCCGCGGCGCGCGCGGCCGGGACGTGCGCGCGCGCCCGGGACCAGCTGGTCGCCGCGTACGGTCAGGACGATCTCCGCGTCGCCAACGTCCACGACATGCTCGGCAACGTCGCCTACTGGGAGGGGCGGTGGGACGACGCGCTCGGCCACTACGAGGACGCGCTCGCGCTCACCCGCCGCGTGCTCGGGACGCTGCGCGACAACTCCGAGGGCAACCGCGCCCACGTCCTGATCGAGCTCGGGCGCGCCGAGGAGGCCGAGCAGATCCTGCTCGGCCTGATCGGACAGCACGGCCCGCGCGGCTACCTGCACGACGGGGTCGCGATCGCGCGCCGCGCCCAGGGCGACTTCGCGGGGGCGCTCGAGGCCGATCGCGCCGCGCTCGCGACCTGCGACGCCGAGGGTGCGCGCGCGTGCCTGGTGTGGGCCCACGTCGGCATCGGCGAGGACCTGCTCGGGCTCGGACGCCACGTCGAGGCCCTCGCGTCGTTCGAGCGGGCGCTCACGGTCGGGGTCGAGCCGGCGCCGATCGAGCGGGCACGGATCGAGCTGGGGCGGGCGCGGGTGCTGGCGTGGCAGGGCGAGCGCGCGCGCGCGGCGGCGGCCGCGGCGGCGGCGCGCGCGATCCTCGACGGCGCGGACGAGGGCGCCGGGCCCGAGCGGGCGACCCGGGACGCGATCCTGGCGTTCGAGGCGTCCCTGCGTTCACCCTGATCGCCGGCTCGGGTACTCTCGGGGCACCCCCATGCCTGGCGAGCTGTGCGCGGTCTGCCGGCGTTCCCCACCCGAGGTGGGCGTGGTGTGCGCGCGCTGCCTCGAGCCGATCGTGGAGGCGCCCGCGATCGTGCCGGACCAGATCCAGTCCGTCGTCGACGCGCCGGTCGCGGCGCTGATCGACCCGTGGGGACGACCGCACGCGGTCGACGTCGTCGCGGAGCTCGGCCGCGGGCTGCCGGGCCCGGGCGTGTCGCTGCTGGACGGCTCGATCTCGCGGCGCCACGCCCAGCTCCGCGCCACCGACGACCCCGCGCGGTGGATCGTCCACGAGCTGGGCTCGGCCAACGGCACGTGGGTCAACGGCGTGGCGGTGCGTGGCGAGGCCCCGATCGGCCACGGCGACGTGCTCTCGATCAGCCACGTCGACCTGATCTTCGTCACCCACGTGCCGAAGAAGACCGCCACCATCGACCCCTTGTCGGTCGACACGGTGCGGCCGGGCACGCAGCAGGCGGTCGTGTCGCTGCCGCCGGAGCCGGCCCTGCCCGACGACATCACCCAGGTCGGCCTGCCGGACCTCGACATCGACGTCGCGGAGCCGAGCGGCGGCGGCGGCGGCATCGTCCGCGTCGAGCGCAAGCAGATCCGCGTCTCGGTGATCCAGCTCGAGCTGGTGCGCCTGCTGATCGAGCGCATGCAGTCCGAGGTCCACGCGCCCGACGCCGTGCGCGGGTTCATTCGCTCCGGCGAGCTGCTGGCCCGGCTGTCGTGGGACACGAGCTCGCCGAGCGAGGAGCACGTCAAGCAGCTCGTCCGCCGGGTCCGCCGCGCGTTCCTCGGCGGAGGCATCGACGACCCGATCGAGTCGCGCCACGGCCTGGGCTACCGGCTGCGTGGCGTGCCGTCGCGGGCGGACTGGAGCCGGTGAGCGGACGGTGTCTCGGTACCCGACGGCTACCCGTCGGGCCGCTTCCGCACCTCTAACGTCGTCCGGCCCCGGCACCTGCGGGGCAGAGGGGTCCCTTCGTGCGCCATATCCTCGCCTGCGCTCTCGCCCTGTCCGTCGCCGCGTGCGCCGGGCCCGACGACGACCTCGTCACGCCCGAGCCGCCGGGCACGGCCTCCACCGCCACCTCGACCCAGTCGCTCACCGGCCAGGACGGCGCGCTCACCGTCACCACCGCCGACACCGTCGTGAACCAGTACGCGACGCTCTCCGCCGACGTCGCCGCGGGCGCGACGCAGCTCACCGTCGGGGCGATCGCGGACCTGAACAGCGCGACGTTCGGCAACCTTGCGGCCGGTGACCTGCTGATGGTCGTCCAGATGCAGGGCGCGACGATCTCGACCGCCAACGACGCGACGTACGGCGCGGTGACATCGCTCGGCAACGCCGGCAACTACGAGCTCGTCACGGTCGGCTCGATCGCCGGCAACACGATCACGATCGACACGACGTGCCAGACCGGGCTGCGCAACGCGTACACCTCGGGCGCGGCGGGACGCACGCAGGTGGTGCGCGTGCCGCAGCTGACGAGCCTCACGATCTCCGGCTCGGGCTCGATCGTCCCGACGCCGTGGAACGGCACGCGCGGCGGCGTCGTCGCGGTCCACGTCCAGGGCACCGCGACGATCGGCGGCGCCGGCATCGACGCCAGCGGCGACGGCTTCCGCGGCGGCGCCACCGACAACACGACCACCGACGGCGCGACGACGTACCGGTCGAACAACAACGGCAACGGCGCGGAGAAGGGCGAGGGCATCGCCGGCGACGCCGCGCGCTACGACTCGACGTTCAACGGCCGGTATGCCCGCGGCGCCGCGGCCAACGGCGGCGGCGGCGGCGACGGCCACAACGCCGGCGGCGGCGGCGGCGCCAACGGCAACAGCGGCGCGACGTGGACGGGGCAGGGCGTGATGGACGGGACGGTCACCGGGGCGGCCGCGTGGGCGCTCGATCCCGGCTACATCGCCAACGGCAACGCGCGGACGACGTCGTCGGGCGGCGGCCGCGGCGGCTACACCTACTCGGGCTCGAACCAGGACGCGCTCACGGTCGGGCCGGGCAACGCGGCGTGGGGCGGCGACAGCCGCCGCGAGGTCGGCGGGCTCGGCGGCCGCCCGGTGGCGAACGACCCGTCCGGCGGCAAGCTCTACCTCGGCGGCGGCGGCGGCGCGGGCGACGGCAACAACGGCGTGTCCGGCGCGGGCGGCGCGGGCGGCGGGCTCGTCCTCGTCATGGCGAACGCGATCGCCGGGACCGGCACCGTGCGCGCCAACGGCGCGGCGGGCGGCAACGCCAACGGTGACCCCGGCGACGCGCCCGGCGGCGGCGGCGCCGGCGGCACGATCGTCCTGCGCACCAACACGCTCGGCGCGATCACCGTCGAGGCCAACGGCGGCGCCGGCGGCAACCAGACCCTGGCGGCGACCAACGAGGCCGAGGGCCCGGGCGGCGGCGGCGGCGGCGGGTTCATCGCGCTGTCCGGCGGCACGACGACGCGCAGCGCTGCGGGCGGCGCCAACGGCACGACCAACCGCGCCGTGCTGAGCGAGTTCCCGAGCAACGGCGCGACCCGCGGCGCGACGGGGCAGCCCGACGCCACCGTGGGCGCGATGCCGATGTGCATGACGGCGGATCTGGCGATCGCGGTGACCGACGGCCAGCCGACCGACGTCCCCGGCACCACCGTCACGTACACGATCACCGTCACCAACACCAACGACGATCCCGTCCCGGTGTTCGGCGCCCAGGTCGCGGACACGTTCCCCGCCGCGCTCACCGGCGTGAGCTGGACGTGCGCGGCGACCGCGGGCTCGGCGTGCGGCGCGGCGAGCGGCAGCGGCAACCTCGCGACGACCGCGGATCTCGCGCCGGGCGGGACGGTCACCTACACCGTCACGGCGACGATCGCCGCGAGCGCGACCGGGACGCTGTCGAACACCGCGACCGTCACCGCGCCGTCGGGCGTGACCGACACGGCCCTCGCCAACAACACCGCGACCGACACGACCCAGCTCACGCCGCAGGCGGACCTCTCGATCGCGCTGACCGACGCGCCCGATCCGGTGGCCGAGGACGCGGCGCTGACGTACACGATCGGCGTCGCCAGCGGCGGGCCGAGCAACGCGTCGACCTTGACGGTGACCCACACCCTGCCGGCGGGCGTGACGTTCGGCAGCGCGACCGGGACCGGGTGGTCGTGCAGCCACGCCGCGGGCGTCGTCACCTGCACGCGCGCCACGCTCGCGCCCGGCGCCGCCCCCTCGATCACCGTGAGCGTGACCGCGCCCGGCGCCGGCGGCAGCCTGTCGTCGACGGCGACGGTCGCGGCGGCGACGACGGACCCGGCGGCGGGCAACAACAGCGCGACCGCGACCACCACCGTCACGCCGGTCAACGATCCGCCGACGGCGAACGACGACGCGGCGACGGTGGCCGAGGACGCCGCGGCGACGGCGATCGCGGTGCTGTCCAACGACACGATCACGCCGGACACGGGCGAGACGCTGACGATCACGGCGGTGACGCAGCCGGCGAACGGGACGGTGGTGATCACCGGCGGCGGGACCGGGCTCACGTTCCAGCCGGCCGCGAACTTCTCCGGCACGACGACGTTCACGTACACGGTGTCGGACGGCAACGGCGGGACCGACACCGCGACGGTCACGGTCACGGTCACGCCGGTCAACGATCCGCCGACGGCGAACGACGACGTGGCGACGGTGGCGGAGGACGCGGGCGCGACGGCGATCGCGGTGCTGGCCAACGACACGATCGCGCCTGAGACGGGCGAGACGCTGACGATCACGGCGGTGACGCAGCCGGCGAACGGGACGGTGGTGATCACCGGCGGCGGCAACGGGCTGACGTTCCAGCCCGCCGCAGACTTCTTCGGCGTCACGACGTTCACGTACACGGTGTCCGACGGCAACGGCGGGACCGACACCGCGACGGTGACCGTCACGGTGACGCCGGTCAACGACACCCCGACGGCGAACGACGACGTGGCGACGGTGGCGGAGGACGCGGGCGCGACGGCGGTCGCGGTGCTGGCCAACGACTCGATCGCGCCGGACACCGGCGAGACGCTGACGATCACGGCGGTGACGCAGCCGGCGAACGGGACGGTGGTCATCACCGGCGGCGGCACCGGGCTGACGTTCCAGCCTGCCGCGGGCTTCTCCGGGATCACGACGTTCACGTACACGGTGTCGGACGGCAACGGCGGGACCGACACGGCGACGGTCACGGTCACGGTCGAGCCGGGCAACGCGCCGCCCGACGCCGCCGACGACGTGGCGACGGTCGACGAGGACGACCCCGCGACCGCGATCGACGTGCTGGCCAACGACTCGACCGCGCCCGACGTCGGCGAGACGCTGACGATCACGGCGGTGACCCAGCCGGGCAGCGGCACGGTGGTGATCACCGGCGGCGGCACGGGCCTGACCTACCAGCCCGACGCCGACTTCCACGGCACCGACACGTTCACGTACACGGTGTCCGACGGCAACGGCGGGTTCGACACGGCGACGGTCACGGTGACGGTCGATCCGGTCGACGACGCCCCCGCGGCGGCGGACGACGTCGCCACGGTCGCCGAGGACGAGGCCGTCACGATCGACGTGCTCGGCAACGACGCCGGCCTGGGCGACGGCCCGGTGGTCGTCACGATCGCCTCCGCGCCCGGCGCGGGCGTCGCGACGGTGAACCCGGACGGGACGGTCACGTACACCCCGGCGGCCGACTTCACCGGCACCGACACGTTCACGTACACGGTCACCGACGCCGACGGTCAGCCGTCGACCGCGACCGTCACCGTGACGGTGACGCCGGCCGACGACGACCCCATCGCGGTCGACGACCTCGCGTGGACCGCGCTCGACACGCCGGTCACCGTCGACGTCGTGGCCAACGACGTCGACGTCGACGGCGACGCGCTCACCGTGATCGCGGTGACGCAGCCGGCGAGCGGCACCGTCGTGATCGACGCGGGCGGCACCGTGACGTTCACGCCCGCGGCCGGGTTCCAGGGCACGGTCACGTTCACGTACACGGTGTCGGACGGCGCCGGCGCGACGTCGACCGCGACCGTGACCGTCGAGGTCGGCCTCGACAGCGACGGCGACGGCCTGCTCGACGGCGAGGAGGTCTTGATCGGCACCGACCCGCTCGACGACGACACCGACGACGACGGGATCCACGACGGCAACGAGGTGCGGGTCCACGGCAGCGATCCGCTCGACCCCGACACCGACGGCGACGGGCTGTACGACGGCACCGAGGTCGGGCTGACCGCGCCCGAGGGCGACGACACCGACCTCGACGAGGGCGTGTTCGTGCCCGACGCCGACCCGGCGACCGAGACCGACCCGACCGACGCGGACACCGACGACGACGGCGTGATCGACGGCGACGAGGACGCCGACCACGACGGCGCGGTCGACGACGGCGAGGTCGACCCGCTCGACCCGGACACCGACGGCGACGGCCTGTTCGACGGCACCGAGCTCGGCGTGACCACGCCGGACGAGGACACCGACGTCGGCGAGGGCGTGTTCGTGCCCGACGCGGACCCGGCGACCGAGACCGACCCGACCGACGCCGACACCGACGACGACGGCGCGATCGACGGCGACGAGGACGCCAGCGGCGACGGCGAGGTCGACGGCGGCGAGCCCGACCCGCTCGACCCGGACAGCGACGACGACGGCCTGTTCGACGGCACCGAGCTCGGCGTCACCGAGCCGCACCCCGACACCGACACGGGCGAAGGCGTGTTCGTGCCCGACGCCGACCCCGCCACCACCACCGACCCGACCGATCCGGACACCGACGACGGCACGGTCAGCGACGGCGACGAGGACACCAACGGCAACGGCCGCGTCGACGACGGCGAGCGCGATCCGCTCGACGGCAGCGACGACGTGCCCGACGAGCCGTCCGACCGCGACGACGACGGCGTGCTCGACGACGACGACAACTGCCCCGACGACCCCAACCCCGAGCAGGAGGACGCCGACGACGACGGCCTCGGCGATGCGTGCGACGCCGACGCCGACGGCGACGGGTTCGCCGACGACCTCGGCGTGTCGGGCGGCGGGTGCCAGGCCAGCGGCGGCGGCGGCGCGTCGACCGGCGCGACCGTGGCGCTCGCGGTCCTCGCGGTCGGCGTGCTCGGGCGGCGGCGCCGCCGGGGGCGCGCTGCGGCGGCGGTCGCGGGCGCGGCCGGCGCGGCGGCGCTCGCGGCGGCGCCGGCCCCGGCGGCGGCGCAGGAGGTCCAGGAGGACTCGTCGTTCGCGGTCGAGCGCCTGCGCCTCGCGATGGATCGCGACGGCCTGATCGACACCGAGTGGGGCGGCGTGCCCGGTCACAAGGTGTGGGAGCTCGGGCTGTGGCTCGGCGCGTCGGACGACCCGCTCGTCGTCTACCGGATGAGCGAGGAGGACCGCGTCGGCGCGCTCGTCCACCGCCGCGTCGGCGGCAGCCTGCACGGCTCGATCGCGCTGTGGAACCGGTTCGAGCTGGGCGTCGCCGCAGCGCTCGTGCTCTACCAGACGCGCGCGTCCGAGCTCGACGGCGGCATGACCGAGCTCGGCGAGCTCGACAGCCTCGGCCTCGGCGACCTGGCGCTGACGCCGAAGGTCCAGGTGCTCCGCCAGGCCCGCCACGGCGTCGACCTCGCGGTGCTCGCCACGCTGGGCGTGCCGTTCGGCGGCGGCGGCGACTACCTGCGCGAGGACGGCCTCGGCGCCTCGCCCGAGCTGGCGGTGTCGCGCGCGTTCGGCGCGCTCCGGCTGTCGACCAACCTCGGCTACCGGTCGCGGCCCGAGGCGACGGTCGTCAACCTCGTCGTCGACGACGAGCTGTTCGCCCGGGTCGCGGGCGGCTACCGGTTCGACCACGACAAGCCCGACGCCGCGCCGGTCGAGGTCGCGCTGTCGCTGAGCGGCAGCACCGGGGCCGACGACGCGTTCGGCAGCTTCAACGGCAACGCGCTCGAGGCGCTCGGCCAGGTCAGCTACGACTTCACGGGCCCGCTGCTCGGGCACCTCGGCGGCGGCGTCGGGCTCAACGAGGGCCACGGCACGCCCGACTGGCGCGTCATGGCCGGCGTGCGCTACGCGCCGGAGCGGCCGGTCGACCTCGACGGCGACGGGCTGATCGGGTCGGACGACCGCTGCCCGCTCGTCCCCGAGGACTTCGACGACTTCGAGGATCGCGACGGCTGCGAGGATCCCGACAACGACGGCGATCGCGTGCTCGACGTCGACGACGGCGCGCCGCTCGACCCCGAGGATCACGACGAGTACCAGGACGGCGACGGCGTCCCGGATCCCGACAACGACGGCGATGGCCTGCTCGACAGGGTCGACGTCTGCCCGCTCGATCCCGAGACCGCGAACGGGTTCCAGGACGACGACGGCTGCCCCGACGCGGGCGACACCGATCGCGACGGGCTCACCGACGACGTCGACCAGTGCCCGAGCGAGCCGGAGGACGTCGACGCATTCGTCGACACCGACGGTTGCCCGGATCCGGACAACGACGAGGACGGCACGCTCGACGTGTCCGACGCGTGCCCGGTCGAGCCCGGCCCGGCGGAGAACCGCGGCTGCCCGGACACCGACCGCGACACCGACACGGTGGTCGACCGGCTGGACAACTGCCCCGACGAGCCCGGCTCGGTCAAGAACCAGGGGTGCAAGGAGCGTCAGCTCGTCAAGATCACCGAGGGCGGCATCGACATCCTCGACGTCGTGTACTTCGACACCAACAAGGCGGTGATCCAGAAGCGGTCGTACAAGCTGCTGGATCAGGTCGCGAAGGTGATGGTCGCGCACACCGAGATCCCGAAGTTCCGGGTCGAGGGCCACACCGACGACCGCGGCGACGACGACTTCAACCTCGACCTGTCGCAGCGGCGCGCCGAGGCCGTCGTGGCGTACCTGGTCGAGCGCGGCGTCGAGGCGTCGCGGCTCGAGGGCGTCGGGTTCGGCGAGAAGGAGCCGATCGCGAGCAACAAGACGAAGAAGGGGCGCGCCACCAACCGCCGCGTCGTGTTCAAGATCGTCGGCCCGGCCGACGGCGTCGAGCTCGAGCAGTCGGGGCCGGAAGGCCCGATCCAGGACTGACGGTCGCTTCGAGGGGCGGCGCCGCCGGGGGAAACGGCGGCGCCGCGGCGGCGGGGCCTACCGCCGCGCCTGGACGCCCGCGAACGCGACGACGCTGTCGCTGGTGAGGCTGGCGGCGTTGGCCTCGTCGGTGTCGAGGTGGAGGTCGAGCGCGTACTTGTCGCTGACGCGGACGAGCACGTCGCCCATCGTCATCTCGCGGTCGCCCTCGGCGCGGATCTCGATCAGGTCGCCGTCGCCGACGCCGAACAGCCGGGCGTCGTCGGGGCTCATGTGGACGTGGCGGTGCGCCAGGATCACGCCGCGCGTGATCGTCACCTCGCCGGCGGGCCCGCGCAGCCTCAGGCCGGGCGTGCCGTCGAGCTTGCCCGACTCGCGCAGCGGCGGGTCGACGCCGAGGCGGAGCGCGTCGGTGCGGGCGAGCTCGACCTGCGTCTCCTTGCGCAGCGGGTTGATGATCGCGACGCCGTGGACCTCACCCTTGGGCCCGATCAGGTCGACCGTCTCGCGCGTGACGTACTGGCCCGGCTGGGTGACGTCGCGGCGCCGCGTCAGCTCGACGCCGGGCCCGAACAGCGCGTCGCAGTCGGCGCGCGACAGGTGGACGTGGCGGACCGACACGCCGATCGGGATCGGGCGGGCGCGGACGCTGCGCACGGCGGCGGTCGGGCCGTACAGGCACCGCATCACCTCGCGCGCGATCATCCGCTCCTCGTCGGTGCGCACGACCAGCACGCGGGTGCGGGCGCGCGGCTCGGCGACGTCGATCACGCCGCCCTCGTCGGCGGCGCGCGCCGTGGCGTTGCGCGCGACGTCGAGGTCGACGCCGAGGAAGCCGAGCCGATCGCACACGCGCTCGCGCACCAGCACCGAGTTCTCGCCGATGCCGCCGCTGAACACGATCGCGTCGGCGCCGCCCAGCAGCGCCGCGTAGGCGCCGACGTACTTGCGCAGGCGGTGGACGAACACCTCGATCGCCAGGCGCGCGCGGACCTCGCCGCGCTCGGCGGCGGCCTGGATGTCGCGGAAGTCGGCGCCGAGCCCGGACATGCCGGCGAGCCCCGACTTGCGGTTGAGCAGCGTGTCGATCTCGGCCGGCGACAGGCCGCCGCCGTCGGGGCTGGCGAGCCACAGCGGGATCGCCGGGTCGAGGTCGCCGGTGCGCGTGCCCATGACGAGGCCCTCGAGCGGCGTCATCCCCATCGACGTGTCGACCGACACGCCGCGGTCGATCGCGGCGACGCTGCACCCGCCGCCGAGGTGGCAGGTGATCAGCCGCAGCCGGTCAGGGGCGGTGCCGAGGAACTCGGCCGCGCACGCCGCCATGTACTGGTGGCTCGGGCCGTGGAAGCCGTAGCGGCGCACGCCGCGCTGGGTGTAGAGGTCGTGGGGCAGCGCGTAGACGAACGCGTGCTCGGGCATCTGCGCGTGGAACGCGGTGTCGAACACGGCGACGTGCGGGACGTCGCCGAACACCTCGCGGGCGGCGCGGATGCCGGCGAGGTTGACCGGGTTGTGCAGCGGCGCGAACGCGGCGCACTCCTCGATCACGCCCTCGACCGCGGCGTCGATCTTCACCGGCTGGATCAGCCGCTCGCCGCCGTGGACGACGCGGTGGCCGACGGCGGTGAGGTGGTTGGTGGCGAGCGGCGCGTCCGGCGCCGACAGCCGCGCCAGCACCGCGGCGAGCGCGCCGCGGACGTCGCGCGCCTCGACCGGCGTCTCGACCGCGCCGTGGCCGTTGCCGCCGACCTGGACGTGGACGGCGGCGTCGGTGCCGACGCGCTCGACCCGCCCGCGCGCCAGGCTCTGTTCGGTGTCCATCTCGTAGAGGTCGTACTTGACCGAGGTGGACCCGACGTTGAGGACGAGGAGCTTCATCGTCCGGCAGCGTACCCGATGGCGTAGGCTCGGGCGCCATGACGATGCTTCGCTGCGCCCCGGTGGTCGCGCTGTCCCTTGCCGCCTGTGGCGGCGCCCCGCCCGCGGCGCCGGCGGCGGCGGGTGAGCCGCGGGAGGTCGCGGAGGCGGAGCCGGTCGCGTCGGCGCTGTCGCCCGCGTGCGCCTCGCCGGAGCACCGCCAGCTCGACTTCTGGCTCGGCACGTGGGACCTCGTGGTCAAGGCGCCCGCGGCGCCGGGCGAGCCGTGGGCCGAGGCGCCGGGCGTCCAGCGGATCGAGCGCATCCTCGGCGGCTGCGCGATCGCCGAGCACTTCACCGCCGACGGGCCGGGCGCCCCGTGGGCGGGCGCGAGCTACTCGGTGTGGGTGGCGCCGCTCGGCACGTGGCGCCAGACGTGGGTGGACGATCAGGGCAGCTACCTGGCGTTCACGGGAGGCGTCGAGGACGGGGTGATGCGGCTGTACGGCGAGCCGCGCGACAAGGACGGCCAGCGGATCCAGATGCGGATGACGTTCGAGGACGTCACCGCGGACGCGCTGCGGTGGGAGTGGCAGCGGCAGGTGGACGGGGGCGCGTGGGAGGCGCAGATGGTGATCGAGTACCGCCGCCGCGCGGAGTGAGCGGCGCGGTCACGGCGCGTCGAGCGCGCCGCCGTCGGTGACGGGGAGGCTGGCGTCGGTGGCCGGGAGGCCGGCGTCGGGCAGCGGCCAGGCGTCGGGCCAGGGCGCGGCGTCGGTGCCGGGCGCGCCGCCGTCGTCGTCGGGCGCGAGGTCGACGACCTCGCGGCACGCGGGCGCGACGAGGGCGAGCGCGGTCGCGAGCAGCGCGAGGGCGCGGGCGCGAGAGCGGGCGCGGGCGCGGTGGGTCATGGCGTGGGCTCCGGGCAGGCGGCCCGCCACGCGGCGGTGGCGGACCAGGTGGGCGCGGTGGCCGCGAGCTGGTCGAGCCACGGTCGGGCGGCGTCGCAGCCGCCGCGGTGGTGGGCGCGGCGTGCGGCCCACTCGAGCGCCTCGCGGCGGCGCGCCGAGCCGGGGTGGTGGTCGAGGAAGGCGTCGATGCAGGCGTCCGCGTCGGCGTCGTCGTGCTGCACGGCGATGCGGCAGCTCTGGTAGTGCGCCGCGGCGTGGTGCGGCAGCAGCGGCGCGAGGTGCGCGCGCGCCGTGGCGGGCTCGCCGCGATCGAGCGCGAGCCGCGCGCGCTCGAGGCGGGCGGACGTGGTGAGCGGGTCGTCGGGATGGGCGGCGAGGAGGGCGGCGAGGTGCGCGTCGGCGCGGTCGGGGGAGCCGGAGGCCATGGCGGCCTCGGCGAGGGCGTAGAGCTCGTCGGCGGAGGGGGAGGAGGAGGAGGTGGTGGTGGTGGTGGTGGATGTGGTGGTGGGCAGTGGCGAGGCTGGACTGTCAGCGTCCTTCGACACGATCGACCGCTCACCCTGAGCCCCGTCGAAGGGCGCTGGCGCTCGGCCCTGCTCAGGACGAGCGGGGGATGCCGGAGACGGAGACGGAGGCGGAGACGGAGGCGGAGACGGAGGCGTCCTTCGACTCGGGTCGAGCTGGCGCTCGACCCGGCTCAGGATGAGCGGGTCAGAGGGAGACGGAGACGGAGACGGAGACGGAGACGGAGACGGAGACGGAGACAGAGGCGGAGGCGGAGACGGAGACAGGGACGGAGACGCGAGGGCGAGCCGGCCGTCGCTGCACCACGACTCGCCGGCGGCGACGGGCGTGACCGCGCCGTCGCGCGTCGCGGTCACGCGGACCAGGCCGTGCTCGACGGCGACGCAGCTGTCGTCGGCGTCGAGCACCGAGACCGTGAACCGCGTGCCGACGATCTCCGTGCGCGCGCCCGGCGAGTGGATCACCAGGAGCTGGCGGTCCGGGCCGGGCGCCATCTCGCCGACGAACACGCCGCGGTCGAGGCGCACGTCGATCCGTCGCGGCAGCGTGCGCTCGACGGTCATCGTCGCCGGGCCGACGAGCTCGACGTCGGTGCGCGGGTCGAGCTGCGCCGCGAGGCGCGAGCCCGCGCCGACCGACACGACGTCGCCGCCGCGCGCGACGACGCGCGCCTGGCGTGGCCGCACCAGCCACAGCGCGGCGACCGCGGCGGCGATCGTCGCCGCGGCGACGGCCACGCGCCACGTCCCGAGCGCCGCGCGCGGGGCGGCGGTCGCGGGTGTGCGCACCGCGGGCTCGAGGCGCGCCCAGATCCGGGCGCGCGACAGATCGTCGATCCGGTCGTCGACGCGCGCCGCGCGATCGAGCTCGTCACGGATCATGGCCGGGCCTCCTGGCGCGCGAGGTGTGCGGTCAGCTCCCTGAGGCCGTGCTGCACGCGCTTGGCGGCGGCGTCGGGCGTCGCGCCGGTGAGCCGCGCGATCTCCTCGATCGGCAGCCCCTCGACCAGCCGCAGCACCAGCGCGATCCGCTTCACCGGCTTGAGCCGGTCGAGGCCGCGCAGCACGCGCGCGACCTCCTGGCCGCGGCGCGCGGTCGCCTCGGGCGTCGGCTCGGGCGCGACCAGCGCCGCCAGCGTCGCGTCGTCGAGCGCCACCGTCGGCCGGCGCGCGCGCCGGCGCAGGTGCTCGAACGCGACGTTGACCGTGATCCGGTACAGCAGCGTCGTCAGCGCCGCGTCGCCGCGGAACGCCGGCAGCGCGCGGTGCAGCCCCAGGAACACGTCCTGCGTGAGGTCCTCGCGCTCGGCGACCGGGCCGATCAGCCGCGTCAGCCGCGCGTAGACCGTGTCGACGTGGCGCTCGTAGAGCGCGGCGAACGCCGCGCGGTCGCCGGCGCGGTGGCGCTCGACCAGCGCCTCGTCGGGATCGTCGCCGCCGCGGCGAGGGGCGCGGACCGCGGCGATCGCGGCCAGGACGACGAGCGCGTCGGCGGCGATCACGGGCCGCCCTCCCATCGCACGCCGACGCCGGTCCACACCGCGAGCCACGGCGTGGTCAGCACCGGCGCGCCGCTCCACCGGTAGTCGAGCTGGTTGGCGTGGGCGTCGACGCCGACCTGGTAGATCAGCTCGACGCCGTCGACCACGGCGCGCCCGGTGCCGGCGAGCGAGCCGCCGACGAGCACGCCGCGATCGGCCGCGCCGCCGTCGACCCACAGCGGCACGACGAGCGCGCACGCGCGGACGGCGACGTCGCCGCCGGACACGGCGCACGCCCGCGCCGGGGCGGCGAGGACGCGCACGCCGTCCATCGCGTCCGCGGCGCCCGACGCGAGCCCGAGCTCCAGCCCGAGCCGCACGCGCCGACCGCCGAGCTCGACGCCCACGGCGCCCGCGGTGCGCACCGCGGCGCTCGAGCTGACGCGCGCCGCGACCGTCCACGCGCGCCTCGCCGTCGTGGCGCGCTCAGGCGCCGCGTCGTCGTCGAGGTGGGCGCTGTCCGAGCTGGCCGCGCCCGCCCGCTCGACCCGTGCGATCCGCGGCGGTGGCGCCGGCGCGCCCGCGTCCAGCTCGTCGACCGCGAGCGCCGCCGCGGCGAGCGCGATCCTCCGCGCGGCGTCGCGCCCGGTGGCGCCGTCGAGCTCGACCACGTCGACCCGCCCGGCCAGCTCGAGCCACGCCCGGCCGGCCTCGAACCGGACCGTGACCGGCCGGTCGGGCACGCGCAGCGCCAGCGCCGCGACCAGCTCGTCGCGCGTGCACGGCGCCTCGCCCTGGACGATCACCGCCGCCACCGGCCCCGCCGCGGCTCGCGCGGGCGCGAGCGCGAGCGCCGCGACCGCGAGGGGCGCGAGCGCGACGGCGCGGGCATGGGACCGGGCGTGACTCACCGGAAGGCTTGGTCGGCGGCGGGCGCCGCCACGGGAAAAATTCCTGTCGAGCCGCGGCCACCGTCGGAGCACGGCGGAGGTTCCGATGACCCGTCTGCTGCTCGCCCTCACGATCACACTCGTGGCCACCGCTTGCACCATCTATGTCGGCCAGGATGACGACGATCACCCCGGCTGGCAGCCCAGCGCCGACGCCAGCTGGGACAACACGACCGACGCCTGGCCGCTGAGCACCGACGCGGCGTGGCCCTGGGGCACCGACGCCGGCCCGTCGCCGGACGGCGGCTCCTGGCCGGACGCCGCGCCGGCGCCGCTCGACGGCGGCTGCGGGCCCTCGCTCGACGCGGGCGCGCCGGTCAGCGACGGCGGGTCCGCCGCGCCGTAGCCGTCACGCCGGCCGCACGCCAGCTCACTCCGGCGGCGCGGGATCCGGGCAGTCGTCGAACGGGTTGTGCAGGCCCTCGATGCACCGCTTCGGCCGCGTCGGGCGGCACGACACGACCTCGGGCAGCTTGGCGTCGAACACCAGGTCGACGTACCCGGGGTCGTGGCCGGCGAGCGTGCACTTGATCTTCAGCCGCGTGCCGACCGGCTCCTCGATCGTCGTGCCAGCCGGGCCGCGGTACGAGTCGCCGGCGTAGATCGTGCCGCCGTCGGGGTACGTGATGACCTGGACCGTGAGCTCGCCGCGCGCGGTGAGCCGCTCCGGCGGCACCCTCACGCCGGCGTCGACGCGGCGCCCGGGCCCGGCGTCCCGCGGCGCGCGCGGGCCGGCGTCGATCGGCAGGCCGGCGTCGCGCGGCACCTCGGCGATGACCTCGGCGTCGCGCGGCGGCGTCGTCACGCCGCCGTCGACGACGACCGGGACCGCCGCGTCCGCGGCGCCGGCGTCCACCGCGCGCGCCGCGGTCCGCGGCTCGTCGCCGCGCATCAGCACCGCCGCCGCGACGCCGCCGCCCGCCGCCAGCAGCACGGCGATCGCGATCACCGGCGCGCGCGATCGCCGGCGCGGCGGCTCGTCGGTCGGATCGAACACGTGCTCGAACGTGACCTTGCCTTGCGACGTCACGAACGCGGGCTCGTGCGCGACCTTGCGGCTGGTCGCGCGCGGCGCCTCGCCCGGCGCGCCGGTGGTCGGCGGCGGGCTCGACGGCGCGCCCGGCCGGCGCGTCGGCGCGTCGGGGCCCGCGGCGATCGGCCCGACGTCGTCGAGCGTCTTCTGCGACGACAGCAGGGCCATGTCGGCGCCGGGCGGCGCGGCGACGAGCTGGAGCTGGTCGCTCGCGGCCGGGATCGCCGTGTTGATCCCCGGGCACGCGCGCTCGAGATCCGCGAGGAAGTCGGCCATCGACGCGTAGCGCTGCTCGCGCTTCTTCGCCAGGCCCTTCATCAGGACGCGCTCGAACTCCGCCGACAGCGTCAGCTCGGGGCGGACCTTGGTCGGCGGCTCGATCGGGTCGAGCATCTGCATCGCCAGCGTCCGCACCATGCTCTCGCTCTTGTGCGGCACGCGCCCGACGAGCATCTCGTAGAGGATCGTCGCGAGCGCGTAGATGTCGACGCGCTGGTCGGTGTCGGAGCGGCCGGCGGCCTGCTCCGGCGCCATGTACTCCGGCGTCCCGAACACCGAGCCGGCGCGGGTCAGCCGCGGGCCGTCGGTCGGCTGGCCCTCGACCGGCGTGACCTTGGCGATGCCGAAGTCGACGATCTTGACGAAGTCGCGCCGGCCGTCGCGGTTGACCAGGAACACGTTCTCCGGCTTGAGGTCGCGGTGGACGATGCCCTTGTCGTGCGCGGCGCCGAGCGCGCGCGCGATCTGCGCGACGATCGGCAGCGCGCGCTCGAGCGCCAGCGGCGCCGACCGCTTGATCACGGACGACAGCGTCGAGCCGTCGACGTACTCCATCACCGAGTACGTCATGCCCTCGGGGGTCGTCCCGAAGTCCGTGACGTCGACGATCGCCGGGTGGCCGATGCGCGACGCGGCCTTGGCCTCCTGGACGAACCGCTTGACCGTCGCGGCGTCGCGCGCGACCTCGCGCTTGAGCACCTTGATCGCCAGCGGCTTCTCGATCACGGCGTGGCGCGCGGCGAACACCACGCCCATGCCGCCCTCGCCGATCTTGCGCTCGATGTGGTAGCGCCCGTCGAGCGTCTGGCCGATCAGGTGGTCGTAGTCGTGGCGCGGGGTGAACGCGGCGAGCGCGGCGGTCCCGCCCTCCGACGCGGACATCGCCCGCATCGTCGGCGGCTGGGCGACCTCCGGCGGCGGCACGGTCAGCGCCGTGCCGTCGAACGGGCAGAACCCGGCCTCGCTGTAGAACTGGTTACAGCGCGTGCACCAGTACTTCGACAAGGACGGTCACTGTCCGTTGCGGACGTCGTCGTACATCAGCGTGCGGAAGTACGTGAAGATCTCGGCGTCGCCACCGACGACGACGACGTTGCGCCCGCCCGCGGTCCACGGCACGACCGCGACCGCGCGGCCGAGCGCCTGCTCGGCGTCCGGCTGCGCGTCCGCCAGCGTCAGCTCGAGCGTGAAGTCTCCGCCGCCGAAGCTGTAGACGTAGGCGGCGCCGGCGTTGCTCACGCCGTCGACGTTCGACGCGGGCGCGCCGATCACGAGCTCCTGGTCGCCGTCGCCGTCGAGGTCGCCGGCGGCGAGCGCCTGGCCGAACCGCGACGCGTCGAGCGGCGCGTCGACGACGACCTCGGTCGTGCCGTCGCTCAGGTCGCCGTCGTGCATGAACACGCGCACGGTGTTCGACGCGACCGACGCCACCGCGATGTCCGGCTGGTCGTCGCCGTCGAAGTCGCCGACGACCACGCGGCGGCCGAAGTCGGCGTCGCCCGCCGGGCCGGCCAGCCGCGCCAGCGGGGCGCGGTCCGGGTCCCCGTCGAGGAAGCACGACACCAGGCCGGCCGTGTCGGTCGCGAACGCCGCCGGGATCGCCCGGCCGTCGAACACCACGACCGTCGGCGCGGTGCCGGAGGCGTCGTTGACGACCGCGACCAGCTCGTCGTCGCTGTCGGCGGCGACGAACGGGCCGGCGGCGACGGACATCACGACGTCGCTGTCGGTCTCGCCGAAGCACGACGCCAGCGTGTGGCCGTCGTCGGCGTAGTTCTGGACCAGCGCGATCTGCGCGCCGCGCGCCAGCACGACGTCGGTCGTCGTCGTGTCGGCGCCGTCGTCGTCGGTGCGCGCGATCACGATCCCGGTCGGGGCGATCGGCCCGTCGAGCGGGCCGCTGTTGCCGCTGGGGTCGTTGAAGTCGTTCTGGGAGACGATCGTCTCGACGTCGTCGGCCTCGAACGACACGACCTTGGTGTCGCCGTCGTTGGCCTGGCCGGTCACGGCCGCGATCGCGACGAGGTTCGAGTACGGGTCGCCGGCGATCGGCACCGCGTCGCTGAGCGGCCCGAACTGGGTCGCGCCGCCGCGGATCTCGACTCCGCTCGCGGCGCGCGCGCCGTCGGCGTCGTAGCTGTAGCCGCTGACCGAGTCGGTCGAGCGGCCGACCATCACGAACACCGCGTTGCGCTCGGTCGTGCCGGGCGTCGCGATCGAGCCGAACGTGTTGGGCGAGACGCCCTCGCCGGCGCCGGCCGAGTCGACCCACGCCTCGTCGCCGAGCTCGTCGAACGCGCTCCACGAGCACGCCCCGGTCAGCCCGCCGAGCCCGAGCACCACGGTGGGGAGCAGCAGCTTGTTGCGCATCACCAGTTCATCTCCATGCCGAGGCCGGCGTAGCCGGGGCCGAACTGCGGCTCGAGCGCGATCGCGCGGACGTCGATCGTGCCGGTGGACGGCGCGCCCTTGTCGCGGAACGTGTAGTAGACGGCCATCAGCGCGACGACGCCGGACACCGCGAACGCGCCGTCGGCGGCGAGCGCGAAGATCTTGCCCTTCTGCAGCCGCGGGTCCTCGGAGTCGACCGGCGGGTCGCCGGCGTCGATCGCGGTGCGCAGCTCGTCCTCCATCTTCTTCGACTGCAGGCCGAGGTAGACGCCGGCGCCGGCGAACAGGCCGCTCACGACGTACGCCGCGACCGCGTCGCCGCGCCCCGGCTCCTTGGCGAGCTGGGTGCGCATCGAGATCTCCGTGCGCGCCTGGACGTCGACGCGCGCGGTGTACGGCTTGTAGCCCTTGCGGCGCACGGTGACCGTGTGCGTGCCCTCCTTGACCGGCTTGCGACACGGCCCGCGCTCGCACAGCACCTTGCCGTCGACGAGGATCTGGCTGTGCTCGATGCCGGCGCCGCGCAGGTTGAGGTACCCGACCGGCGAGCCCTGCAGCGCCGCGTTGAGCTCGTGGGCCTCGCCGGCGATGACCTCGATCTCCTGGACGAACTCGTCGTAGCCGTCGGCCGAGACGTAGAACGTGTGCTTGCCCGGCTTGAAGTTGCCGCTGTACGGCGTCTTGCCGATCGCGCCGACCGTCTTGTCGTCGACGAAGACGTCGGCGCCGGGGACGTTCGACCGGATGTCGACCCAGCCGAGGTAGTCCTCCTCGGACAGCACGATCTGGAGCACGAGCAGCTTGCTCGGGTCGGGGGCGATCGTGCCCTCCTTCGACTTGTAGCCGCGCTTCTCGACCAGGTACGTGTGCTCGCCCTCGAGCGAGCCGCTCCACGGCGTCTTGGCGACCTCGCCCTTGTCCTTGCCGTCGATGTAGATCGAGGCGCCCTGCGGCTCGCTCTCGATGACCATCAGGCCGCGGACCTTCACCTCGCCGAGGTTCTCGACCTCCTTCGACGGGGCGACCGGAGGCTGGTCCGGCTGCACCGGGGCGACGCGCAGCCGCTCGATCTCGGCCTCGAGCACCGAGATGCTCTTGTTGACCTTGGTCTTGTCCGGCGCCTGCGGGTCCTCCGTGAGGTAGCGCTTGTAGTACTCGACGGCCTTGCCGTAGGAATCGACGTCGTTCGTCTTCTTCCCCTTCATGTGGTAGCTGGCGCCGATGTTGTAGAGGAACTGGGGGAATGGCCGCGCCTCGTACGCCTTCTTGAACCCGTCGGCGGCGGCGTCGAAGTTGCCCTGCAGGTAGTCGACCTGCGCCTGATCGAACGCCTCCTGCGCGCGCTTGAGGCTGGCGTCGTCGGCGTGCGCTGGCCGGGCCGACCACGCGGCGAGCCCGAGCACGAACACGGCGATCGCCGCGGTCAGATAAGGAAGTCGACGTAGTTTCATGGCTTTGGCCCCGGCCAGAGTCTGCGGCGCAGGATAACGCGAAGGGATGGAGTCCGCCACCTACCGATACGTGACGTTGGTCGCGTCCGGGGGCGGCAGGAGCGGCAACGGCTGGCAGGCGCGGGTCAGCGAGGGGGCCGCCTGGCGAGCAGCTCCTTGAACCGGTAGATGCCCGTCGAGTGGCCGTCGGAGAAGTGGATCGACAGGCCGTAGTTCCCGACGAGGCTCATCTCGGTGACGTGGAGGTCGGCCGGCACGGTCGTCGGGTCGAGGAGGCGCTCGCCGGTGAGCTCGGACTGGCAGTGGGCGCAGGTGCAGCGGATGCGCAGATCGCGCGCGGTCCAGGTGTCCTCGTCGCCCTCGTCCCAGACGATCCGCACGGTCGGCTGGCCGAGGCCGATGATCTCGGCGGGCATGGGCATGGCGAGGGCAGGGGTAGCAGAACCCGCCCGGTCGCAGTACTGGCGCCGGCCGCAAAAGCAGCCCCCCGCAAGGTCGCGTGACCAGGGAGTGTTTCGGAGGCTTCCGAGACGACCCTGCGAGGAGCTGGGCCCAGCGTGCGCACCGGGTCTTGCGGAGATCTTGCGACGTTGTGTCGGCGGGTCGCTCGCCGCCGATTCCACTTCGAGTACGTTGGCGACGATGTCCCGCCCGACCCCGCCGCGCCGTCCGTCGCGTCCCGATTCCGCGTCGCGCCCGTCCGGTGGTCGCCCGTCCGGTGGCCGTCCGTCCGGTGGCCGGCCGTCCGGAGGTCGTCCGCCCGGCGACCGTCCGTCCGGAGGTCGGCCGCCCGGAGGTCGGCCGTCCGGCGACCGGCCGTCCGGAGGCCGGCCGTCC
>WYBA01000377.1 GCA_011526095.1 Myxococcales bacterium | reverse complement strand
GGGCCCGGCGGCGGGCTCGAGCTGGCCGCCCTCGGCGAGCTCGCCGATCTCCCCGTCCCCGTCGGCCCCACCTCTCGCAACAACGTCGCCGATCTCCCCGCCCCCGTCGGCCCCACCTCTCGCAACAACGCCCCGGACCTGCCCGCGCCCAAGCGCGCCTCGACGAGCCCCGGCGTCCGCAGCGGCTCGCTCGAGCCCCGCACGCACGCGGAGCTGCCCGCGGCTGCGCGCCCGGGAGGTCCGGTCGCGCGGCCGGGCGACGAGATCGAGCTCGGGACGCTCGACCTCGGCCTCGGCGGCGCCGGCGGCAGCCTCGCCAGCGACACCCCCGGCGGGCTCGAGCTCGACGACCTGCCACCACCCGTGGCCGCGCCGGCCCCGCCCCGCACCCGCACCTCGGCGGGTGAGCCGCTGTCGCTCGACCTCCCCGGCGCCGGCGGCTTCTTCGATGACCTGCCGCCGCCCAAGGGCGGCACGGCCGGTGCTCTCGACGACGAGCTGCTCCAGCCGGTCGGGCCGTCGCCGTCCGCCGATCTGCCCGCGCCCAAGGGCTTCTTCGACGACCTCCCCGCGCCGAAGGCGGCCTCCACCCCGGCCGACCTGCCCGCGCCCAAGGGCTTCTTCGACGACCTCCCCGGCCCGGTCGGCGCGTCGAGCAAGCGCGCCGACGCGGCACCTCCGGCGAAGGGCTTCTTCGACGACCTCCCCGGCCCGGCGCCGGCGGCCCCGGCACGCGGAGGCAAGCCCACCACCACGCCGCCGCCCGCCGGTGGCGACGACGGCGGACGCCCCCGCGGGCTCGATCTCGACGATCTCGACCTGGCGCCACCGACGCTGCCCCCGACGTCGTCGACGCCGCGCGCCGCGGTCGCGTCCGCCGGCACCGCGCCGAAGGCGGTGCCGCTCGAGCTCCCGACGGGGCCGGACGTCCCGCCGCTGGAGCTCGACGGACCTGGCGGAGATCGGTTCGGCGGCCTCGAGCTGCCGGCGGTCGCGCCCGCCGGGACGGCGCCCGCCAAGGCCGCCGCCGCCGCCGCCGCCGCCGCCGCCTCGGCGGCCGGCGTGTCGTTCAAGGCGGGCGGAGGTGACGCGGGCGGCTTCGCGCCGCCGCCGCGCGCCGACGACCTGCTCGATCTCGACGTCGAGGGCAAGCCGGGCGCGCCGGGCAAGTCGCCTGCCAAGGCCGCCGCCGCCGCGCGCGCCGCGGCGAAGGCGCCGGTCGAGGCGAAGCCCCGGCTGTCGGCGCGCGGCAAGCGCATCGCGCTGGTCGCGGTGCTCGGCGTCGTCGCGCTGGGCGCGGGCGGGTTCTGGTTCTACCAGCGGTCGCAGGCGCAGCAGGAGCACGCCGCCAAGATCGGGGCGAGCCTCGCCGCCGCCCGCGCGCAGCTCGCGGCGGGCGAGCCTGGCCACTGGCAGCGCGCCGCCGCGTCGGCGCAGCAGGTCCTCGCCGTCTCGCCGCGCCATCCGGAGGCGCTGGGGATCGCGGTCGAGGCGACGCTCGCGGCGCTGTTCGAGGACGGCGTCCAGCCCCAGCAGCGGCGCGCCACCGCCGAGAAGCTGGTCGAGGCGATGCACGGCGCCGCGGTGCGCGGCAAGCACGCCGAGCGAGGCTCGGCGCTGTGGTCGCTGGCCAGCGGCGATCCCGAGGGCGCCGTCAAGGCGCTGACCGAGCTGGTCGAGGCCTCGCCCGACGACGCGGACCTCCAGCTGTTCCTCGGCTGGGCCCAGGCCGCGCGCCGCGACTACGCGGGCGCGGCCGCCGCGTTCACGGCGGCGGCGAAGGACAAGCGCCGAGAGCTGGCCGCCAGCTACGGCCTCGGCATGGTCCAGCTCGAGACCGGGGACCTCGACGGCGCACGCCACAGCTTCGGCCAGGTGAACAAGCTGTCGAAGAAGCCGCACCTCGGCGCGCAGATCGGCGTCGCCGCGGCGATGCCGCCGGCCGAGTACGCCCGGCGCGAGGCGGAGCTGCTGTCGATCCTCGAGCAGAAGGAGGCGGCGCAGGCCGATCCGCGCGCGGTCGCGATGGGGTGGCGGCTCGCGGGCGACGACGCCCGGCGCGCCGGCCGGCTCGACGCCGCGCGCGACCGCTACCGCAAGGCGCTCAAGCTCACGCCTGACGACGTGCTCGCGATCGTCGGCGACGCGGAGCTCGACATCCTCGAGCGGCGGTTCGACACCGCCGATGCCTCGCTCGCGCGGGCGCTGACGCTCGCGCCGAAGAGCCCGACCGCGGCGCTGGCGCGCGCGCAGCTCGACCTCGCGCGCGACCGCCACGCCGACGCCGAGGCGGCGCTGGCCCCGCTCGTCGAGGACAAGACGCTCGGCGCCGCGGACCGCGCGCGCGCGCTGCTGCTCCACGCCCGCGCGCTCGAGGCGCTCGGCAAGCTCGCCGACGCCGAGGCCGCCTACGCCCGCGCCCAGGACGCGCTCGGCACCGCCGACATCTCGCCGACGCTCGCGCGCGTCGCGCTGCTCGGCAAGCTCGCCGACGCGGCGCAGGCCGCGAGCAACGCCGACGACGCGGCGGCCAAGCGCAAGCTGCGCGGCGAGCTGCTCGCCGGGCTCGAGGCGCAGGCGGGCCAGGACCCGGCGAACGCGCTCGCGCTCGGCCGCGCGTACCGGGCCTCCGGCGACGGCGCCGCGGCCGAGCGGTGGCTGCGCGCGGCGCTCGCCGCGCGCCCGACCGACGTCGAGATCCACGTCCAGCTCGGCGGCGCGCTCGAGCTGCAGGGCAAGCGCGCGGAGGCGATCGAGGTGCTGCGGGCCGCCTACAAGCTCGAGCCGTCGCGCGACGGCGTCGGCACGCGCCTGGCCGAGGCGCTCGAGGCCGCGGGGCGCGTCGACGACGCCAAGACGCTGTGGAAGGAGCTGCTGGCGCAGCCCGACGTCACGCTCGACCTGCGGCTGCGCGCCGGGCTGTACCTGGTGCGCAACGGCGACCCGGCGGCGGGCGCGAAGCAGGGCGACCTCGTCCTCACCGCGGAGCCGCGCAACACCACCGCGCTCTACCTCAAGGCCGAGGGGCTGTACGCGGCCCGCAAGTACGAGGAGGCGCGCGACGTGTTCAAGACCGCCGCCGACCTCGACGGCCAGGCGATCTACCTCGACGGCTACGGCCGCGCGTCCGAGATGCTGGCGTACAGCCAGGGCGACGCGCGCTACGACGACGACGCGCTGCGCGGCTACACCCAGGCCGCCGAGGCCGCGCCGAAGATGATCACCGCCCAGCTCGGGCGCGCGCGCATCCACCTCAAGCGCCGCGAGTACGACCGCGCGATCGAGGCGTACAAGCTGGCGGCCGACGTCGAGCCGGGGCACCCGGACCTGGCGTACGGCCTCGGCATGGCGTACGCCGGCAAGGGCGACCGCGCGCGCGCGGTCGAGCACCTGTCGCGCGCGGTCAAGCAGCCGGCGCCGCGCATCGGCGACCCGGACGACCCGGACGCGCTGGTGAAGGCCGAGCGGCTCGCCGGCGCGCACCTCGCGCTCGCCCAGCTCTACCTCGACAACGACCAGCCCCGGCCGGCGATCGGCCACTACGCGGCGGCGACGCGCCTGGGGCGCGAGTCCGAGCGCGCGGGCAAGGTCGTGACGTGGATGGAGGACGCGCTGTGGCAGCTCGGGGAGCTCGAGAAGGAGTTCGGCAGCGAGCGCGAGGCGTGCAAGGCGCTGCTCGAGTACCTCGGCCGCTCGCCGAAGAACCCCAAGAAGGTCGACGCGGTCGATCGCTGGACCCGGATCCGTTGCCGCGGCTGAGCCTGGGCGCGCTGCGCGGCCGCGTGCGCGACGCGGCGTTCGTCGGCCGGGTGCTGCGCAGCACCCGCGCGCTCGCGCACGTCCGCCCGCGCGGCGTGACCCAGCTGGTACGCGCGGTCCGCGGCGCGACCCTCGGGCCCCACGTGGTGACGATGCTGCACGCCCACACCCGCCCCGACCACGCCTGCATCGTCGACGGCGCCCGCCGGATGTCGTGGGCCGACGTCGACGCGGCGGTCAACCAGCTCGCCCACGCGCTCGCGGCCCGCGACGTCCGCGGCGGCGACGGCGTCGCGCTGATGTTGCCCAACGGCGCCGACTTCCTGCTCGCGCAGCAGGCGCTGATGCGCGTCGGCGCGGTCGCCGTCCAGATCGGCGCGCGGCTCAAGGCGCACGAGGTCGCGTACATCCTCGGCAACGCCGAGCCGCGCGTGCTGCTGGTCCACGCCGACCACCTCGACGTCATGCTCGCAGCGCGCGCCGAGGCCGGCTCGCACGCGCCGGTGATCGTGGTCGGGCTGCCCGACGGCGAGGCCGCTTCGGCCCCGCCGATCGAGCGGTGGGACGACGCGGTCGCCGGCCACCCGACCGACCGACCGCCCCCGCGGCGCGACGGCGACGGCGGCGGCGGCGTCATCGTCTACACCTCCGGCACCACCGGCAAGCCCAAGGGCGCGACGCGCAAGTGGAAGCAGACCGGGCTCGAGGCGGTCGCCGACATGATGCTGCAGGTCGGGATGCGCGACGACGATCGCCACCTCGTCGTGTGCCCGCTCTACCACAGCGCCGCGCCGGCGTTCGTCGCGATCACGTTCACGCTCGGCGGCACGGTCGTGCTGATGAACCACTTCGACCCCGAGGGCGCGCTCGCGCTGATCGAGCGCGAGCGGATCACCTCGACGCTGATGGTGCCGACGATGCTGGTGCGGATCGCGGCGCTGCCCGAGGCGGTGCGCCGGCGCTACGACACCTCGTCGCTGCGGTGGGTGATGAGCGGCGCGGCGCCGCTCGCGACCGAGACGGCGCGCGTGTTCCAGCAGCAGTTCGGGCCGGTGCTGTGGAACTTCTACGGCTCGACCGAGACCGGCGTCGTCACGCTCGCCGGGCCGGCGGACCACGTCGCGCGCCCCGGCACCGTCGGGCGCGCGCTGCGCGGCAACGAGGTGCGCGTGCTCGACGACGACGGCCGCGACGTCGCGCCCGGGCAGGTCGGCGAGCTCTACGCCCGCAACTCGATGCTGATCGCCGGCTACCACAAGAACGCGGACGCGACCGCGGCGTCGATGCGCGACGGGTTCTTCTCCGTCGGAGACCTCGCCCGCGTCGACGCCGACGGCTACTACTACCTGGAGTCGCGCAAGCACGACATGGTCATCTCCGGCGGCGTGAACATCTACCCGCGCGAGATCGAGGACCACCTCCACACCCACCCCGCGATCCTCGAGGCGGCCGTCGTCGGCGTGCCTGACGCCGAGTGGGGCGAGACGCTGCGCGCGTTCGTCGTGCCGCGCCCCGGCGCCGCGCTGACCGAGGCCGAGGTGATCGAGCACTGCCGGCGCGACCTCGCCGACTACAAGCGCCCGCGCCAGGTGGTGTTCCTCGACGAGCTGCCGCGCAACCCGACCGGCAAGGTGCTCAAGCGCGAGCTGCGAGCGCGCGCGTCGTGACCGCGCCGCCGCTCGTCATCGGCACCGCGGGGCACGTCGACCACGGCAAGACGTCACTCGTGCTGGCGCTGACCGGGATCGACACCGATCGCCTGCCGGTCGAGAAGCAGCGCGGGATCACCACCGAGCTGGGGTTCGCCCACCTCGAGCTCGACGGCCGGCGCGCCGCGGTGATCGACGTGCCCGGCCACGAGCGGTTCATCCGCGCGATGGTCGCCGGCGCCGGCGGCCTCGACCTGGTGTGCCTGGTGATCGCGGCGGACGAGGGCGTGATGCCGCAGACCCGCGAGCACCTCGACATCTGCCAGCTGCTCGGCGTGCGCGCCGGGGTCGTGGCCCTGACCAAGACCGACGCGGTCGACGACGAGTGGCTCGCGCTCGCGCGCGACGAGGTCCGCGCCTACCTCGCCGGATCGTTCCTCGCCGACGCGCCGATCGTGCCGGTGTCGGCGCGCACCGGCGCCGGGCTCGACGCGCTGCGCGCGGCGCTCGCGGCCGCGGCGCGCGCGATCCCGCCGCGCGACGCCACCGGCGTGCTGCGCCTGCCGATCGACCGCGTGTTCACGATCAAGGGCTTCGGCACGGTCGTCACCGGCACGATGTGGGGCGGGCGGATCCGCCCTGGCGACGACGTCGTCGTGCTGCCGCGCGGGCTGCCGGCGCGCGCCCGCGGCGTCGAGATCCACGGCGGCCCCGCCGACGAGGCGGTCGCCGGCCAGCGCGCCGCGATCAACCTGGCCGGGGTCGCGGTCGAGGACGTCGTCCGAGGCGACCTGCTCGCGCACCCGGGTCAGATCGTCCCGACCCACATCCTCGACGTCGAGTACCGCCACCTGCCGTCGTCCGAGGCGCCGCTGCCGAGCCGCGCGCGCGTGCTGCTCCACCACGGCACCGCGCAGGTGATGGCGACGCTGGTGCTCGCGGGCGGCGCGGCGATCGCGCCCGGGGAGGTCGGCGCGGCGCAGCTGCGGCTCGACGCCCGCACGCCGGTGTGCGCGCTGCCCGGCGACCGGTTCATCGTCCGCGGGTTCGTCGCGCAGCGCCACCACGGCACGACGCTCGGCGGCGGGCGGGTGCTGCGGGTGCAGGCGGCCAAGCTGCGCGGCGCGTCCGACGCGCACGCGCGCGCGGTGTCCAGCCTCGCCGAGGCGACGCTCGACGCGCGCGTCGGGTTCGAGGCCCGCGCCGCCCAGGCCGCCGGCGTCACCGCCGCCGCGCTCGGGCCGCGCCTCGGCCAGCCGGCCGCGGCGCTCGCCACACGCCTGGCCGAGCTCGCCGCGGCGGGCGAGCTGGTCGCCGCCGGCGACGGCGACGCCGCGGTCTACCTGCACGCCACGGTCGCCGCCGAGCTCGAGCAGCGCGCGCTCGCGGCGCTCGACGCCGCCGCCGAGCGCACGCTGACCCGCGAGGTGCTGCGCGGCAAGCTCCCGGCGGCGCTGCCGCCGCGCGCGTTCGACGTGCTGCTCGCGGCGCTCGCCCGCCGCGGCGCGGTCGAGGCGACCGCGGATCAGGTCAAGCGCGTCCGCCCCGGCGCCGTCGCGCCCGCGGCCTCACCGCTCGACCGCGACCTCGCCGCGCGGTTCGAGGCGTGGGGCGTCGAGCCGCCGCGCCCCGCCGAGGTCGCCGCGGCGATCGGTCAGCCCGCGCCCGCGGTCCGCGCCGCCCTCGACCGGCTGCTCGCCAGCCGCGCGCTGACCAAGGTCAAGCCGGACCTGTTCGTCGCCTCGTCGGTGATCGCGGGGCTGCGCGACCGGCTGGTCGCCCACCTCGACGCCCACGGCGAGATCACGCCGCAGCAGTGGAAGGACCTGACCGGGACGACGCGCAAGTACGCCATCCCGCTCGCCGAGCACTTCGACGCCGAGAAGGTCACGCTGCGGGTCGGCGACCTCCGCCGCCGGCGCCGCTGACCCGATCAGAAGTAGTAGCCCGCTCCGACGCCGAAGAACGGCACGGTGCGCAGCCCTCCCTCGACGTTGATGTACATCTTGTCCATCGGCTTGATCTGCACGCCGATGATCGCGTTGACGATCAGCATCACGGGCGGGATGTCGTAGGGCTCGTTGACGTTCTCGGCGCCGGCGACCTCGCCGCAGTCGTCGGCCTGGATGTCCGCCGTCGGGCAACGCCAGTCCGTGCGCCGGACCTCGCCGGTGATCAGCGCGATGCCGGCGCCGCCGCCGTAGCGCACCGCGAGCTGATCGATGATCGGCGTGTGGTTGATGAACGTCACCTCGGCCGAGACCCAGCCGAACCCGTCGAACTCGACGTGATCGACCTCGTCCTGGGGCGAGCTGTCGCCCTTGTCGAGCCAGTTGCCCTCGGCGATGAAGATCTTGTCGTACTCGAGGCCGAACTGGACCTCGAAGTTGCCCTTGCGGCGCGCGACCTCGAGGCCGAAGCCGAGCTCGCTCGAGCCGCCCGGCGCCTCCTCGACGAACAGCTCGATGAGCCCGCGCGGCACCTTCACGCTGCGGAACCGCACCCCGACGCCGACCTGCTGGCCGCCGCCGGCCTCGGCCTCGACCGTCGGGGTCGGCGTCACCGGCGCGACGTCGTCGTCGTCGTCGAGCGCCGCCTGCGCGTGCGCGGTGGTCGGGGTCGCGAGGAGCGCGGCGCCACCGAGCACCGCCATCGCCGTCACAGGAAGCCAGGCCAGTCGAGAAATCATGGAGCCCTCCGCTCGTTTGCGCGCATTATATATACTCGGCCGCCCCCGTCCGGGCGGCGGAACATGCGGTCGCGACGCACATCCATCGGCCACCCCGCCGCGGCGCGCGCCGCGCTCGCGTGCCTCGCGCTCGGCGCCGCGTGGTCGGCCGCCGGCTGCCGGGGCGGCGGGGAGGTCGGCGAGGCGTGCGACACGATGTCGGACTGCGCCGACGAGCTGCAGTGCCTGAGCGGCGTCTGCGTGTCGCGGTGCGACCGACACACCGATTGCGGCGACGGTCACATCTGCCGGGACGACGGCGTGTGCGAACAGGTCGAGTCCGAGGTCGGCGCGCTGTGCGCCCGCGAGATGGACTGCGCGCCCGGGCAGGCCTGCGCGCTGCTCGACGAGGACATCGACGACGACGGCTGGCTCACCGCGGCGTGTGCGCCGGAGCACCCCGGCGGCGTGCTCGACACGACGTGCACGACCGACGACGACTGCCGCAGCGGCACGTGCGCGCTCGGCCGCTGCGTCACGGTGTGCGTCGACGACGACGACTGCTCGTTCTCCCACCGGTGCACCGACATCCCGCGCGCGCTGCCGACCACCGGTGGCCCGTCGCTGCCGTGGGCGATGTTCCGCGGCTGCCTGCCGGTCCAGGGCAACCTCCGCTACGAGATCCCGTTCACCCAGACGTTCGCGCGGTTCCTGCTGCCGGTCCCCGGGCGGGCCCGCTCCGTCGCGCTGGTCGCGACGCTCGACGATCCGGAGCAGCTCGTCGGCCTCACCAACCTCGAGTCGCCGTCGGAGGAGATCCTCTACGCGCTGCCGCCCGGGCCGGACACGCCCGAGTACTTCGCCCAGCGCATCCGCCACTACCCGTCCGTCGGCGTGTCCACGCTCGTGCTGCCGCAGTCCCCCGACGACCCGCTCGACACCGGGATGTACACCGTCGACCTGGGATCGTTCGTCGCGCTGCCGTCGCCGCTGGGCTCCAAGGTCCCGCGGGTCGAGGCGATCTACAAGATCGACAACCTCAACACCCTCGACCTGAGGTTCCACTTCCTGGACCTGAGCGAGGACCACCCGTGCCGCGCGGCGTTCGGCCCCGACCAGATCCTCGACGCCGGGGCAGCCGCCGACGTCAACCGCCCGTTCCAGCGCGACTACCTCGCGGAGCTCGGGCTGATCTTCGCGAGCCAGGCCGGCATCATCCTCGGCAACGTCAGCTACGACGATCTGCCGGACCTCGACAGCCTCGACGGGCTCGACGCGCGGCGCCTCGGCGCGCTGCTGGCGCAGTCGACCCAGAGCAGCGGCCTCGACGTCTACTTCGTGCGGACGATCGCGCCGTCGGGCCTGCAGGCGCTGGTCGGCGGGCCGCCGGCCCCGCCGGGCCACCCTGGGACGGTCGCGTCGGGCGTGGCGATCTCGGCCGACGCGCTGTGCTACCGGACGTGGAAGGAGCTGGCGCGCACCACCGCGCACGAGCTGGCGCGGGCGATGGGCCTGGCGCGCTCGCTCGAGCCATCCGGTGCCGAGGACACGATCCTCGACAGCGACCCGAACCTCGACAACCTCATGTACTTCGGCGAGGCCGGGATGACGACGCTGTCGCCCGGGCAGCGCGAGATCCTCCGCAACTCGGCGGCGCTGCGGTGACCATGCGGCGCGCCCGGCTCCACGCCCGTCCCTGGCACTGGATCGCCTCGCTGGCCGCCGCGGCGGCGCTGCTGCGGGTCGAGCCCGCGGGCGCGCGCGGCGGCGACGACATCTTCGACCCGGCGGTCATCTCCTTGCTCGGGGCGATGGACCACGTGCCGACGCGCACCCAGCTCGAGTCGGTGATGGGCCCGTCGCCGGTCGAGGAGCTGTGGGACCTGATCGGGATCGGCGCGGCGGAGAAGGCGTCCCCCGGCGTGCGGCTGCGGGCCATCCGGGCGCTCGCGCTGTTCCCCGGCGACGAGGCGCGCGCGTCGCTGCGCGCGGTGATCGCGACGTACGGCGCGGCCCGCGAGGGCCTCGACGTGCTGCTGCTCCGCGCGGCGATCGAGTCGCTCGCCACCATCGGCGGCGCGGCCGCGGTGGCGGACATCGCGCCGTTCCTGCACGCCGAGGAGTGCCGGGACCTCCGGGCGACCGCGGCGCTGGCGCTCGGCGTGATCGGGTCGGCGACCGCCGTCCCGCTGCTGTCCCAGCGCCAGCGCACCGAGACCAAGGAGCAGGTCAAGCAGGCGATCACCGAGGCCCTGCGCATGATCCTGGACTGATCGTCGCAGGCCGACCCGCCTTGCGCGCCGAAAACCCTTGGTTGCCCGGGCGTTTGCCATTGCGTACAATCGCCTTCACGAGGGTCTGCCGGGGCCCTGGTCCAACCCCTACATGTCGCAACCACGGGACTATTCCTCCCGGGTCTCCGGACGCGCGGTCGCGGCTGCCGCGGGCGCGCCCCAGAAGGGCCGTGATCCGACCGAGTCGCTCGCTCCGCCGGGCGACGACGAGGCGGCCGCCGAGGAGTGGAGCGACGGAGATCCCGAGGACGAGGACGTTCCACCGCTGTCGGTGTCGCAGGCGCCGATGGGCACGCGCCAGCCGCGCAACGCCCCGACACGGATCGAGAGCCCGGCCGCGCGCAACCGCACCGGGGATCGCCCCGGCCCGCCCACGCCGGAGACGCCGCCGCGCCGCGCCCGCCCCAGCAAGCCGCCGCCGCGCGGCGAGAAGCCCGAGGAGCGGATCGGCCAGGTCCTGGGCAGCTACCGGCTGGTCGAGCTGCTCGGCCGCGGGGGCATGGGGTTCGTCTACCGCGCCGAGCACGTCAAGCTCGGCCGCCCGGTCGCGCTCAAGCTGCTGCGCGCGGACTACGCCAAGCGCCGCGACTCGGTCGCGCGGTTCTTCCAGGAGGCGCGCACCGTCAACCGCGTCCGCCACCGCAACATCGTCGACGTCACCGACTTCGTCGAGCTCGACGACGGCACGACGTTCATCATCATGGAGCTGCTCGAGGGCAAGAGCCTGGGGCGGTGGGCCAAGGAGACGGTGTCGGTGCCGCGCGCGCTCGCGCTGCTGGTGCAGATCTGCGACGGCCTCGCCGCGGCGCACGCGGTCGGCGTGATCCACCGCGACCTCAAGCCCGACAACATCTTCGTCATCCCGACCGGCGACGGCGCGGAGATCGTCAAGCTGCTCGACTTCGGCGTCGCCAAGCTGCTCCACCGCGACGACGACGATCACGACCTCGGCCTGCAGACCCAGGCGGGCTCGGTGATCGGCACGCCCGCGTACATGTCCCCGGAGCAGGCCGGCGGGATGCCGGTCGACGGCCGCGCCGACATCTACTCGCTCGGCGCGATCATGTACGAGCTGTTCTGCGGCCAGCCGATGTTCAAGGGCAAGTCGTTCGGCGAGTACGTGCGCAAGCACCTGGCGGAGACGCCGGTGGCGCCGCGCGCGACGCCGGGCGGCGCCGGCATGGACGAGCGCCTCGAGGCGGTGATCATGCGCTGCCTCGAGAAGGAGCCCGATCACCGCTACCAGGCGCTGCCCGAGCTGCGCGACGAGCTGCTGCACCTGCTCGGGGCGATCGAGACCCACGTCGGCCTGGTCCGCGACCTCGCCGAGTCGCTGTCGAGCGCGGACCTGGTCCCGTCGTCGAGCGCCGGCTCGCGGCCGGGCTCGGTGCGCCAGGGCCGGTCGTCGCGCCGCGCGGTGCTGGTGGCGGACGTGGCGCCCGAGCCGGAGCCCGTGGCCGCGCCCGCGCGCCGCGCGCCGTGGCCGTGGGTGATCACGGCGGTCGCCGCGGTCGCCGCGGTCGGCGTCGTGGTCGCGGTCGTCGGACGCGGCGGCGGGGGCGACGACGCGCCGGGCGCGCCCGAGGCGCCGGCGGCGCGCCCGACGACGCCTCGGCCGTCGGTGTCGCCGATGCAGCCGCCCGGCGGCGCGCCCGACAACGCGCGCGCCGAGCCGCGCCGGGTGGCCGTCCGGTTCGAGTCGACGCCCGCGGGCGCGGTCTACGCGGTGGGCTCGGCGCAGCCGAAGTGCTCGACGCCGTGCGCGGTCGAGATCGACCTGGCCGACGGCGGCTCCACCACCCACCGCGACTTCATCGTGCGCGCCGACGGCCACGAGGACGCCGCGGTCACGGTCGACCTCGGCGAGGACGCGCCCGTGGTGTCGGTCGAGCTGACGCGGCGAGGCGGGGCCCGGCGCGGCCCAGCCGACGGCACGACCACCGACGACGGCACGCCCGGCGGCGCCGCCCCCGCGGCGGGCACCGGAGAGCCGGCCGCCGCCGCGCCCGGGACCTCCCCGGCCACCGACGCGCCGGCCGACGGCGATCCCCCCTCCGAGAGCGGCGGCGGCGGCGACGGCCCGAGCACCACGGCGGCGACCGACCGCAAGCCACCGCGCCCGCCCCGCGACGACAAGCCCGACAAGCCTGGGCCGACGGTGACCGAGCCCACGCCGGACCCCGCCCCGGGCGACGACAAGGCCGGCAACGGCGACAAGTCCGGCAAGAAGTCGGGCAAGATCGACCCGACCGACACGATCGACCCGTTCCGCTGACCCGCTCCGCTGACCCGCTCCGCTGACGCTGACATGCTGCGCGCCCTCGACTCCCGTCGGCTCGGCCTCGCTCGCCTCGCCCTGGCGATCGTGCTGGTCGCGCTCGCCGCCACCGCGGCGGCGGCCGACGACGACGACACGCGGGCCGCGCGCCGGCACTTCGAGAAGGGCGAGAAGCTGTTCGCGCTCGGGCGGTTCGACGAGGCGCTCGTCGAGTACGAGGCCGCGTTCGAGGCGCGCCCGCTGCCCGGCTTCCTGTTCAACATCGGGCAGTGCCACCGCAACCTCGGCGACTACGAGGCCGCGGTGTTCAGCTACCGCAAGTACCTCAAGCTCAAGCCCGACGCCGAGAACCGCGAGGCGGTCGAGGAGCTGATCGCGGACCTCGAGGCCAAGATCGAGGCGCGCAAGGAGCAGCCGCTGCCCGACCCGACGCCGAAGGTCGGCAAGCGCGCGCGCGGCAAGCCGCTCTACACGCGGTGGTGGTTCTGGGGCGGCGTCGCCGCGGTCGCCGGCGCCGGAACCGGGACGTACCTCTTGCTGCGCGAGGGCGGGCTCCCGGACACCGACCTCGGCAACGTCGTGTTCAAGTGAGCCGCGCCCTCGCCCTCGCCGCCACGCTCGCCGCCGCCGCGTGCGGTGAGCCGGTGACCGCGACGCTGGTCCGCGTCGACGCCCGCCCCGCCGTCCACGACATCGTCACCCTCGAGGTCACGATGTCGAACGACGCCGCCACGCTCGGCGAGACGTTCGACGTCGACGGCCGCGACTTTCCGCTGACGTTCACGATCGAGACCCCGGGGCGCGCCGGCGCGCTCGGCGTCGAGGTCCGCGCGCTCGACGAGGGCGGAGCGGTCGGCGCGCTCGGCGCCGGCGCCACCACGATCGTCACCGACGACGTCGGCGAGCTGGACGTGCTGCTCGAGCCCGCGGACTTCCCGGTCAACACGATCTACCCCGGCGCCCAGAAGCTGTCGTTCTTCACGTACATGGGCGGCACCCAGCTCACCGCGGGGCCGGGCGACACGTTCACCGTCGGGTTCGCCGACGACTGCATGGTCGCGGGGCGCTGCGACGTGTGGGGCCGCCGGTTCGACGCGACCGGCCGCGCCGTCACGACGGATCTCGCGGTGTCCGACGCGCAGTTCAACCTCAACCGCAGCGACGTGTTCGGCAACGACCCGGCGCTCGCGACCGCCGCCGACGGCACGATGATCGCGGTGTGGACCACCTTCGAGCAGATCATGGCCACGACGATCACGCCGAGCGGCGCGGCCGGCAGCCCGATCGAGACGATCGTCTCCACCGGGACCAACCCGACGTCGCCGGCGGTGACCGCGCTGCCCGACGGCCGGTTCCTCGTCGTGTGGATCGAGGACGACGCCAAGACGACGGCGACGGTGCTGCGCGGCCGCGTGCTCGACGTGGCGGCGCTGCCCGCGACCAACCCGGTGACCGGCGACGCCAGCGCGTTCACGATCGCCACCGACGCCGGCGCGACGCCCGCCACGCCGGCGATCGCGGCCACCGGCAACGGCTTCGAGGCCGGCGTGGTGTGGATCTCGGGCGCGACCGTGCGGATGAGGTTCCTCACCGCGGCCGGCCAGCTCGCGCCGGCGTCGGAGCTGACGATCCAGACGTACGACCCCGGCACGACCGACGTGTGGGGGCCCGCGATCGTCCCGACCGCCGACCGGTTCTTCGTCGTGACGTGGGCGATGCGCACGTTCGGCGGCGACGCCGACACCGGGGCGATCGTCGCGCGCCGGCTCGCCGGCACCGCAGCGACCGCGCTCGGGGTCGACTCGGTCCTCGCGCGCGGGCTGCCCGACTCGATCACGCGCGTGTCGCTGGCGGCGGTGGGCGAGCGCTACGGCGTGGCGTGGACCGACTGCACCGGGCCGGCGGACGGCGCCGGCTGCGGGGTGCTCGCGCGGGTGTTCCGCGACAGCGGCCTGCCCGTCGGCGCGCCGTTCGTGGTCAACACGACGACCGCCGACGACCAGAGCGTGCCGTCGCTGGTGCCGCTGTCCGGGGACGCGTGGGCGGTGGCGTGGACCGACGAGAGCCTCGTGGCGCCCGACGCCTCGGACTCCGGCGTGCGCGCGCGCATCGTCTACCCCGCGTTCGCCTCGGCGCAGGGGGTCCTCGGCGCGGCGTGCGGCGGCGCCGACGACGCCGCGTGCCCGGATGGCACCGCGTGCATGCCGGGCGCCGACGGCGAGCCGCGCTGCCACGCCGCCTGCGATCCCGGCGCCGCGACGCCGTGCCCCGACGGCGGCGTCTGCACGACGGCGGCCGAGCTCTCCGCCTGTATCTTCTAGAAGGGGACCTGCCCGTCCCCTCGGACCGCAGCGAAGCTGCGCTCCTTCACCCCTCCGCGCGGTCCTCGCGCGGACACCAGACCGGGACCTGCCCGTCCCCTCGGACCGCAGCAAGCTGCGCTCCTTCACCCCTCCGCGCGGTCCTCGCGCGGACACCAGACCGGGACCTGCCCGTCCCCTCGGACCGCAGCAACGCTGCGCTCTTTCACCCCTCCGCGCGGCTCGGCCCCGTGTCAGTCCGCCTCGTCGGCGCGGTGGTCGATCCCCAGCGCGCGCATCTTCTTGTACAGGTGCGACCGCTCGAGCTGCAGCTCGCGCGCGGTGTTCGAGACGTGGTGGTCGTTGGCCTCGAGCGCGGCGAGGATGATGTCGCGCTCGGCGGCGGCGACGAGGTCCTTGAACGGCGTGCCGCGGGCGAACCCGCCCTTGACCGGCTTGACCCGCGGCAGCGCATCGGCGACGTCAGACTCGGAGATCACCTCGGCGTCGCCGGTCAGGATCACCAGCCGCTCGACGACGTTCTTGAGCTCGCGGACGTTGCCCGGCCAGTCGTGCTGCATCAGCAGCGTCATCGCGCCCGCGGCCACCCGCTTGGCCTTGCGGTCGTTGTCGGCGCACACCTGCCCGAGGAAGTGCTCGACCAGCGCCGGGATGTCCTCGCGCCGCCCGCGCAGCGGCGGCAGCTCGATCGGCACGACCGCGAGCCGGTAGTACAGGTCCTCGCGGAACCGCCCCGCCGCGATCTCCGCCTGCAGGTCCTTGTTGGTCGCGGCGATCACGCGCACGTCCACCTTGAGCGTCTCGCTGCCGCCGACGCGCTCGAGCTCGCCCTCCTGCAGCACGCGTAGCACCTTGGCCTGCGCGCTCGGGTTCATGTCGCCGACCTCGTCGAGGAACAGCGTGCCGCCGTCGGCGAGCTCGAACTTGCCGCGGCGCTGCTGCACCGCGCCGGTGAACGCGCCCTTCTCGTGGCCGAACAGCTCGCTCTCGATCAGCTCCGCCGGGATCGCCGCGCAGTTGAGCTTGATGAACGGCCCGTCGGCGCGGCGCGAGTGGTCGTGGATCGCGCGCGCCACCAGCTCCTTGCCCGTGCCGTTCTCCCCGGTGATCAGCACGCGGCCCTGGCTCGGCGCGGTCTTGCCGACCTTGTCGAAGATCGCGCGCATCGCGGCGCTGCGCCCGACCATCGCGAACTCGGCGCGCGCCTTGGCGCGCAGCCGCTCGTGCTCGCGCGACAGTCGCGCCAGCTCGAGGATGTTCTGGACCGTCAGCAGCAGCTTGTCGCCGGACAGCGGCTTCTCGATGAAGTCCTTGGCGCCCAGCCGCGTCGCCTGCACCGCCGTCTCGATCGTCGCGTTGCCCGACATCATGACGACGCTGACGTCGGGGTGCGCGGCGCGCAGCCGCGGCAGCACCTCCAGCCCGGTCTCGCCCGGCATCATCACGTCGAGCAGCACCAGGTCGATGTCGTGCTCGGCGAGCTTGGTCAGCCCGGCCGCCGCCGACCCCGCCACCTCGACCGCGAACCCCTCCAGCTCGAGCGCCCGCTTGACCGTGGTCAGGATGTTGGGCTCGTCGTCGATGACCAGGAGCGAGGCGCGAGGCATGGCCGGGTGCGAAGCTACCACCGAGACCGCGCGGCTGCCGGCGATTTGACTCGACGCGTCGCCACGCCTAGGTTCGGGGGTATGCGTGCCCATCGCTCGGCTCCGATCCTGCTGGTGTCCGCCAGCGCGCTGCTGCTCGCGGTCGCGCTCGCCGGCTGCCCCAAGAAGAAGCCGAAGACCGCCGCCTGCGACTCCAACGAGGACTGCAAGGACGGACTGGTGTGCATCGACAAGACCTGCCAGGTCTGCACCGCCGACGAGCAGTGCGGCCCGGGGATGGCGTGCGACGACGGCGCGTGCGTCGCCAAGCCCGAGTGCGTCAAGGACGCCGACTGCGACGACGGCAAGGTGTGCCAGGCCGGCCGGTGCCAGGCGTGCGCGCAGGACAGCGAGTGCGGCCCCGGCGGCAACTGCGAGGCCGGCGTGTGCCAGCGCGCCAAGGCGTGCAAGGCCGACGAGGACTGCGAAGACGACGAGGACTGCGTCGACGGGTTCTGCCAGAAGCCGTGGGCCGGCGGCGGCGACGCCGGGTCGTGCACGCTCGAGACCGTCTACTTCGGCTTCGACGAGGCGTCGATCGCGGAGAGCGAGCGCGACCGGCTCGACGCCAACGCCCAGTGCATCGGGAAGAACGCCGGCAAGAACGTCTTCGTCATGGGCCACACCGACGCCACCGGCACCGACGAGTACAACATCGCGCTGTCCGAGCGCCGCGCCCGCGCCGCCGCCGACTACCTGTCGCGGCTCGGCGTCGACCCGGCGATCCTCGACGTCGTCGGCAAGGGCGAGACCGAGATCACCGGCTCCGGCGACGACAAGGATCGCCGGGTCGAATTCTCGTTCCACTGACGCGTCCACCGACGAGGCCACCCCGAAGATGAAAACGCCGAAGACGCCGACGTCGCTCACCGTCCTGCTCGCCGCCGCGGCCGCCACCGGCGCCACCGGCTGCTTCTGGGTCACCACCAAGAGCGAGGGCAAGGCGATCCGCAATGACGTCGCCGCCCTCGACGGCCGCGTCGCGTCCAAGGAGCAGGAGCTCGGCGGCAAGGTCGACGAGCTGCAGAAGACGCTCGACGAGGCCGCCAAGGTGCTCAAGCGCAACAGCGCCGACCTCGGCGCCGAGGTCCAGCGCATCGACGACGCGCAGCGCACCGCGCTCGGCCTCGTCACCGCGGCGCAGGCCAACGCCGAGGAGGTCCGCGTCACGTTCGAGCGCTACAAGGCGTCGACCGACGAGCGCGTCGCGGCGCTCGAGGCGCGCCTGGCCCTGCTCGAGGCCAAGCTCGGCGGCGGCGGCGGCGGCGGCGGTTCCACGACCGCCGAGGCCGACGCGCTGTGGAAACAGGGCAAGGCGGCGTTCGAGGCGAGCAAGTGGGCCGACGCGCGCGAGGCGTTCAAGAAGCTCGCGGTCAACTTCCCCACCCACGACCGCGCCGACGACGCGCAGTACTTCCGCGCCGAGACCCACTTCTCCGAGAAGGACTACGAGGCGGCGATCCCGGAGTACCAGAAGGTCTACGACAAGTACCCGGACAGCTCGCTCGCCGACGACGCGATGTTCCGCGCGGGCGAGGCCGCCGAGGCGCTCAAGTCGTGCACCGAGGCGCGCGCGTACTTCGGCCAGCTCGGGCAGAAGTACCCGCAGTCGAACCTCGCCAAGAAGGCGGCGGAGAAGGACGCCGCGCTCAAGAAGGCGCTCAAGGACAAAAAGAAGTGCAAGCCGTAGCGCGGCGCCCGCGCCGCGCCAGGCTCACTTGCCGCCGAGGTCCTTGAACTTCTGCAGCCCGTCGGGCTTGAGGTCGTAGCCGGGCGCCAGCTTGGAGTGGCAGGAGCCGCACTCGAGCTTGGCCTCCTGCTTCTTGGCCTTCTTCATCCACGCCTTCATCGCCTTCTTGGCCTCGCCCTGCCCGCCCTTGGCGCAGGCGTCGGCGACGAGCTTGGTCTCGAACGCGGTGCGCTTGCAGGCCTTGGCGGCGATCGCCTCCTGCGGAGCGGACATCGAGACGGCGGCGAGGATGGCCCCGAGCGACAGGGCGAACGAGACGACAGCGGTCCTGACCATGGGCAACATGACTCCGGCGGCTTGGGGGATATTCAGAGCGGGTCGGAAGGAACGTACCAGGGCGCGCCCAGCTCGCGCCCGGCGGCGGCGACATCGGCGGCGCCGTTGACGGCCGAGATGGCGCAGGCGGCGGCCGCGCCCGCCGCCCGCAGCGAGGGACCGTCGGCCACCGCGAGGCCGCCGATCGCCACCACCGGGGTCGTCCCGGCGGCCGCGCAGGCCGACGCAAGCCCCTGGATTCCAGTGACTTTGTCCGGATTCTCCTTGGTCCGGGTGGGCGACACCGGGCCGAAGCCCAGGTAGTCCGCGCCCGCGGCGCAGGCGGCCCGGACCTGGTCGAGGTCGTGGGTCGACAGGCCGATCAGGGCCGGGAGTCCGGCCCTCGCCAGCAGCGCGCGCGCCTCGGCCACGGGCAGGTCGGTCTGCCCCAGGTGCACGGCGTCGGCCTCCACGGCGATCGCGAGGTCCACGCGGTCGTTCACGACCAGCAGCGCCCCGTGGTGACGGGTGATCTCGCGCGCCATCCGCGCCGCGGTCAGGATCTCGCGCGTCGTCGCGGGCTTGAGCCGCACCTGGAGCACACGGGCGCCGGCGCCGCGCGGCGACACCAGCACCTCGGCGAGCGCGCGGTCGTCGCGATCGAGCACGGCGTAGAACCCGCGGATCGCGGCGAGCCGGGGATCGCGCCCGGGCGCTGCTGACATGCTGCCGTCAGGGCGTGCGCTAAGGTCGGGGCCCATGTTCAAGCTGGTCGCACCCTATCAACCCACCGGCGATCAGCCCAGGGCGATCCGCGAGCTCGTGGCCGGGATCGAGCGTGGCGACCGCGCCCAGGTCCTGCTCGGCATCACCGGCTCGGGCAAGACGTTCACGATGGCGAACGTCATCGCCGAGACCCAGCGCCCGACGCTGATCCTGGCCCACAACAAGATCCTCGCGGCCCAGCTCTACGGCGAGTTCAAGGAGCTGTTCCCCGAGAACGCGGTCCACTACTTCGTCAGCTACTACGACTACTACCAGCCCGAGGCGTACGTCCCGACGAGCGACACGTACATCGAGAAGGACTCGATCATCAACGACGAGATCGACCGGATGCGCCACGCGGCGACGTACGCGCTGCTGTCGCGGCGCGACGTGATCATCGTCGCCTCGGTGTCGTGCATCTACGGCATCGGCGCGCAGGAGACGTACGCGTCGATGACGCTCGAGGTCGACGCCGGCGCGGACCTGCCGCGCGACGCCGCGCTGCGCCGCCTCGTCGAGCTCCAGTACGAGCGCAACGACCTCGACTTCCACCGCGGCACGTTCCGCGTCCGCGGCGACGTCGTCGAGGTGTTCCCCGCGTACGAGGCCGACACCGCGGTGCGGCTCGAGTGGTGGGGCGACACGGTCGAGTCGATCGCCGAGGTCGACCCGCTGCGCGGCAAGGTCAAGCGCAAGCTCGACCGCGCCGTGATCTTCCCGGCGTCGCACTACGCCACGCCGGCGGACCAGCTCAAGCGCGCGGTCGAGAGCATCCGCGTCGAGCTGCGCGGGCGCCTCGAGGAGCTGTCGACGCAGGGCAAGCTGCTCGAGCGCCAGCGGCTCGAGCAGCGCACGATGTACGACCTCGAGCAGCTCGAGCAGATGGGCTTCTGCAACGGCATCGAGAACTACTCGCGCCACCTGTCGGGGCGCGCGCCGGGCGAGCCGCCGCCGACGCTGGTCGACTACTTCCCCGCCGACGCCCTGATGATCGTCGACGAGAGCCACCAGACGATCCCGCAGCTCGGCGCGATGTTCAACGGCGACCGCTCGCGCAAGGAGACGCTGGTCGAGTACGGCTTCCGCCTGCCGAGCGCGCTCGACAACCGGCCGCTGCGGTTCGACGAGTGGTACGCGCGCGTCAAGCGCGCGGTCTACGTCTCGGCGACGCCGGCCGACTGGGAGCTCGCCGAGGCCAGGGGCGTCGTCGTCGAGCAGATCATCCGCCCGACCGGGCTGCTCGACCCCGAGGTCGAGGTCCGCCCGGTCGCGCAGCAGGTCGACGACCTGCTCGCCGAGATCCGCGAGCGCGTCGCCCGCGGCGAGCGCGTGCTGGTCACGACCTTGACCAAGCGCATGGCCGAGGACCTCACCGAGTACTACGCCGAGCTCGGGCTCAAGGTCCGGTACCTGCACTCCGACATCGACACGCTCGAGCGCATCCAGATCCTGCGCGACCTGCGCCGCGGCGAGTTCGACGTCCTCGTCGGGATCAACCTGCTGCGCGAGGGCCTCGACATCCCGGAGGTGTCGCTCGTCGGCATCCTCGACGCCGACAAGGAGGGCTTCCTGCGCTCCGCGCGCTCGCTGATCCAGACGATCGGCCGCGCCGCGCGCAACCTGCACGGCAAGGTCATCCTCTACGCCGACAAGCAGACCGACTCGATCCAGCACGCGGTCGGCGAGACCCAGCGCCGGCGCGCCGTCCAGGCGGCGTACAACGAGGCGCACGGGATCACGCCGCGCTCGGCGACGCGCGCGATCCTCGAGCTGCAGATCGCCGAGCCGCTCCCCGGCAAGGGCAAGCGCGGCAAGGGCAAGGGCAAGGGCGCCGGCGACCTCGCCAGCATGGACCTGTCCAAGATCGACGACCTCGGCACGCTGCGCGCCGCGATCACCGCGCTGCGCGGCGAGATGAAGCAGGCCGCCGACGACCTCGAGTTCGAGCGCGCCGCGGCGTTGCGCGACCGCGCCCGCCAGCTCGAGCAGCTCGAGCTCCAGCTGCGCTGACGCGCGCACGCGGGGCGCGGCGCTAGGCTCGTCGGTACAGCAGCCGCCAGATCGGCAGCCCGGTCTCCTCGGCGTTCTGCTCGCGCCAGCTCCGGGCGCCGAACGGGTTGCCGCCGCGCCAGAAGCTCCACGCGCCCGCGGCGTTTGCGAACACGTCGTCGCGGCGCTCGAACGTCTCGAGCGCGTCGAGCGCCAGATCCCACACGTCGGTCTGGACGAACACGTCCGCGCCGGGGCGCGTGACCTCGGCGATCCCGGCGGCGAGCGCCTCGTCGATCATGCGGCGATCGTGGTGGCGACGCTTGAACCACGGGTCGGGGAAGTTGACGTAGACGCGGTCGACCGACGCCGGCGGCAGCGCCTCGGTGAGGTGGAGCTGCGCCTGGCAGAACACGACGTGGACCGGCGCGCCGGTCGCGCGCGCGCGCCGGTTGACGAGGTCGACGAGGTCGCGCCGGATCTCGACGCCGACGTAGTGGCGCGCCGGATCCTGCGCCGCGCGCTCGAACAGGAACTGCGCGTCGGCGCACCCGATCTCGACCTCGACCGGCCGCCCCGGCTCGAGCGCCGGCCGCTCCCCGCGGAACGCCTCGTAGGCGAGCGCCAGCGGGTTGGCGTGCATCCGCACTCGCACGGCCGCTACCTCCCGCGCGCCTCGAGCGCGAGGAACCCGAAGTCGCGGACGTTGCCCGGCGCGTCGAGCGCCTCGAGCTCGCCGCGATCGACCCACCGCCACCCCATCAGCTCGTCGTTCGGCGAGACCTCCGCGTCCTCGGCGACGTCGCCGACGAACACGAAGTTCATGTGCAGGCCCTTGCTGCCGGTGAAGTGCTCCTCGTAGCCGATGTAGCCCGCGGGCACGCCCTCGCAGTGGCCGACGAGCGGGCCGAACGTCGCGGCCAGCCCGGTCTCCTCGCGCAGCTCGCGCACGGCGGCCTCGAGCGGCGTCTCGCCCGCCTCCATCTCGCCGCCGATCGGCAGCCAGTGGCCGGTGCGGCGGTGGTGGATCACGAGCACGCGGCCCGACGTCTTGCGCGCGTAGACCGCGACGGAGAACGCGCGCCGCGCCGTGTTGACCGTCCTGTCGTAACCGTCGGGGGAGCTCATCGGACCCGGAAGGAAACGCCATTGGACGACCGGCCGTCAACCGTGACGACGACCAGCACGTCGCCGGGCGGCAGCTGCGCCGGCACCGCGACGACGATCGCCTCGTCGGTCCAGCTCACCGGCGTCGCGCTGACGAGGGGATCGATCCCGAAATGGACCGTGCCCGCGGGCAGCGGATCGCACCCGCCGTCTGGAGTGACGCGGTCGCGCGCGCCGCAGAACGTGCTTCCGGACACCGTGACTGACTGGCCCGGTTCGCCCGACTGTGGGTCGAGCGCATCGACTGTCGGACCATCTGTCGCCGTGCAAGATGCCCCGAGGAGCGCGAACACAATCGCTTTCCGTCGAGTGGCGACCATGTCGCACACCGTAGCACCCTCGTCACCGTGCGTCGTCGGGTCGGCGATGGTTGTGGGCAGCGGTCAGCCGAGGCCGGCTTGTCGCCTACACCGTCGGCGCCGAACATGACCCGCATGTCGCTGCGCACCAAAGAGACGGCCCCGCCCTCGCGTCGCGTTGATCTGGTCAGCGCGGCCCGCACGCTGTTCGCGGAGAAGGGCTACCACGAGACCACGGTCGAGGACATCACGCGCGCCGCGGGTGTCGCCAAGGGAACGTTCTATCTGTACTTCGACGAGAAGCGGCAGATCTTCCTGGCGATCATTCGCGACCTGCTCGATGTCATCAAGGCCATCGGGGCCGAGATCGGCCATGGCTCGCCGACGGAGCACCCGCTCGCGTTCTTCGAGCGGGCCGAGCAGACCGCGCTCAAGCTGCTCGAGCTGTTCCTCGACAACCGGCCGCTCGCGCGCCTCGCCTACCGCGAGTCGATGGGCATGGACCCGGCGCTCGACGAGATGATCCGGACGTTCTACCGCGAGGTCGCGGAGATCGAGGCGCGCAACATCCGCGTCGCCCAGCAGCTCGGCCTGCTCCGCGAGTGCTCGCCGATGCTCACCGCCTACGCCCACATCGGGATGATCGAGCGCGTGGTGCTGACGCTGCTCGACGAGCCGCCCGACTTCCCGCCGCCCGCCGAGGTCGTGCGCGAGGTGATGCGGCTCGCCTACGAGGGCCTGCGCGCGCCGGGCACGCCGTCGCCGTACGAGCACCTGCCGATGCCGACGTTCCGCGTCCAGGCCGAGGCCGAGCCGTCGTGACGACGGGGGGCTCCCCGTGAGCCCCCCCCCGCCGCGCGGGTGAGCCGCGCCGGCGAGCTACTGCGGGACCTTCTCCCAGTCGGAGAGGAACTTCGCCAGCCCGATGTCGGTCAGCGGGTGCTTCGCGAGCTGCATCAGCACCGACAGCGGGCAGGTCGCGACGTGCGCGCCCATCTTGGCCGCGGTGTGGACGTGCATCGGGTGGCGCACCGACGCGACCAGCACCTCGGTCTCGAAGTCGTAGTGGTCGTAGATCTCGAGGATGTCGCCGATGAGCTGCATGCCGTCGGTCGAGACGTCGTCGAGGCGCCCGACGAACGGCGAGATGTACGTCGCGCCGGCCTTGGCCGCGAGCAGCGCCTGCGTCGCGCTGAAGCACAGCGTGACGTTGGTCTTGATCCCCTCCTCGGTGCACGACCGCGTCGCCTTGAGGCCCTCGGGGATCAGCGGGATCTTGACGACGATGTTCGGGCGCAGCTTGGCCAGCTCGCGCGCCTCCTTCATCATCGCGTCGTGGGTGGTGCCGACGACCTCGGCGGACACCGGGCCCTTCACGACGTCGCAGATCTCGAGCAGGACGTCGCGGAACTTGCGCCCGGTCTTGGCGACGAGCGATGGGTTGGTGGTGACGCCGTCCACCAGGCCCATGGCCGCGGCCTCCTTGACCTCGCGGATGTCGGCGGTGTCGATGAAGAACTTCATTTGTCGCGGCCTTTCGCTTGCGTTGAGTCCGGGCGCACTCTATTCACGCCCCCCGACACGATCAACCGTGACTCATCGCCAACCACAGGACACGTCCGATGGCTGAGACCGTCTTCATCGGCTGCGCGGACCTCCCGCACGGTGTCCCGTGGCCGCGGTACTTCTCGCGGCTGGGGTTCGTCGAGGCCTCGGCGCTGCAGCGCGGCCCGGTGCGGCCCGCGGTGCTGTCGAAGTGGCGCAACGCCGCACGCAGCCCCGGCGCGTTCGCCGTGCTCGCGCCGCTGTCGGTGACCCACGGGACGACGCCGATGGCCGGCGCCGCCGTCGGCGACGGCGTGACCTCGCTCGCCGACACCGCGAGGGCGCTCGCCGCGTCGGCGGTCGTGTTCCGCACGCCGCCGACGTTCTCGCCCTCGGCGTACAACCGGGACGTGATCCGCCGGTTCTTCACCGAGCACGCACCGGCGGAGCGGTTCGCCGGCGCGGCCCGGGTGTGGCAGCCGGACGGGCTGTGGGAGGTGCGAACGGCGGTCGAGCTGGCCAAGGAGCTCGGCGTCGTCCCCGGCGTCGACCCGCTGGTCCGAGACCAGACGCGCGATCCCCCGGACCTCTACGCCACGCTGGACGTGCCGGACGTGTACTTCCGCGTCAGTGGCATCGGCACCGGCCGCCGCACGCTGCGGTCGACCCAGCTCGAAGAGATCGCCGAGCTCGTCGAGCCGTACGAGCGCGCCTGGATCGTGTTCGCGACCGTCGACCCGATGGCCGACGCCCTGCGAATGACCAAGCTTCTCGGCAGCTTGCAGGCCGAGCGGGGTGCGGACGCCGCCGACAGCGACGCGGCCACCGACGACGTCGCGGACGACGACGAGGGCGCCCTGGACGCGGACGACGACGACGACGACGACTCGGACGACGACGACGACTAGCTAGAAGAAGAACGTCGCCGTCGGGACCGGCAGCTCTCCCTGGACCTTTGGCGGCTCGCGGAACGCGCGCCGGACGGCCACGGGCTGCTGCTGCTGTTCCTGCTGGACGGCAGGCTCAGGCTTCTTGGTGCGCGTGCTCCCGGTCTTCGAGAGCTTGGTGCGCTGAGTGCCCTTGCGGTTAGCAGGGCGAGCGGTCGAACCAGAACGGGCTTTGCTGGCCATGAGTCCCCCCCAGGGATCAAGACGGCTCGTTGACACTACCGATCCCATGTCGCGGGTGTCAACGCACCGGGGTGTCGCTTCCTTTACTTCTTCGCGTCGGTTTGCCATAAACGGGCAACTTTTCACGGGTTTCCACCCCGAGGTAGTCAATGGAATTCCGCCATGTTACCGACCCGGCGCCGAAGGCTGCGTGTGACCTCCTCGCGTTCGCCGTGTTCGGAGATCCCAGCAAGGACGCGCACTTCAAGGCGATCGACCACCTGCTGAAGGGCGCTCTCGCCGACGCGGCGAAGACCGAGTCGTTCGATGGCAAACCACAGCAATCCTTGACCTTCTGGACGCACGGAACGTTGCCCGCGCGGCGCGTGCTGGTGGTCGGGCTCGGGAGCAAGACCGACGTCGGCGCACCGGCGCTGCGCGACGCCGCCGCCCAGGTCGCCCAGATCGCGAACAAGGTGAGCGCGGCCTCGGTCGCGTTCGTGCTGCCGCTGTCCGGCGCGCGCGAGGCGATGGCGGTCCAGCACACCGTCGAGGGCGTGCTGATGGGCATGTACCGGTTCAACCGCTACCTCACGAGCGAGGACGCGAAGAAGACGCCGTCGCTCACGACGTTCGCGATGATCACCGACGGCAAGGGCAAGAAGCCGACGGTGGCGCAGGCCAAGGCGTTCGACGCCGCGGTGACGCGCGGCCAGGCCGTCGCCGCGTCGGTGTGCCGCGCGCGCGACCTCGTCAACGAGCCCGCGGCGGCGATGACGCCGACGGTGCTCGCGGCGGAGGCCGAGGCGATCGCCAAGAAGCACCCGTCGGTGACCGTGCAGGTGCTCGGCCCCAAGAAGTGCGAGCAACTCGGCATGGGGATGTTCCTCGCCGTGGCGCGCGGGTCCGAGGAGGAGCCGCGGTTCATCCACATGACGTACAAGCCGAAGAAGAAGGCGAAGAAGAAGATCGCCCTGATCGGCAAGGGGCTCACGTTCGACTCGGGCGGCTACTCGCTCAAGACGAGCCAGGGCATGGAGGACATGAAGGTCGACATGTCCGGCGCCGCGGCGGTGATCTCGGCGATGGATGCGATCGCGACGCTCGGCAGCGAGCACGAGATCCACGTCGTCGCCGCGTGCTGCGAGAACCTCGTGTCCGGCCGCGCCTACAAGCTGGGCGACATCCTCAAGTCGATGGACGGGCTCACCGTCGAGATCAACAACACCGACGCCGAGGGCCGGCTGACGCTGGGCGACGCGATCACCTACGTCCGCACCAAGATCGAGCCCGACGAGATGTTCGACTTCGCGACGCTGACGGGCGCGTGCATGGTGGCGCTCGGCCCGTTCACCGCCGGCGTGATGTCCGATCACGAGCCGCTGGCGAAGGCGTGGCTCGCCGCGGCGGAGCGCACCGGCGAGGACATGTGGCGGCTGCCGCTCAACCCGCGGCTGCGCGACCAGCTCAAGAGCCCGATCGCCGACATGCGCAACACCGGCGACCGGTTCGGCGGCGCGATCACCGCGGGGCTGTTCCTCAAGGCGTTCGCCAAGGACACCCCTTGGGTGCACGTCGACATCGCCGGCCCGGCGGCGGTCACCGGGGCGCGCCCGGCGGTCCCGCGCGGCGGCACCGGCTTCGCGGTCGCGACCATCGTCGACTACGTGACGCACCGCTAGCGGCGGCGCCCGACACGCCTGACCGGGGCGTTCTTGCTGTGATTTCAGCGAGTTGAGTCGATTCGCCGGTTTGACAGACCGGGGGGCGGCTGGTAGAGTACGGCTGCCAGTTTTCCGCCCCCCGAGAGGTCCCCTTTGAGGCAGCAATTCCAGATCGGCGACAAGGCCGTGTACCCCGTGCATGGCGTGGCCGAGGTGGTGTCGCTCGAGAAGCGCGACATCGGTGGCTCCTCCACCAGCGTGTATATCCTCAAGATCCTGGAGACCGGCCTGAAGATCATGGTGCCGGTCAACAACGCCGGCACCGTCGGGCTGCGCGAGCTGATCAACGGCAAGCAGGTCAAAGAGGTGTACGCGATCCTCAAGTCTCGCGATGTCCCGCGTGACACGCAGACGTGGAACCGGCGCTACCGCGAGTACATGGAGAAGATCAAGACGGGCAGCGTGTTCGAGATCGCCGAGGTCATGCGCGATCTGTCCGTGCTGCGGATGAGCAAGGACCTGTCGTTCGGCGAGCGCCGCATGCTCGACACCGCGCGGTCGCTGCTGATCCGCGAGCTCGCGCTGGCCAAGGGCGTCACCGAGGACAAGGTCGGCGCCGAGGTCGACGCGATCTTCGCCCAGGCCGCGGCCTGAGCCGAGCGCGGCGCCCTCCGTTCAGGCGCCGCGAGCCCGTCTCCGGGCGAGCAAGCTGGCTGCGACGAGCAGCCTGATCGAGGCGCGCGCGTTCCCGCTCAGTAGCGCAGGAACACCGACGCCCAGGTGAGCCCGGCGCCGAACGCGACCAGGCACACGAGGTTCCCCGGCTGGATCTTCCCGAGCTGCACGGCCTCGTGCATGCACAGCGGGATCGAGGCCGCCGTGGTGTTGCCGTACTTCTGGATGTTGTTGTGCATCCGGTCCTCGGGCAGGCCGATCATCCTCGCGACCATCTGGTTGATCCGCAGGTTCGCCTGGTGAGGGATGAGCATGTCGATGTCGTCGAGCTTGAGCCCGTTGACGATCATCCCCTCCATCATCACCTGCGGCATGCGCGTGACCGCGTGCTTGAAGACCTTGCGGCCCTCCATCTTCGGATAGTGCGCGCCGGCCTCGAGGTCGGCCGCGGTGATCCGCGGGTGGTGGCGGCTGCCGGGGCGGTCCGTCCACAGGATCTCCGCGTCCGCGCCGTCGGCGTGCAGGTGCGTCGACAGCACCACGTGCGCCTCGTCGGTGGCGCGGCCGATGACCGCGGCGCCCGCGCCGTCGCCGAACAGCACCGAGACGTCACGCCCTCGCGTCGTCAGGTCGAGCCCGGTGGAGTGGACCTCGGAGCCGATCAGCAGGACGTGCTTGTACTGGCCGGTGCGGATGAACGCGTCGGCGATCGACAGGCCGTAGAGGAAGCCCGTGCACTGCTGGCGGATGTCGAGGCACGGGATCTCCTTGAGCCCGAGCAACCGCTGGGTGAACACCGCCGAGCCGGGGAAGTTGTGGTCCGGCGACAGCGTCGCGTAGATGATGAGGTCGATGTCGGTCGGCTGCAGGCCGGCGCGCTCGATCGCCTCGCGCGAGGCCTTCGCGGCCATCTCTGCCCCGCCCTCCCCTTCGTCCACCCACCGGCGCTCCTCGATCCCGGTGCGCTCGACGATCCACTCGTGGGTGGTCTCCATCAGCGTGGCGAGCTCGTGGTTGGTGACCACGCGCGGCGGCACGTAGGCACCGAGGCCGAGGATGCGGCTGCGGTACGTCGTCATGGATCGATCCCCCCGAGGTGAGTGCGTGCGGGACAGTCAGAGCTAGACGTCGAGGTTGCGCACGTTGAGCGCGTTGTCCTCGATGAACTCGCGGCGCGGCTCGACGAGATCGCCCATCAGCACGGTGAAGATCTTGTCGGCCTCGACGACGTCATCGACGCGGACCTGGAGCAGGTTGCGCCGCGTCGGGTCCATCGTGGTCTCCCACAGCTGCTCGGCGTTCATCTCGCCGAGGCCCTTGTAGCGCTGGATCTGCAGGCCCTTGCGGCCGAGGTCCTCGACCGCGGTCGCGACGTCGTCGACGCCGGCGACGGACATCGGCTCGGCGTCCTTCGCCGGGCCGACGATCTTGAACGGCCCCTCGAGCACCTTGCGCAGGTCCGCGTGGAGCCGCGCGAGCTCGTGGTACTCGGCCGACGTCAGCACGTCGAACGACAGCACGGTCTCGCGGCGCACGCCGAACATCCCCGACGGGGCGCGCACGGTCCACGTGCCGTGCTCCGCGTCCTGGCGCAGCTCGAGCTCGACGCCGCCGAGCTCGCCGAACTGCTCGGTGAGACGCGCCTTGACCGACGCGATGACGGCCTCGACCCGCGCGCGGTCGCGCGCGTCCTCCGCGGTCAGCCCGGCCTCGGCGAACGCGCCGGAGACCCGGCCGTCGCCCTGCTTGTCGAGCTGCTGGCGCATCCGCCGCGCCTGCATGACGAGCTTGACGAACGCGGCGAGCTCGTCGCCGGTGACCACCTGCTGGGCGCCGCCGCGCGTGCCCTCGACCGACGTCTCGTGGCACACGGACTCGAGCAGGTAGTCCTCGAGCGCGGTCTCGTTCTTGAGGTACAGCTCGGTCTTGCCCTTCTTCACCTTGTAGAGGGGCGGCTGGGCGATGAAGATGTGCCCGTTCCGGAACAGCTCCTCGAAGTGCCGGAAGAAGAACGTGAGGAGCAGCGTGCGGATGTGGGAGCCGTCGACGTCGGCGTCCGTCATCACGATGATGCGGTGGTAGCGCAGCCGCTCGAGGTCCTTCTCGGCGCCGACGCTGGTGCCCAGCGCGGTGATCAGCGTCGCGATCTCCTGCGAGCTGAGCATCTTGTCGACGCGCGCCTTCTCGACGTTCAGGATCTTGCCGCGCAGCGGCAGGATCGCCTGGATCGCGCGGTCGCGGCCCTGCTTGGCGGAGCCGCCGGCGCTCTCGCCCTCGACGATGAACAGCTCGCACTTGGCCGGGTCGCGCTCCTGGCAGTCGGCGAGCTTGCCCGGCAGCGAGGTCAGCTCGAGCGCGCCCTTGCGCTGCACCATCTCGCGCGCCTTGCGCGCGGCCTCGCGCGCCTTCGACGCCAGCAGCGCCTTGCTGACGATGTTGCGCGCCTCCTTGGGGTTGCGCTCGAGGTACTGCTGCAGCTTCTCGCCGACGACCGCGGACACCGCGCTCGACACCTCGGAGCTGACGAGCTTGTCCTTGGCCTGGTTGGAGTACTTGGGGTCCGGAACCTTGACCGACAGCACCGCGACGAGGCCCTCGCGCAGGTCCTCGCCGGACAGGCCGCCCTTGGCGTCCTTGATCAGCTTGGCCTCGGTGGCCCAGGCGTTGACGGTGCGGGTCAGCGCCTGGCGGAACCCGGTGAGGTGGGTGCCGCCGTCGCGGTTCTTGATCGTGTTGGTGAAGCAGGTGACCTGCTCCGAGTACCCGTCGTTCCACTGCAGCGCGATGTCGACGCTGATGTTGTCGCGCGTGTCCGAGAACGCGATGACCTCGGAGTTGACGACCGTCTTGTTGACGTTGAGGTCGGCGACGAACGACGCGATGCCGCCCTCGTAGCGGAACTCGTGGAAGCGGTCGCTGCGCTCGTCGCGGATCGAGATCGTCAGGCCGCTGTTGAGGTACGCCAGCTCGCGCAGCTTCTGCGACAGCTGCTCGTACGAGAACTGGGTGACGTTCTTGAAGATCTCGGGGTCCGGGTGGAACGTGACCTTGGTGCCGCGGCGGTCCGTCGGCCCCATCGCCTTGAGCTCGGTCGTCGGGATGCCGCGCGCGTACTCCTGGTAGTAGACGCGGCCGTCGCGCTTGATCTCGAGCTTGAGCAGGTCCGACAGCGCGTTGACCGCGGAGACGCCGACGCCGTGCAGGCCGCCGGAGACCTTGTAGCTGTCCTGGTTGAACTTGCCGCCGGCGTGCAGCACCGTCATCACCAGCTCGGCGGCCGGCTTCTTCTCGATCGGGTGCATGTCGACCGGGATGCCGCGGCCGTTGTCCTGCACGGTGACCGAGTTGTCGACGTGGATGACCACGTCGACGCGGTTGCAGTAGCCCGCGAGCGCCTCGTCGACCGAGTTGTCGACGACCTCGTAGACGAGGTGGTGGAGCCCGTCGCCGTTGTCCGTGTCCCCGATGTACATGCCGGGGCGCTTGCGGACGCCCTCGAGCCCCTTGAGCACCGAGATCGACTCGGCGTTGTACTCGGACTCGCCCGGAGCACCAGAGGACGCGCTGGAAGTCTCTGTTCTGACAGTGGGATCCGCCATCTACCGGGGTACCTCGATGAGGTGCCGTTGGTAGCACATCCACAGGGGCGGAAGAAGGGGTTTGGTCACCCGATTTCGTGACGCAACCAATCAGGATTGCTTGAGAATTCTCCCGCCTCGGACCTCGTGATCGACCCGGTCGGAGGTCAGCAGGACGTGCCTGGGGTGGGTGGTCGTGATGAAGCACTGGCTGGGGCGCTGGGACAGGAACTCGAACAGGTACTGATTCCGCTGTGGATCCAGCTCACTGGACACGTCGTCGAGCAGCAGGATCGGCGCCTCGCCGTGGACCTCGGTGAGCAGGTCGAGCTCGGCCGTCTTCCACGCCAGCACGAGCGCCCGGAGCTGGCCCTGGGAGGCGAAGGCGCCGCCGTCGCGTCCGCCGAACGCGAACAGCAGGTCATCGCGATGCGGGCCGACGGACGTCGCGCCCCTGGCGAGGTCGCGGGCGCGGCTGGCGGTGAGCAACCGGTGCACGACCCCGGCGCGCTCGGCCGCCGGGGCCTCGACGATCTCCGGCGCGCCGATGTAGCGCAGGTCCGCTGGGACGCCGGCCCGGGCGATCGTCTCGAACGCGGCGACGAACCGCGGCCGCAGCTCGTCGAGGTACCGCAGGCGCGCCTCGACGACGTCCGCCGCGAGCCGGGCGAGCTGCTCGTCGTAGACCTGCAGCTGCGCCTCGACCACGCGCGCGGCGCGTGCGCCGGAGGCGACGTCGCGGAGCAGGACGTTGCGGCTGCGCAGGACCTTGTCGTGGTCCTGGGCGAGCACCATGAACGCGGCGTGGCGATGGAACACGGCGCGGTCGAGGAACCGGCGGCGCTCGGCGGGGGCGCCGCGCGGCAGCTGCAGGTCCTCGGGGGCGAACAGCACGGCGTTCAGCTCGCCGAAGTAGCGGGACAAGGGGCGCGTCACCTTGCCGTCGATGCGGACGCGGCGGGCGTGCGGCTCGATCGCGACCTCGTAGAGCCGCTCCAGCCCACCTCGCTCGACCCGGGCGCCGATGTGCGCGGCCTCGGCGCCGAACTGGATGATGTCGGCCAGGCGGGCGGTGCGGAAGCTGCGCAGCGCGGCGACGACGTAGATCGTCTCGAGCAGGTTGGTCTTGCCCTGCCCGTTGTCGCCGTGGAAGACGTTGAACCGCGGAGCGGGCTCGAGCAGCAGCGGCTCGAGGTTGCGGACGCCGTGCACCCGCAGCGCGAGGATGCGCACGCCGGCCGCGCTCTCAGATGCGCATCGGCATGACGACGCCGGCGTAGTCGTCGGCGCCGAGCGGCTTGAACAGGCCCGGGTCGAGCTCGCCGCCGAGGTTGAGGTTCACCTGGTCGGAGACCATCTGGCCGAGCAGCTCGATGACGTACTTGGGGTTGAAGCCGATCGACATCGCCTCGCCGGAGAAGTCGGCCTCGAGCTCCTCGCGGACCTCGCCGACGTCCGGGTTGTCGCTCGCGATCGTGAGCTTGCCGCCCTCCATCGCGAACTTCACGCCGCGCGTCTCGCTCGACATGAGCTGGGCGCGCTTGAGCGCGTCGATGAGCAGGTGGCGGTCGACGACGAGCGAGCGCTTGTGGTCCTTGGGGATGACCTGCTCGTACGGCGGGAACTGGGCGTCGATGAGCTTCACCGCGAGGACGAGGTCGTCCGCGGCGAGGAACACGTACGGCGTCTTGACCGCGAGCCGGCAGGTCGTCGCGCCGTCGAGGACGCGCTTGATCTCCAGCACGCCCTTCTTGGGGACGATGACGCCCGCGGTGAGCTGCGGCCCGCCGGGCAGGGCGCGCTCGACCTTCGACAGGCGGTGGCCGTCGGTCGAGATCATCTTCGCCTTGGCGCCGTTGCTCTCGAACAGCACGCCGTTGAGGTGGAACCGCGTCTCGTCGTTGCAGACCGAGAACAGGGTGCGGTCGATCATCTCGCGCAGGGTGATCGCCGGGACCTCGGCGAACGGCGCCTCGCGGTGGTCCGGGACCTTGGGGAAGTCGCGGTCGGGCATGCCGACGACGCGGTAGTTCACCTTGCCGGCGCGGATCTCCGCCCAGCCGTTGTCGGCGCGCTTGATGGTCACCTCGTCGCCGGGCAGCGAGGTCACGATGTCGTGCAGCGACTTGGCGTTGACCGTGAGCCCGCCCTCGGTCGCGTTCGTCGACTTGAGCTCCGCGCTCAGCGAGACGTTGAGGTCCGTCGCGGCGACCAGGAGCTTGCTCTTGCCGACGGTTCGCAGCAGCACGTTCGCGAGCATCGGCATCGTGCTCTTGCGGTCGGCGATGCTCTGCGCGAGGCGGAGGCCCCTGACGAACTCAGCCTTCTGGATGCGAAACTCCATGGTGCCCTCGTGCGGATCTGGATCTCTGAGAAGAGATTAGATTTAGATCTTGGTAGTAGAGATCAGGTCTGTGGATGGTGTGGGCAACGACGACAACCGAGCGAGATCACCGAGCATCTGCGGCGCGGGGCCTGATGACCAGCGGGGGCGTGGCGCTGTTGGCGGGAGAGGATGGTTCGGGGGGGGGAGATCCATCCTCACGCCGTCGACAGGGCTGCGCACAGCGTTGGCGACAGAGCTGTCCACAGGGACCAGAGGCCGAATACCACGGGGGGCCGACGCCGTCATTTGAGTAGCGAGGCCTCGATCGCGTGGAGCTCGCCGCGCAGCCCGGGGTCTTCCTTGACCCGATCGGCGACCTTCTCGACGGCGGAGATGACCGTCGTGTGGTGCTTGCCGCCGAACGCGCGGCCGAGGTCCGGGTAGCTGTCCTTGGTGTGCTGGCGGGCCAGGTACATCGCCACGGCGCGCGGGCCCGCGACCGACTTGTGGCGGCGCGGGCTCTTCAGGTCGGCCGGCTTGACCCCGTAGTAGCCCGCCACGGCCTTGATGACGCCTTCCACCGTGATGTGCTCGCGGGGGCGGGTCAGTGAGCCGCCCAGCGTCTCCTGGGCGAACGCGAGGTCGATCGTGCGCTTGGACAGCGACGCGTAGGCCGCCAGGCGGATGAGCGCGCCCTCGAGCTCGCGGACGTTGGACTTGATGGACGACGCGATGTAGAGCGCGACGTCGTCGGGCAGGTGGATCGCCTCGGTCGCGGCCTTCTTGCGGAGGATCGCGATGCGGACCTCGAGCTCGGGCGGCTCGATGTCGGCGAGCAGGCCCCACGCGAACCGGGTGCGGAGCCGGTCGGCGATGTCGGAGATCTCGTGGGGCTTGCGGTCGGCGGTGAGGACGATCTGCTTGTGGGTGTCGTGGAGGGCGTTGAACGTGTGGAAGAACTCGTCCTGCGTGCCGTCCTTGCCGGCGAGGAACTGGACGTCGTCGATCAGCAGGACGTCGATGCCCTCGCGGTAGCGGCGGCGGAAGTCGTGCATCCGGCCGCTGCGGATCGCGTTGACGTACTCGTTCATGAACCGCTCGCTCGACAGGTAGACGATGCGAGCGCCCGGGCGCATGACGAGGTGCTGGTGGCCGATGGCGTGGAGCAGGTGGGTCTTGCCCAGGCCGACGCCGCCGCAGATGAACACGGGGTTGTACTTCGGAGGGTAGGTGCCGCCGGCGGCCTGCGACGCCGCGAACGCGAGCTGGTTCGACGGGCCGGCGACGAACGTGTCGAAGGTGTAGCGGGGGTTGAGCGTGGCGAGCTCGGGCGGGGCGAACTCGGGCTCGCTCGCGGTCGAGCTGCCCGAGGTGGCCGGCGCGGCCGGTACGACCTCCAGGACGACTCCGGTCGACGGCGTGACCACGCGCGGGGCGGGGGCGCCGCCGTCGGCGCGCAGGGACGAGCCCGACTCTCCGGCGTCCGAGACCGGCTCGGGGGCCGGCTCTGGACGGACCGCGGGCGCGTCGGCGTCGAACACGACGGAGAGGTCACGTCCGGACAGCGTGCGCAGCTCGGACAGCGCGGCGTCGAGGAAGTTCGACTCGAACCACAGGCGAACGTAGGAGTTGGGCGCGCGGAGGTGGATGATCGAGCCGCCGCCGGCTGCATCGACCGCCGAGACGTACTCGATCGGGCGCAGCCACATGTCGAAGTTCTGGGGCGAGACGCGGGTCGCGAGGCGGGCGAGGGCCTCGGACCAGTGCGATTCCATGCCGATCACCCACGACCTCCCGTCGCCGTCCGGGAGCGCTGGGCGCGCTCCTGCGGAAGTGTCCACAGCGCTCTGGATGAAATGTGAACAACGTGGAATTTCATTTGTGGTGCAGGGTGCTTGGCAGAGTCCATCCACAGGGCAAAGGAGTGCCTTTCCAGAGGAAATCCACAGGATCCTCCGGATCGGGTCCCCCCCTTCGTCGCCCCTCGGTACCTGGCGTCGTTCCGCCGTCGGCGGCGCACGCGTGTGACAGGTGAGGTTGCTCCTTAGCAGAGCGCGAATTCACACGGCAAGGGCGATCGCGGGACGATCTCCGAAGTCGGCGTGGCGCCTTCGCTCCCGCGCGACGATCTCGTCGCGGGAGTGGCCGGCTGTGGATGACGGCGAGGAGGCGAAAGAGATTGCTCCGAAATCGGGGGGAACTCGCGTCGCGTCCTTGACACCCCAGACCGTCGCGAGTATCGATCTGCGTCCCGTTCGACCCCTGGAGCCAGTGCCGTGAAGCGTACCTACCAGCCGCACAACAAGAGCCGCAAGCGCACCCATGGCTTCCGCGCGCGCAAGAAGACCCGTGGCGGCCGCGAGGTCCTGCGTCGCCGTCGCGCGAAGGGCCGTAAGCGCATCGCTGTGACGATCGCGAAGAAGTAGTCCGCGTGGAGTCGCAGCGCAGCCGCCGGCTCACGAAGGCGATGCGACTGCGACGCCGGCTGGACTTCGTCGCGATCCAACGTTCGGGGACCAAGATCCACGGGCGGGCCTTCCTCGCCCTGGTATCTCCCTCGGAGCTGACCGGGCAGGCGACGGGTCGCCTCGGCATCACGGTCACCAAGCGCGTCGGAAACGCCGTGACCCGGAATCGTATCAAGCGCCTCGTGCGCGAATGGCTGCGGCTGCACGGCTGGGTTCCCGCCGGGCGCGACGTCGTGATCATCGCGAAGGAAGCCGCGGCGGAGCTCCGCGCGCTCGCCGACGTCGCGGCGGATCTCGAGCGGATCGCGGCCCGCGTCGCGGCGGTGCGATGCTGAGCCGGCTGCTCCTCGCGCCGATTCGCTGGTACCGGCGCTGGCTGTCGCCCCTCAAGGGCGCCCCGACGTGTCGGTACCTGCCGACGTGCTCGGAGTACGCGATCGCGGCGATCGAGAAGCGCGGCCCGGTGGTCGGGACGCTCAAGGCGATCGGCCGGATCCTGCGCTGCAACCCGCTGTTCCGCGGCGGCTACGACCCGGTCGATCGGCGCGCGTGCGCCCACGATCATGCGGCGGCCCACGCGGTCACCAGAGAGGCACCCTAGATGGAAGGACAAGGCAAGCGCCTCATCCTCGCCGTGACGCTCGCGCTCGGCATCCTGCTGCTGTGGAACGTGCTGTTCCCGCCGGAGAAGCCGAAACCGCGGCCGCCCGCGGCCGAGGTCGAGAAGCCGAGCTGGCAGAGCCCGGCCGGCGCGCCGTCGATGGGCCCGGAGGGCGGCGCGACCAACGTCGCGCCACCGATCACCGCTGCGACGGAGCAGACGTTCGAGCTGAAGTACCCGAACTTCGTCGCGACGTTCTCGAGCAAGGGCGCGCGGCTGGTGTCGTGGCGGCTCACCGAGAAGAAGTGGGCGCGCGACTGGCTGAAGGGCGAGATGATCGCCGACCCGACGCGCGGCGCGCTGTCGGTCAACTTCATCGACTCGACGGTCGTGCTGCCGGCAGACGCGGTGTGGGAGGCGGAGCAGTCGGGGCCGAACGTGCTGCGGTTCACCTACCGCAGCGCGCTGATCGAGATCGTCAAGACGTTCACGATCCACCCGGACGCGTACATGCTCGACCTCGCGGTCGAGATGCGGAGCCTCGCCGACGGCGAGCTCAAGCAGCGCCTCGCGATGGTGCTGGTCGGGGCGCAGGACCCCAAGGCGCCGGTCGGCGGCGGCACGGGCCAGGCGGAGCGGCAGCATCGCGCGACCTGTCACCTCAACGGCAGCCTGTCGGGGATGAGCGCGAAGTCGCTCCACGCGAACGGGCCGCGCGAGCGCGGCGGCACCGTCCGCTACGCCGGGTTCTTCCATCCGTACCTGCTGCTCGCGGTGATCCCGCGCGACGCCACGCGCGAGAACATGCAGTGCAACGCCTACCCGCTCGAGGACCTCCCGGGCGGGATGGAGGTGGACCTGGTGTTTCAGGTCGCGACGCTGCGCAAGGGCGAGCCGGCGACGAAGAAGGAGGTCGTCGCGTACATCGGCCCGCGCTACCTCAGCCAGCTCGAGAACGCAGACTCGGTGGCGGGGTTCTCGACCGGCCTGGCCGACACGATCGACATGGGCTGGTTCTCGTTCATCGCCCGGCCGCTGTCGTCGCTGCTGCTGTGGTTCCAGACGTTCACGAACAACTGGGCGATCTCGATCATCCTGCTGACGTTCCTCGTCAAGCTCGCGACGCTGTACTGGACGACGAAGTCGATGCGGTCGATGAAGGCGATGGCCGCCCTCGCGCCGCAGATGAAGGAGCTGCAGGCCAAGTACGGCGACGACAAGCAGAAGATCCAGCAGGAGATGATGGGGCTGTACAAGACCCACGGCGTGAACCCGCTCGCCGGGTGCCTGCCGATGCTCCTGCAGATGCCGATCTGGCTCGCGCTGTACCGGATGCTGTCGACGGTCGGCGAGCTCTACCTGTCGCCGGCGATCCCGGGCTGGATCGACGACCTCACGGCGACGGACCCGTACCACATCCTGCCGATCGCCCTGATGGGCCTGATGTTCCTGCAGTCGCGGATCACACCCGCGACGCTGGACAGCATGCAGCAGAAGATCCTGATGTACGGGCTGCCGCTGATGTTCGGCGTGATGTCGTTCTTCTTCCCGGCGGGCCTGACGATCTACATCCTCACGAACACGATCCTGTCGATCCTGCACTCGCTGTACATGAAGCACTTCGACCGCTCGGCGAAGGCGCCGCTGCCGACGAAGAAGCCGGCCGCGTCGGCCGCGGCGGCGAAGGGCGCGAGCCCGCGCGAGCAGGCGCGCAAGCGCGACGAGCGCGACGCGGATGCGCCGAAGGCGAAGCCCGTGATCGACGTCGAGTCGCGCGAGGCGGACGACGACGGCGGTGACGACGACGGCGGCGGTGACGACGACGGCGGTGACGACGACGGCAACGACGCTGACGAGGCGGCCGCGCGGCCGTCACCGGCCAAGAGCGGCCCGGCGCCGACGAACAAGCGACCCAACGCGCAGCGCCGCGGCAAGCGCAAGCGCGGCAAGAACTAGCAGGAGGATGCCGTGACGAACGAGCACGCGGCTGCGAACGAGGACGTGACCGAGAAGGCCTGCGACTTCCTGATGGGAGTCCTGGACCGGATGGGGATCACGGCGGACATCGACGTGAAGGAGGAGGACGACAAGATCGTCCTCGAGATCCAGACCAGCAACCCGGACGTCGTGATCGGCCGCAAGGGCCAGGTCGTTGACGCGCTGCAGCATCTCGTCGGGAAGGTGATCTTCCGCGAGCGCGGCGGCGAGAAGGGCAAGCCGTTCGTCGTCGACGCCGGCGGGTACCGCGACAAGCACATCGAGCGGCTGCGGACGCTCGCGGCGCGGATGGGCGAGAAGGCGCTCAAGACGCAGACGATCGTCGAGCTGTCGCCGATGTCCGCGCACGATCGGCGCATCGTCCACATGGCGATCGCGGACATCCCCGGGCTGTCGAGCCGCAGCGAGGGCGAGGGCGACGATCGCCACATCCTCGTCGTGCCGTCGGTGCAGGCGGAGGCCGCGCAGGAGTGAGCGAGACGATCGCCGCGATCGCCACGGCACGAGGTCCGGGCGGTGTGGCGATCGTCCGGATCAGCGGGGAGCGCGCGGTCGCGATCGCGGCCGCGCTGGTAGGGAAGTCGGCGGAGGCGCTGCCGGATCGTCGGCTGGTCCGCGGCGTCGCGCGCGACGTCGCGGGCGCGCGCCTGGACGACGTGCTCGTCGTCGCGATGCGCGCGCCGCGCTCGTTCACCGGCGAGGACGTGGCCGAGGTGCACGGGCACGGCGGCGTCGTGAACGCCGGGCGGCTGCTGCGCGCGGTGCTCGACGCGGGCGCGCGGCTGGCGGCGCCGGGAGAGTTCACGCGGCGCGCGCTCGACGCGGGCCGGCTCGACGTCGCGGAGGCGGAGGGCTTGCTGGGCGTGATCGAGGCGTCGAGCGAGCGCGCCTGGCGCGTCGCCCAGGCCCAGCTCGAGGGGCGGTTGTCGATGCGCGTGGCCGAGCTGCGCGCGGCGCTGACCGGGCTCGTCGCCGAGGTCGAGGCCGTGGTCGATTTTCCCGACGAGGATCTCGAGCACCTCGCGGCGGTCGAGGTGGCGAAGCGCGCGAGAGAGATCGGCGCCGGATGCGAGGAGCTCGTCGCGACGTTCCGGCTCGGTCGCGCGCTGCGCGACGGCGTGGAGATCGCGCTCGTCGGGCCGGTGAACGCGGGGAAGTCCTCGCTTTTCAACGCGCTGCTCGGTCGCGAGCGGTCGATCGTCTCGCCGGAGCCGGGGACGACCCGCGACTACGTCGAGGCGCGCACGGAGTGGGGTGGCGTGGCGGTGACGCTGATCGACACGGCGGGTGAGCGCGTCGCGCCCGACGAGGTGGAGCGACGCGGGCTCGAGCTCGGCGCGGCGCGGGCGGCGCGGGCGGACGTGATCGTCTGGGTGTCCGTCGACGGCGTCGGACCGGACGAGCTCGACGCGCGGACGGTGTGGGTGCAGAGCAAGTGCGATCTCCACCCGGCGGCGGCGGGCACGCTCGCGACGTCGGCGGTGACGGGCGAGGGGCTCGCGGAGCTGCGATCACGGCTGCTCGCCGCGGCGGGGGTCGAGGACGAGGGGGATGACGTGGTCGTCGTGACGTCCGAACGGCAGCGTGGGCTGCTGGCTCGCGCGACCGCTGCGGTCGCGCGAGCGAGCGACGGGCTGGATACAGGTCTGCCGACCGAGCTGGTGGCGATCGATCTGCGCGAGGGCCTGGCGGCGCTGGCCGAGATCACGGGCGACTCGGTCGGCGAGGACGTGCTCGACGCGCTGTTCGCGAGGTTCTGCATCGGGAAGTAGCAGGGGAGGGCGGCGAGGGTGGTGCTATGGTCCGCCGCCGTGTCGGTCCTCGATTTCCTCGACGAAGAGCTCGCGGCGCTCGATCGCGCGCACCGCCGGCGGATCCCGCGGGTGCTGAGCGGCGCGCAGGGCGCCCGGATCGTGCTCGACGGGCGTCCGGTGGTGTCGTTCTCGTCGAACGACTACCTCGGGCTCGCCGCGCATCCCTCGCTGAGGGAGGCGATGTCATCGGCCGCGGCCGAGGTGGGCGTTGGCGCCGGTGCGTCGCGCCTGATCGTGGGCAACTCGGAGCTGCACGAGCGGCTCGAGGGGGCGCTGGCGGAGCTGCACCAGCGGCCGGCCGCGCGCCTGTTCAGCTCCGGCTTCGCGGCGAACTCGGGGCTGGTTCCGGTGCTGGCGGGTGCGGGCGACGAGGTGTTCTCGGACGCGCTGAACCACGCCAGCATCATCGATGGTTGCCGGCTGTCGCGTGGAACGGTTCACGTGTTCGAGCACGGAAACTACAAAGATCTCGAAGGGATGCTCGCGCGCTCGCGGGCTCGGCGGAAGATCGTGGTGACCGAGTCGCTGTTCTCGATGGACGGGGATCTGGCGAATCTGTCGGAGTTGCGGGCGCTTGCGACCGAGCATGGGGCGGTGCTGGTGGTGGACGACGCGCATGCAACGGGGTTGTTCCACGGCGGGGCAGGGCTCGGGAGCGCGGCGGGGGCGGACGTGATCGTTGGGACGCTGGGCAAGTCGCTCGGTGGGTTCGGGGCGTGGGTGGCGGGTCCGCGGGCGCTTGCGGATGTCCTGTGGAATCGGGCGCGGTCGCTCGTGTTCTCGACGGGGATCCCACCCGCGGTCGCGGCGGCGGGGCTCGCCGGGGTTGCGCTCGTCCGGGGCGAGGCGGGTGAGCAGGCGCGCGCACGGTTGTGGGCGAGGGTCGCGCAGATGAAGGCCGGGCTGGAGTCCATCGGGCTCGCGGCGACGTGCGCATCCCCGATCATCCCGCTCGAGGTGGGCGACGATCGCGAGGTGATGCGCTGGACGTCGTGGCTGCTCGAGCGCGGGTTCTACGTACAGGGCATCCGCCCGCCCACCGTGCCGGAAGGGACGGCGCGCCTTCGGATCGCGGTCTCGGCCGGCCACGATGAGGCTGATGTGGCTGGCCTGGTCGAGGCGATCGCGGCGGGGATCGCGGCGGGTCTCTCGTTGCGGGACCGTTCCACGTGGAACGCCAGGTGACCGGCGGGATCGGGTCGGCCGTTCCACGTGGAACGGCCTACTTGGTCACCGGGACCGACACGGGGGTTGGGAAGACCTGGGTCACCTGCGTCATCGCTCGCATGCTTCGGGAACGCGGCCTCCGCGTCGCTGCCCTGAAGGCGATCGAGTCTGGCTGCCGGCCTGCCGAGCAGGGGCTGGTGGGTGAGGACGATGAGGCGGTCGTCGCCGCGGCTGGCGGCTGGCAGAGCTGGGACCAGCGCTGCCAGATCAAGTTCGAAGCCCCCGTCGCTCCGGGCGTGGCTGCCGAAGACCTTGGAGTCCGCATCGACCTCGACGCGATCGCCGCCCAGGTCGCGCGACTTCGAGCCACCTCGGACCGTCTGCTGGTGGAAGGCGCGGGTGGCTGGTGCGTGCCGCTCGGCGATGGACGTTCCACGTGGAACCTCGCCCGGGCAGTCGAAGGGCCCGTCATCATCGTTGGCCGCGCCGGCCTCGGCACCATCAACCACTCCGTGCTCACCGCTCGCGCCGTCGCCGCCGACGGCTTCCAGGTCCACTCCATCATCCTGTCCCGCCGCCCGGGTGACTCGATCGACGACGCCCGGCGCAACGCCCACGAGATCGAGCGGCTCTGCGGCGCTCCGACCGTCCTCTCGGACGACCTCGCGCGGCTCGACCTGTAGAGAGCGGCGAGGGCGGAGATGGAGGCGGTGGAGACGGAGACGGCGGCGGAGACCGAGACGGAGACGGAGACGGAGACGGAGACGGAGACGGAGACGGAGACGGAGATGGAGACGGAGGCGGAGCCCGGGCCGGCGGTCGGCCCACGCCAGCGTTGCTCAGCCCCGAGTCATCACGACGATGGCGCGCGTGCGGTCGGCGAGCTGGTACGGATGGCGGGTGGCGCCGGCCGGCAAGGTGGCTGCACTCAGTCCGAGTGGCTGACACCGCGGCGGCGGCTGAGCCGGCGCGCGTGGTGACCTTCGTGTCTACCCAGGTTCGAGTCGCGGGTCCTCGACTGGACGGTCGGGGAGATTGCGAACTGCCGGCCCGGGGCCTGCCGCTCGCGCGGGGGCGCCCCCGCCGGCTCAGACAGTCCTCGCGGTGACGAAACCGCGGGCGCTGGTATCGACACGATCGTCGACGCAGTGACCGGCTTGCTCGCCCCCGCTGCGGAACTCGCCGGCGGAGGCCCCCCGACGCTCGCGTCACCCGGGCCGGCGGGAGTTCGAGCCACCGTGGGCGCCGGAACTGGGAGACCTGTCGAGGTCATTTGGGAGGAGGCATTAGCCCCTGGTCCTACGCCCAAGTTCCACGTGGAACGCCCGGGCGTGCGGAGCGCCCCGCCCACCCCACGAGCGTGGTCATTCCGTCTGCCACGAAAGGATCGGTCTGCGCGAATCGTCCGGTCCCGGGGCCGCTCGCGCGGGCGGTCTCCCTTCCGGCGGAGCACCCGGTCAACTGGGTCTTAGCCACCAGGACGTCAAGGACCGCCCCGATCCGGGTGTCCGCCCCGATTCGGGTGTCAGCTACCCGGAAGTCGGCACCCGGATCGCCGAGTGTCAGCCACCGGATCGCCGAGTGTCAGCCACCGGATCGCCGAGTGTCAGCCACCCGGACAGAACCCCCGGTTGGGCACGCCTGATTCGGGTGGGCGCATCCGGATCGTCGCCCGGTCGTCACCCGCGTCCCATATCGGCCCCGATCCGCCCCACCCCAAGTGTCAGCCACCGGCCCTGAGTGCAGCGCACCCTCCAGTCCTGTCGAACGGTGGTTCGAGCTCCCGCCGGCCCGGGTGACGCGAGCGTCGGGGGGCCTCCGCCGGCGAGTTCCGCAGCGGGCTCGACGAAGCAGAACACTGCGTAGGCGATCGCGTGGAACTCTGGCGTCCGCGGTCTCGTCACCGCGAGGACTGTCTGAGCCGGCGGGGGCCCCCGCGCGAGCGGCAGGTCCCGGGCCGGCGGCTCGCGGTCTCCTCACCGTCCAGTCGAGCGCTCTGGACTCACGACCGCCGAGACTGCGCGTACATCACGCCCGCGGGACGACGACGATCGAGCGCGTGCGGTCGGCGAGCTGGTACGGATGGCGGGTGGCTCCGGCCGGCAGATCGAACTGCTCCGCGCCCTCCATCGCCAGCACCACGCCGCCCGGGCGCACGAGCCTCGCGCCGATCTCCAGCCACTGGGGTAGGGCGAAGGTCGCGCGCGACATCGCGACGTCGTAGCCCGACTCGCGGTGCGCCTCGACCCGCTCCGCCAGCGGGCGGAAGTTCGTCAGCCCGAAGGTCCGGCGACAGTGCGCGAGGAACGCGTGCTTCTTGTGCACGGGCTCGAGCGCCGTCAGCTCGAGATCGGGTCGCAGCATCGCGACGATCACCGACGGCAGGCCGCCCCCGCTGCCCACGTCGATCCCTCGCCGCGCCTCCGCCGGCACGAACGGCACGATGGCCAGCGAGTCCTCGACATGCTGCATCGCGTCATCGCGGGTCCTCGCCGCGGTCAGGTTGATCTTCTCGTTCCATCGGAGCAGCTCGTCGACGAAGCGCTCCAGCCGAGGGTCTCGCGTCATGCGATCACCATCTTCGACGCTCGCGGCGCGACCAGCACGGTCCCGGCGCAATCTTCGAGCGCGCGCTCGATCGATTCGCACCACCGCGCGTAGCTCGGCGCGACCTCGGCCGGCGTCAGCCCGGAGACGAGGACGATGCGGTGCTCCGCCGGCAGCCGCGGTCGCAGCCCGAGCTCGTAGATCCCCTGGTTGACGACGTCGACCGGCCCGATCCCCTCGGGACACTCGGCGACGACGACGATCGTCCCTCCGTCGAGCAGCAGCGGCGCCACCGCGGCCACCAGCTTCGACGCCTGGTACAGGCTCGCGGTCACCGGCAGCGCATCGGACACGACGATGCAGCCGGCACGCGGCGCGTCGACGCCGAACCACGGCGCCACCTGCGCGCACCCGGCGCGGAACGCCTCGATGATGTCGCCCGCGACCGCGCCGCGGACCACGTCCTCCGGATCGCACAGCCCATCGAGCAGCCACAGCCGCGCGCCGAGCATGCCCGCCACCTCCTCGAGGTCGGCGCGGCACGGGTTGTCCACGACGCTGCCCGCGCGCGCCCCGGGCTCCGCCTTCAGGCGGTGGTTGATGCGGATCTCCGTCGCGCCGCCCAGCCCCGGGAACACCGCCTTGATCCCGGCGCCGAACCCGGCGAAGTAGTGCGGCCGGATCGCGCCGGTCGCGACGACGACGTCGGCCTCGACGGCGCACCGGTGCAGCCGCACGGGCGTCCCTCGCCGCGTCGCGCCCACCGACACCAGCCCCGCGTCGGAGTGGCCGTCGTGATCGACGATGACCGCGTCCTCCACCAGGCTCCGAGGGATCCCGAGCCGGGCCGCGACGTCGCCGCCGCACCGACCGTGGGTGCCGGTCGCGACCGCGATGGTCAGCCGCACCGCCGGCAGCCGCGCCCGCACCGCGGCGACCAGCGCGCCGCGCGGCTCCGCCCGGGTCGCGTCACTGACGACGATCGTCACCCGGTCGCCGGCCCGGACCGTGTCCTCCAGCCGGGGCGCGCCGATCGGCGCGTCGAGCGCGGCGTCGAGCAGCGGCCTCACCTCGGGGGGCGGCTCGCGCGGCCCGCGCGGCTCGATCACCACCATCTCCGGCGTCCGGGACAGCCGCCGCGGCGTCCGCCCGTACGGGAGCACGACCTCGGACACGGTTCGAGCCTACGCCGATTTGTTCCACCCGCACACTGTCGGGTACCATCGCGAGGCGCGCGTCGGCGGCGAGACACCGTCGGACGCGCCGTCTCTCTCGTGTCGAAGCAGAGCCTCCTCCTGGTGGACGGCGACCCGCGCAGCATGCGGGTGCTCGAGGTATCGCTCAAGAAGGCGGGCTTCAACGTCACCACCGCGACCAGCGGCGCCGACGCGCTCGACAAGATCGGGCTGTCGCTGCCGGACCTGATCCTGTGCGAGACGAAGCTCGAGAACGTCGACGGCTTCGCGCTGTGTCAGAAGCTCAAGGCACACCCCGCGTGGGCGGCGATCCCGTTCGTGTTCCTGACGGCGCAGACGGAGATCGAGCACAAGATCAAGGGGCTCGAGCTCGGCTGCGACGACTACCTGACCAAGCCGATCTACATCAAGGAGATCGTCACCCGCGTCCGCATCCTGCTGCAGAAGCAGCAGCGGTCGCGGCTCGAGCAGAAGCGCGAGGGCCGGACGCGGTTCGCCGGGCGCCTCGCCGACATGGCGGTCGTCGACCTGATCCAGACGATCGAGCTGTCGCGCAAGTCGGGCGTCATCCAGTTCCACGCCGAGGGCGGCGCCGACGACGGCAAGATCGCGGCGATCTACTTCCGCGACGGCAAGGTGATCGACGCCGAGCTCGGCTCGCTGCAGGGCGAGGACGCGGTCTATCGCCTGCTGACGTGGAACGACGGCGACTTCGAGGTCGTGTTCCGCACGGTGCGGCGGCGCGAGGTGATCGAGATGTCGACGCAGGGCCTGCTCATGGAAGGCATGCGCCGGCTCGACGAGTGGGGCCGGCTGCTCGAGCAGCTCCCCCAGCTCGACGCGCGGTTCGAGGTCGACGTCAAGGAGCTCGCCGGCCGGCTCGGCGAGGTGCCCGACGAGCACAACGCGATCCTCAAGCTGTTCGACGGCCGGCGCACCTTGATGGAGGTGATCGACGCGTCGTCGTACGGCGACCTCGAGACGCTCGAGGTGGTCGCCAAGCTGTACTTCGAGGGGCTGCTGTTCGAGGTCGCGGCGCCGCCGCCGCGGTCGAAGCCGCCGACGGAGGAGTGGTTCCCGAGCAAGATGCTCGAGGCGACGCCCGCGGACGTGGGCGCGGTCGGGGCGGTCGGCCTCCCCGATCGCGGCGCGGTGGCGCCGGCGCCGGCGCCGATCCCCGACTCCGGGCCGAACCGCGCCGGCGTCCCCGAGGAGGTCGACGGCGACGACGGGCCGTCGGCGGCGAGCGCGGGTCGGCTCTACGACGAGCACCGGCCGATCGTCGACGCGCGCGTCATGGGCGCCGCGACGACCTTGATCTTCGACGAGTCGTTCCAGGGCGAGGACGCGACGCCGCTGCCCGGCCCGATGGTCGAGGCGGTCGACGACGACAGCGTCCCCAAGATCGTGCAGTCGCTCGGCGCCGACACGGCGACCGCGCACGGCGAGGTCATCAGCGACGAGATCCCGGTCGCGACGGCGACGGCGCCGGGGCGAGAGCTGCTGACGATCCGACCACGCCGCGCGATGCGCGAGGGGACGATCGACGGCCCGATCGACGGCCTGCCCGAGGACTTCAGCGAGCGCGTCACCGGCGAGGTGCCGATCCCCCGGTTGCAGGAGGAGGCGGCCCGGGCCGAGGCCGCGGCGCGCGCGAAGCCGGCGCCGGCGGCAGCTTCGACGCCGGCGGCCCCGGCGGCCCCGGCGCCGCGGC
>WYBA01000376.1 GCA_011526095.1 Myxococcales bacterium | reverse complement strand
CGGCGTGCTCGCGCGGGCGCGGCGGCCGCGCGCCCCACCGCGCCGGGTCGGCCTCGCACCGCGCGCGCTCCTCGGGGCGCGCGAGCACGTGCTGCGTCGCGTCGGCGAGCCGCTCGGACGCGGCGCGGTGGCGCCCGACGCCGTCCTGCCACACCAGCGCGAGCACCATCGGCACGGTGACCGCGATCGTCGCGGCGACGAGGCGGGCGCGCAGCTTCATGCGTCGGTCTCGACGGCGAGCCGGTAGCCGATCCCCCACACCGTGTCGATCCGCACCTCGGCGCCGAGCTTCTTGCGCAGCCGCGACACGTGGGCGTCGAGCGTGCGCTCGTTGCCCTCGCGATCCGGATCGAGCACGCGCTCGACCAGCGCCGTGCGCGTCACCGCGGCGCCGGGGCGGCGCGCCAGCTCGATCAGGAAGTCGAGCTCGACGCGGGTCAGCTCGACCGCGCGCCCGGCGACGCGCGCCTCGCGCGCGCCGAGGTCGATCCGCAGCGCGCCGACGTCGAGCTGGTCGCTGCGCTGCAAGGTCGGGCGGCGCAGGCGCGCGCGCACCCGCTCGAGCAGCTCCTCGGGCCAGAACGGCTTCGTCATGTAGTCGTCGGCGCCGAGCTTGAGCGCGCGGACCTTGTCGCTGGTGTCGTTGCGCGCCGACAGCACCAGCACCGGCACCTCGGACCGCTCGCGCACGTCCTTGAGGATGTCCAGGCCGTAGGCGCCCGGCAGCATCAGGTCGAGGATCACCAGCGCGGCGTCGATCGCCTCGCCGGGCCCGAGCCGCCGGCCCTCGGTCCACCACGTCGGCTGGTAGCCGGCGCGGCGCAGCCGGTCGACGATCTGGGTGCCCAGCTCGCGGTCGTCCTCGATCAGCAGGATGCGGTCGGTCATGTCAGCCCGCGGTGGCGGCGGTCGTCTCACACGATCGCAGCCAGATCCTACGAGAACCTTGCGCGGTGCGGCGCCGGCCACGGCGGCCGGGCGGCCGGGTGCCAGGACGGCAGCGGTGTAGGGCCCAGCCCTGCGGGGCGCGTGCACCGATGGCACGAGGCGCGCGCAACCTCGCGGAACGACGCGCTCGGGGCGCTGGTCCACGCCGTGCACTACCGGCCGCCATGCCGACCCGGTCTTTCTCGTCCCGCCGCCGCCCCACCGTCATCGTCGCCGTCGACGACGCATTCGTCGCGTCGTGGCTGGTGTTCGCCGTGCGCGGCCTCGGGCTGCGCGCCGTCCTCGTCGCCGACCCCGGCGCGGTGTTCGACGCGGTCTCGCGCCGCGCTCCCGCGGCGATCATCCTCGGCGAGCAGGTGCGGGGCGTCCCGGCCGAGGCCGTCGTGGCGATGACGCGCAGCGCCGGCAGCCGCGTCCCGGCGCTGGTCGTCGGGCCATTCGACGGCGGGACGCTGCGCGTCGCGACTCGCGCGCTGCAGCCGGTGGCGTGGCTGGCCGACCCGACCGACGGCGTGGCGCTCGCGGCCACGCTGCGCGAGCTGCTCGTCGCGGCGCGCGAGCCCGTGGTGTCGCTGACCTACGCCGAGGCCGGCGTCGCGACCTCGTAGCCCGCGTCGACGATCGCGGCGCACATCGCCGCGACGCTCGCGCCAGCGGCGTGGGACACCCGCACGTCGCCCGATGCGAGATCCACCGACGCGGCGTGGACGCCGGGGACGCCGCGCACGGCCTCGCCGACGTGCTTGACGCAGTGGCCGCAGGTCATGCCTTGCACGCGCAGGACGGTCTCGACGTCGCTCATGGTCCAGGGTGTGTAAGGTTGCGCGGCGGCCGCGTCAACCTGGCATGAGCCCCGACCTCTCACCTGGCCCCGGACCGAACGGCGACGAGCGCCTGACCCTGGCGATCGGCGGGATGACGTGCGCGGCGTGCGCGCGCCGCGTCGAGAAGGCGCTGCAGAAGGCGCCGGGCGTGACCGACGCGGTGGTCAACCTCGCGACCCACCAGGCGACCGTGGTGTACGCGCCGGGCGCGGCCACGCCGGCGACGCTCGCCGCCGCGGTGGTCGACGCCGGCTACCGCGCGACCCCGCCGAGCGAGCACGCGGCTGACGACGAGGCGCGCGCGCTGGCCGTGCGGTTGATCGTCGCGGCGGTCGCGGGGCTGCCCGTGCTCGTCCTCGGGATGAGCCACGGCGCGCTGCCGGTGCCGCACGCGGTGTCGGTGTGGGTGCAGCTCGTGCTGAGCACGATCGTGCTCGTCGTCGCGGGCGGGCCGATCGCGCGCGCGGCGGTCGGCGCGGTGCGCCACGGCGGCGCCGACATGAACGTGCTGGTCACGCTCGGCGCGGCGGCCGCGTTCGGCGCGTCCGTGGTCGCGACGGTGGCGCCGCGCGCGATGGGCGCGCACCACGGCGCGGCGCCGGTGTACTACGAGGCGGCGGTCGCGATCGTCGGGTTCGTGCTGCTCGGTCGGTGGCTCGAGGCGCGCGCGCGGCGGCGCGCCGGCGCGGCGCTCGGGCGGCTGCGCGCGCTGGTGCCGCCGACCGCGACGGTGCTCCGCGACGACGGGGCCGAGGCGAAGGTCGCGCTCGACCGGCTCGCGCCGGGCGACCGCGTCGTGGTGCGGCCGGGGCAGGCGATCCCCGCCGACGGCGAGATCGTCGAGGGCAGCTCGTCGGTGGCCGAGGCGGTGCTGACCGGAGAGGCGATGCCGCTCGACAAGCGGCCGGGCGACGCCGTGTTCGCGGGCACGTCCAACGGCTGGGGCCGGCTGGTGGTGCGGGTGACGCGCGCCGCGGCGGACACGTCGCTGGCGAAGATCACGGCCGCGGTGGAGTCGGCGATGGGCACGCGCGCGCCGATCGCGCGGCTCGCCGACCGCGTCGCGGGCTGGTTGACGCCGGCGGTGATGCTCGCCGCGGTGGTGACGTTCGGCGTGTGGCTGGCGCTCGGCGCGACGCTCGACGTCGCGGTGCTGCACGCGGTCGCCGTGCTGGTGGTCGCGTGCCCGTGCGCGCTCGGCCTGGCGACGCCGGCGGCGCTCGCGGTCGGGCTCGGGCGCGCGGCGGAGCACGGCGCGCTGTTCCGCTCGGCCGCCGCGCTCGAGCGGCTGGGCTCGATCGACACCGTCGTGGTCGACAAGACCGGCACGCTGACCGAGGGCCACCCGCTGGTGCTGGCGATCGAGGTCGCGCCGGGGCGCGGGCTCGACGAGGCGCGGCTGCTGGCGCTGGCGGCGGGCGCGGAGGAGGGCAGCGAGCACCCGCTGGCCGGCGCGGTGCTACGCGCGGCGGGCGCGCGCGGCGTGGTGACGCCGCCGGCGAGCGCGTTCGAGGCGGTGCCGGGGCGCGGCGTGCGCGCGACGGTGGAGGGGCACGCGGTGGTCGCGGGCAGCCCGCGATTCGTGCGCGAGGCCGGCGTGATCGTGGACGACGCGGCGCTGGCCGGCGTGCGGGCGCGCGCCGCGACCCCGGTGGTCGTGGCGATCGACGGCGCGGTCGCCGGCGTGCTCGCGATCGGCGACGCGCCCCGCGCGGGCGCCGTGGAGGTGGTGCGCGAGCTGCGCGACGGTGGGATCGAGGTCGTGATGTTGACGGGCGACGCGCGCGCGCCGGCCGAGGCGGTCGCGGCGACGCTCGGCGTCGCGCGGGTCGAGGCCGAGGCGCTGCCGGCGGACAAGGCGGCGCGGGTGCAGGCGCTGCGCGCGCAGGGGCGCAAGGTCGCCATGGTCGGCGACGGCGTCAACGACGCGCCCGCGCTGGCGGCCGCCGAGGTCGGCGTCGCGATGGGCTCGGCGACCGACGTCGCCGCGGCGAGCGCCGAGGTCGTGCTGCTGCGCGACGAGCTGGGCGCGCTCGCGGCGGCGGTGCGGGTCGCGCGGCGCACGCTGCGCGTGGTGCGCGAGAACCTGTGGTGGGCGCTCGGCTACAACGTCGTGATGATCCCGGCCGCGGCCGGCGCGCTCGTGCCGCTCGGCGGCCCGGCGCTGTCCCCGATGCTCGCGTCGGCCGCGATGGCGGGCTCCTCGGTGGCCGTGGTGATGAACAGCCTGCGCCTGCGCCGCGCGTGACGTGACTGTCAGCGTCCTTCGACACGGGCCTCGCTGCCGCTCGGCCCTGCTCAGGACGAGCGGTGGCTTCCCGGACGGAGACGGAGACGGAGACGTCCTTCGACACGTCCCTCGCTGACGCTCGGGCCTGCTCAGGATGAGCGGGGGAACGGAGACGGAGACGGAGACGGAGACGGAGACGGAGACGGAGACGGAGACGGAGACGGAGACGG
>WYBA01000375.1 GCA_011526095.1 Myxococcales bacterium | reverse complement strand
GCTGCGACGGCCGCAGCCGCATCAGCGCCTCGTCGTCGACCTTCGGCGCGGCGGGCGCGGCCGGCGTCGGCGCCACCGCCGCCACCGCGGGCGCGGGCGCGGCCACGGGCGTCGCCGGCGCGACCTTCGGCGCGACCAGCCCGGCGGCGCCGGCGCTGACCAGCCCGACGACGTCACCGACGCGCACGGTCGAGCCGACCGCCGCGCGCTGCTCGGCCAGCGCCCCGGCGACCGGGGACGGCAGCTGCACCGTGATCTTGTCGGTCTCCAGGTCCACCACCGGCTCGTCGACGGCGACCGCGTCGCCGACGTTCTTGAGCCACTTCGCGATCACGGCCTCCGTGATCGACTCGCCCAGCTGTGGAACCACCAGATCGGCCATCGTCATGTCTCCTGACGTCTCGTTTCGGTTCGATCGATTCGGTCGGGTCGGAGCGCCCGCGGCGCGCGCTACTTCGCCTCGAACGCGCCGTTCATCAGCCGCGCGTGCTCCATCGCATGCGCCTTGTGCGAGCCCGTCGCCGGGCTCGCGCTCTCGTCGCGCGCCACCAGCCGCGCCGGGCGACCGAGCGCGACCGCGAGCCGCGGCGCCGCGAACACCGCGGCGCCCATGTTGGCCGGCTCGTCCTGCACCCACGCGACGTCGACCTGGGCCGCGCCCGGCCGGCCGATCGCGCCCAGCCGGGTGAGCGCGCGCGCCAGGTCCGCCGCCGGCCACGGGTACAGCTCCTCCACCCGCAGGATCGCCGTCGCGCCCTTGCCGCGCGCCTTGCGCTCCTCGACCAGGTCGTAGAACACCTTGCCCGAGCACAAGAGGACCTGCTTCGCCGCGCCGTCCGCGACCGCCGGGTCGTCGATCACCCGCCGGTAGGTGCCCGTGGTCAGCTCGTCGAGCGCCGACGTCGCCGCCGGCAGCCGCAGCAGGCTCTTGGGCGTCATCACGATCAGCGGCTTGCGCCACACCCGGCGCACCTGGCGGCGCAGCAGGTGGAAGATCTGCGCCGGCGTCGTCGGCTGCGCGACCTGGATGTTGTCCTCGGCGCACAGCTGGAGGAACCGCTCGAGCCGGGCGCTCGAGTGCTCCGGCCCCTGCCCCTCGTAGCCGTGCGGCAGCAGCAGCACCAGGCCCGACAGGCGGTTCCACTTGTCCTCGCCCGAGACGATGAACTGGTCGATGATCACCTGCGCGCCGTTGGCGAAGTCGCCGAACTGCGCCTCCCACAGGATCAGCGACTCCGGGGAGTCGAGCGAGAACCCGTACTCGAACCCGAGCACGCCGGCCTCCGACAGCGGGCTGTCGAAGATCCGCGCCAGCCCCTGCTCCGGGTGCAGGTGGGACAGCAGGCTGTGCTCGGCGCCGCTCTTGATGTCCGTGATCAGCGCGTGGCGGTGACTGAACGTCCCGCGCGCGCAGTCCTGTCCCGACAGCCGGACGTTGGTGCCCTCCCACAAGAGCGAGCCGTACGCGAGCAGCTCGCCCATGCCCCAGTCGAGCAGGCGCGCCCCCTCCGCCATCTGCGCCCGCTGCTCGAGCAGCCGGACGATCTTGGCGTGCGGGGTGAAGCCGGCCGGCGCGCGGCTGATCGCGTGGCCGATCGCCGCGAGCCGCTCGCGCGCGACGCCGGTGTCGACGTCCGGCGCGTCTGACGCCGGGCCGCCGTGATACCCGCGCCACAGCCCGCCGCCCGCGGCGTGGCGCGGGCGCTGGGTCGCGGCCTTGGCCGCGCGCAGCTCGGCGTCGAGCTCGGCGGTGCGCTGCGCCGCCATCTGCGCGACCTCGCCGGGCGCGATCACGCCGTCGGACTCGAGCACGCGCGCGTAGATCTCGACGATCGGCGTCTTCTTCTGGATCCGCTCGTACATGACCGGCTGGGTGAAGCCGGGCTCGTCCATCTCGTTGTGGCCGTACTTGCGGTAGCCGTAGAGGTCGATGATCACGTCCGAGCGGAACTTCGCGCGGTAGGCCATCGCCATCTCGACGACCTGGGCGACCGCGTCGACGTCCTCGCCGTTGACGTGCCAGATCGGGCACTGGATCCCGAGCGCGACGTCGGTGCAGTACGTCGTCGATCGCTGCTCGGCCGGCGACGCGGTGAAGCCGACCTGGTTGTTGATGACGACGTGCACCGTCCCGCCGGTGCGGTAGCCGGCGAGCGAGGTGAGGTTGAGCGTCTCGGGCACCAGCCCCTGGCCGGCGAACGCGGCGTCGCCGTGGACCAGCACGCCCATCACCTGGCGGTGCGTCCAGTCCTGGTGGCGGAGCTGCTTGGCGCGGACGCGCCCGACGACGACCGGATCGACCGCCTCGAGGTGGCTGGGGTTGAACGCCAGCGACAGGTGGATGTGCTCGCCGGTCGGCTCGACGCGGTCGCTCGAGTAGCCGTTGTGGTACTTGACGTCGCCGCCGCCGAGCGACGCCTCGGGCTCGATGTCCTCGAACTCGGCGAAGATCTCGCGCGCCGCGCGCTGCATGATCTGCTCGAGCGCGGTCAGCCGCCCGCGGTGCGCCATCCCGACGACGCACTCGATCGCGCCGAGCCGCGCGCCGTGGGCGATCACCAGGTCGAGCACGGCGATCGACGTCTCCGAGCCCTCGAGCGAGAACCGCTTCGTGCCGGGGTACTTGACGTGACAGAACCGCTCGAACCCCTCGGCATTGATCAGCATCTGCAGCGCGCGCCGGCGCACCGTCGCCGCGGGGACGACGCCGATCCGCCGCTCCATCTGCTCGGCCAGCCACGCGCGCTTCTGGTGCGAGGTGATGTGCATCAGCTCGAGCCCGACCGAGCCGGCGTAGACCGTGCGCAGGCGCGCGAGCACGTCGCGCACCGGCGCCGGGCCCATCCCGGCGATGCCCGCCTCGACGACCTCGTCGAGGTCGTCGTCGCCGATGCCGTGGTAGCTCAGCTCGAGCTCGGGCTCGGGCACCGGCTGGTGCAGGCCGAGCGGGTCGAGCTGGGCGTGCAGGTGACCCTCGCTGCGGTAGGCGTGGACCAGCGCCCACACCGCGCGGTCGAGGCCGGGCGCGACGCCCGCGGCGGCCGCGCGCGGCGGGGACGTGGCGAGGCGGGCGTGCGGCCGGGGCGCCGCGGAGGCGGCGGCGAGCGCGGCGGGGCCGGCGAGCGCGGCGGCGTGGCCATTGCCGCCGCCGTTGCCGTTGCCGCCGCCGTCGGAAACCCGCGCGAGCAGCGGCGCCCACGACGGGTCGACCGCCGCCGGGTCGACGGAGAAACGTTCGCTGACCTCGTCGAGGAACGACAGCGAGCTGGTCAGCGACAGCAGGTCACGATCCATGGGGCGCGCATGTTAGCTCCCGGGGCCGGGAGCGTCGCCGCGCGCCCTGGATTTCAGCAGCCCGGCATGCAGTTCAGCGTCGTCCCGAGCGACCCGGCCGCGCCGGCCTGACCGGCGTTCCCGTCGCGCTCGGCGACGGGGGCGTTCGGCGCCGACGGGCCGCCGGCGCCGCCGCTGCCGGCCGAACCGCCGGTGATCGTGCAGTCCTGGGTGACGGTCGCCCCCTGCTGGGTGACCACGCCGACCGACCGACCGCCCTGCCCGCCCGCGCCGCCACCGCCGTGGCCGCCGTGCGCGCCGTCACCGCCGGCGCCGGCGTTCCCCGAGTCCTCCGGGATCCCGCCCGCGGCGCCGAGGCCGCCGCTCTGGCCGCGGCCGCCGGCGCCGCCCGCGCCGCCGGTGCCGCCGGTGCCGCGGTAGATCGTGCAGGTCTGCATGGTCACGTTCGCGGCGTTGACGGCGAACACGCCGAAGCTGCCGCCGCCGCCGCGCCCCCCGCCGCCGCCGCTCTGGGCCGCGCAGCCGCCGGCGCCGCCCGGGCCGTAGCTGTCGGTGCCGGTGTCGCAGCCCGACGCGCCGCCGCCGCCGCCGCCGCCGCCGCCGTTCTGCCCGGTGCCGCCGGCGCCGCCGGCGTTGCCGTACCAGAACCCGCTGCCGTTGAGCGCGCCGCCGGTGACCCGGCTGCCGGCCGCGCCGTTGGCGACCAGGCCGTCGCCGCCGCCGCCGCCCGAGCCGCAGTCCCGCACGCCCAGGCTGCCGCCGTCGCCCCACGAGCCGCTCACGAACGCGGCGTCGCCGCCGGCGTCGCCGTTCTGCGAGTTGCAGTTGCCGCTGACGGCGCACGAGCCGGACCAGCCGCACGACGTGTCCATCTCGCCGCCCTGCCCGCCTCCGCCGCCGTTGGGCGGACGCGACGAGACGCCGGTGCACGTGTTCGTGCCGGCCGGGCCGCCGCCGCCCTCCGAGTCGGTGTTGCAGACCGTGTCGAACTCGTCGCCGTCGCCGCCGCTGCCGCCGTTCATGAACCCCTGCCGATCGACCACCGGCGCGTCGGTGCCGGTGCTGCCGGCGTCGCCGCGGTAGCCGTCGCCGGCCTCGAGCGTGACGCGGAACAGGTTGACCGGCGAGCCCGACACCCACACCACGTAGCTCGACTTGCCGTCGCCGGAGGCGTTGACCTCGGTGGCGTCGGGGCCGCGCAGGGTGAGATCCGCGATCGTCGGCGCGACGAACAGGCTGACGGCCTTCATCGTCATGAACTCGCCGGTCGTCGCGTCGCGCGCGCCGTCGATGAACACCTGGTGGCCGGCGGTGGTGTGCGAGGCGCGCTGCCAGCCGAGGTTGTAGCCGCCGTAGATGCTCACGCCAGCAACCCTGGGTGGCCTGACCAGCCAATTCTCATCGGGGAAACGCGCGCGTGGATCCCGGCGAGCCGGATCACACGAGGACGACCATGTAGTCACGGATGCGACGGCGTCGTCAGTCGAGGAGC
>WYBA01000374.1 GCA_011526095.1 Myxococcales bacterium | reverse complement strand
GCGGCGCACGGCCGCGCACGCTGCTCGGCCACGCCGCGGACGCCCGCGGCGTCGTCGTGGTTCGCGCCGGCGGCGACGAGGTCGTCGTCTCGGTCGCCGCCGACGGCACGGCGCGGGTGTGGAGCGGCGACGGGGCGCTCGTCCGCGTGCTGTCGCCGCCGGCGACGACGCTGATGGCGACGACGCGCGCGGCGCCGCCGGCCGCGCCCCCGGCGATCGCCGGCGCGATGCCGGTGCTCGGCGCGCACGCCGCCGCCGCGCTCGACGGCGGTCGGGTCGCGGTCGCCCACGCCGACGGCGTCGTCCGGGTGTGGGACGTCGATCGCGGCGCTCGGCGACGCCGTGGCGTGCGCGTGCGACGACGGCGCGCTGCGTGTCCTCGACGCCGCGACGCTGGCGCCCCGCGGCGAGCCGGCGCGCCCGCCGGCGGCGCACGGCGGCGGCGCGCCCTACCTGGCCGCGGTCGTCGCGGTCGGCGACGCGTGGATCGTCGGCGGCGCCAGCCGCGGCCTGTCGATCGTCGACGCCGCGACCGGCGCGGTGCGCGGCGAGCTGCGCGGGGTCGACGCGCCGCCGCGCGCGCTCGCCGCGGTGCCGGGCACGCCGTGGGTGGTGGCGACGACGCTGGGCGGCGAGCTGGCACTGTGGGACGTCGCGGCGCGCGCGCTGGTCGGGCGGGTCGCGCTCGACGGCGGCGCGTGGTCGGTCGCCGCCGCGTCGTCGGCCGCGGTCGTCGTCGGCACGCGCGCCGGCAGCGTCGTCCGCGTCGAGCTCCCCGCGCTGGCGACGCGCGCGACCGCGCGCGTCCACGCCGGCCCGCTCGCGGCGATCGCGGCGCTGCCCGACGGCCGGCTCGCCACCGGCGGCGACGACCGCGCGGTGCGGCTGATCGATCTCGACGCCGCGGCCGCGGCGCGCCCGGCTCACGGTGGCGCGGTGACCCGGGTCGCGGCGTGGCGCGTCTCCTCGTCGGGCGGGACCGCGGTCCGCGTCGTGTCGGCCGGCGCCGACGGCGCGCTCAAGCTGTGGGACGGCGCGCGCGGGCTCAGCCTGCGCACCGCGCCTGCCCACGACGCGGCGATCGCCGCGCTCGCCCGCGCCGGCGCCACGCTGTTCACGGCGGCGGGCGCCGAGGTCCGCGCCCACGTCATCGACGGCGACGCGGTCCGCGCTGGCCCGGCGGTGCCGCCGGCGCCGGCGGCGGTCCATGCGCTCGCCGCGGCCGGCCCGGACGCGGTGGTCGCGGCCTGCGCCGACGGGGCGGTGCGCCGGTGGACGGCCGCCGACGCCACCGGATGGAGCGCGCCGCTGGTGCGGCATGACGCCGCGGCGCTGGCCGTCGCGCTCGACGGCGACCGCGTCGTGTCCGGAGGTGCGGACAGCCTGGTCCGGACCGCGGACGAGGCGCGTCGCGGCCACGGGTGGGAGGTCCACGCCGCGTGCGCCGCGCGCGGCGTCGTGGTCACGGCGGCGCGCGACGGGGTGGTCGCGGTGTGGGAGGCCGGCGCCGCCGCGCCGCGCCTGATCCCCGGGCGCCACGCCGGCGCCCCCGGCGCGGTCGCGCTGACCCCCGACGGCGGCCTGGTCGCGACCGCCACCCGGGACGACTGCGTCGTGGTGTGGCGGTCGGCCGACGGCGGCGAGGTCGCCCGGTGGACGGCCGACGCCCCGCCGACCGCGCTGGCGTTCGCCGACGGGCGCACCCTCGCCGTCGGCGACGCCGCCGGCGAGGTGATGGTCCTCGAGCTGACCTGACAACGCGCGGGCCGGCCGGCTCCGTCCACGGGACGCGCCGCGGGGTGAACAAGTGGTCCGGTTGCGCGTTGATCACCCCAGCGGTTACGCTTCCGTCCAGCACCCGGGGGGCCTGTGCAGCTGTCCGTCCGCTCTCGCTCGTTCCAGGCCGTCGCGCTCGCCGCGACGGCCGCCGCCGCGATCGGGGCCGCCTCCGCCGGCGTCGCGGCGGCGCAGGGCGTCGACCCGTACGGGCAGCCGTACCCGGCGTCCCCGGCGTCCCCTGCGTCCCCGGCGTACCCGGGGTACCCGCCGTACCCGCCGTACCCGGGCGATCCGGGCTACGTCCCGCCGGTCGATCCGAACGCCCCGATGACGGCGACGGCGGCCGCGGCGGCGGGGGTCGCCGCGCCCAACGGCACGCTGGTGTGCAGCGGCGACTGGCGGTTCCCGCTGACCGAGGTCCGCCAGGAGATCGGGCCGGCGCGGTTCGCGCGCCAGCGCGATCTGCAGCGCGACATCGTCGTCACCGGCGCCGCGTTCGGCCATTGCGAGGCCGCCGAGGCCAACACCTTCGCCGACGGCTACGCCGCCTCGGTCGGCCCGTGCGCCGGCCTGCTCAAGCTCGCCGAGAAGATCGACTACGTCGCGTCGAACCTGTTCCGCGGCGAGGAGAAGGCGACGGCCGCGTGCCTCACCGCGATGCCGTCGTCGGGCGGCGCGTGCGAGGGCGTGCGCGGCCAGCTCACCAACCTGCGCACCTACGACAAGATCATCGTCGACCGCGCCGAGCTGGTGCTCGCCTACGAGGTGTGCGGCAGCCCGGAGCGCGGGTCGAACTCGACCCTGCGCCTGGCGTGCGAGCGGCTCGAGGCGACGGTCGCGGCCGAGGTGTCGCCCGAGGGCGGCGTCGCCGGCATGTTCGGCCTCGCCGCGCCGCTGCCGGTCAGGGTCGCCGCCGACGTCGCGACGATCCGCGACCTCACCGACGGCCGGTTCCTCTCGGTCACGCCCGAGAACTTCGTCGGCGTCCGCCGCTCGGTGTGCAAGTTCTCGGGCGACGCCGGCACCGGCGGGATGACGTCCCCGACGATCCTCGAGCGCGACACGTTCGTCGCGCGCACCGCCACGATCTACGGCGCCAAGCGCGGCGCGACGATGTGGGGGATGTGCAACGAGCTCGGCCTCGCCGACGTCAACGCCGCGTCGTGCCGCGCCGCCTCGATCTACGTCGACGAGCGCGGCGAGCTCCACCTCAACGCGTCGCTCAGCTCGCGTGACGCGCGGCGCGACGCCACCTTGTGCGTCGACGTCTCCGACTTCCACCCCGACCAGCCGCTGATGGTCACGGTCGGGCTCGACGTCACCGGCAGCGTGCCCGAGCGGGTGTGGCCGGGCGAGACGATGCACATCGGCCGGCTGATCGATCGAGGCGTCACCCGCGAGGACGTGCTGTCGCTGCGGGTCTACGGCAAGGCGCACGGCGTGTCGCTCGCCGAGGTGCTGCGGATCAACGGCGTCGCCGACGTCGTCGCGGACAAGGACGAGGCGTGCCGGATGGCGCGGTCGTGGGTGCCGGTCGTCGATCACGAGGTCCCGGTCGGCTCGCGCGACGAGCAGGCTGTCATCCCGATCACGTTCGGGCTCGGCCGCGTCGGCGAGACCCAGCGGATCGACGAGGGCGACTACGTCATCCTGTGGGTCAAGGACATCGAGCCGGCCGGCGCGGTGATGGTCGAGTACTCGTCCGGGCAGTACGTCGGCTACGAACCGCCGCCCTTGCTCGGCGGCCCGACGACCGCCGCGACCGGGACGACGGGCTCGAGCGGCTACAGCCCGGGCTACGGCGGTGGCTACGACCCCGGCGGCGCCTACGGCGGCGGCAGCTTCGGCGGCGGCGCGCCGCCGCCGGCGGGGCGCGCGGGCGGCGCCTCGCTCGGCATGCGCATGGCCGCGGTCGAGCAGCCGCTCCTGCCGCGACGCGCGCGCTACCCCGGCTCGCGCGTGCTGCGCCTCGGCACGCCCAAGGGCAACCACGAGTACCCGCTGCGCGTGTGCACGCGCACCGGCGAAGCCGCGGCCAAGGCCGGCGCGGCCCAGACGCCGAGCACCAGCGCCTGCGCCGGCGCGCGGATCATCGTCGACGAGCGGCTGTTCGTGCACGGCAGCTACCACTTCGGCCTGCGCATGTACTTCGGCTACAGCGGCCTGCCGACCGCGGCGTACGCGGCGCGCCCGCTCGGCGGCAACGAGTACGAGGTCGTCGAGACCGCGACGCAGACCGTCGAGTACGACGTCGCGGTGCTGCTCGCGGCGTACCCGTTCGGCCGCGATCCGCGGCGGTTCTCGTACAACCCGCTGTCCGCGGCGTACTGGAAGGGCTCGGCGATCCTCGCCGGGTTCGGCGTGCGCCGGCTGACCAGCCCGTGGGACGACTTCTACCTCGGCGCGTCGCTGCCGGTCGCCAACGGCGTGTCGCTGACCGGCCTGGTCCACGTCGCCCAGCGCGAGCTGGTGCTCGACGTCCGCCCGGGCGACACGTTCACCGCGACCACCACGCGCCCCGAGATCGAGGACCACTACCCGGTCGAGGACGCGCTCGTCATCGGCTACAGCGTCGGGCTGTCGTTCGACTACGACCTGTTCGAGCGCGCGTTCATCAACATCTGGGACCGGCTCGCCGGCAAGAAGTACTTCCAGGCGTCGGGGCGGGCGTCGACGCGGTCGGACTACGCGCCGGCCAGCGACCCCGGCGGCGGCTACGGCTATCCTCCCGGGGGGTACAACTGATGCGCGCCGCTCGCTCCACTCTCGTCGCCGCGGCGGCCTCGATCGGGCTCGGCGCGTGCGTGATCGGCGACGCGACCGAGGGCTCGCCGGTGCGGTTCGCGGCCGGCACGCCGGTGGCGACGGCGTTCGTCCCCGGCCAGGTCGTCCACGAGGTGTGCGTCGTGGTCGACGCCGACGACGGCTACGTCCGCCCCCTCTCGATCGCCTCGACCCCGGCGGGCGACGGGATCGGTCCAGCCGAGGGCGCCGCGGTCCAGGCGCTGCCGCTCGACGGCGTCGACTGCCCGAGCGATCCCGCCGACGGCAGCACCGCCTGGCTCGGCGGCGCGCGGCTGACGTGGCAGACCGGCAGCGGGCGCGCGGTCGTCGTGCTCGAGCACGCGTCGACGCCCGCCCAGCCCACCGTGTCGGCGACGCTCGGCGACGACACGCTCGCCGCGCCGCCGGTGACCCCCGCCTCGGCGGGCGAGATCGTCCTGCAGGGCGCGGCGTTCGCCGGCTACGACGTCGAGGTCGGCGACGCCGAGGTCAGCGCCAGCTACGTGCGGCTGCCGATCGACGTCCGCTACCGGGCCGCCGGCGCGCTCGCGACGCAGCCCGCCGGCGGGATCACGCTGTCCCTGTCGTTCCTCCCCGAGGGGCCGACGATCTTCGGCAGCTCGACCGGCGGCGCCGACCAGATCGTCACCGACGCGTTCGGCCACGTCGACGTGCTCCTGCTCGGCGCCAGCGTGCCGTGCGAGGACGTCGCGGTGTTCATCACCCCGGCCGGCGGCGGCACCGCGCTGGCGACGACGCTCACCTGCGCGTTGTAGTGCCATGACCGTCGCATCAGGGCCCCTCCCACGCCACCGATGACCTCCGGCCTCGCGACGCTGCGCCGCCTGCCGCCCGACTTCGTCGATCGGCTGCGCGACCTCTTGTCGACGGTGCGCTCGGCCCAGCTGCTGCTCGCGAGCGAGGGCGACACGGCGCGGCTCGAGCGCGTCGTGCGGATCGCGGTCAAGCAGACGGGCGCGGCCGGCGGGCTGCTCCACGTCGTCGACGACGACCGCGGCGATCTGCGGATCGCCGCCGCGGTCGGGCCGGTGTACGCGCCGCTCGTCGGGCAGCACGTCGGGCGCACCGGCCTGCCCGGGTTCGCGATCGACGACGGCGCGCCGATCGCGGTGGCCGAGGCGCCGGGCGTCGCGGCGCGCCCGGCGGCGCCCGACGAGATCGCCGCGCGCACCGGCGTCGCGGCGGCCAGCCAGCTCGTCGCGCCGATCCTGGTGTTCGGCGTCGGCGTCGGCGCGCTCGAGCTGCGCGACGCGCCGGGCGCGCGCGGCTTCGCGCCGGCGGACCTCGAGCTCGTCGTCGAGCTCGCCCATGTCGCGGCCGCGGCGGTCGAGGAGCACCGCGGCGAGCGCATCCTGCAGGCGATGTTCGCGGCGGTGCTGCCGCGCGCGCTCGATCCGGCGCGGCCCGGCGGCCGCGCGCTGGCCGAGGAGCTCGATCGCTGGCTCGACGAGGTGCGCGCGACGCCGGAGTTCCGCCGCGAGCTCGCGCTCGCCGCGAAGCTGCGCGCGCTCGCCGGCGACGAGGCCGGGCTGGAGATGGTCGAGCAGATCGTCGACGCGGTGCTGCGCCGCGCGACGCGGGGGGGCGCGCGGTGACGGGCGGGGCGTCCGATCCGGCCGGCGGCGCGCTGCGCCGGTTCCTCGACGACGTGCCGCCGGCGCTGCTCGACGAGGCGATGGCCGGGCGCGGCGCCGGCGTCACGGTCGCGCTGATCGACTCCGGCGTCGACGCCGCGCACCCGGACCTGCGCGTTCGCCCGGCTCGCTCGCTCGAGGTCGTGCTCGATCCGCGGCGCGGCGCGGTCGTCGTCGACGGGCCGGCGGCGGACGTCGCCGGCCACGGCACCGCGTGCGCCGACGTGATCGGCCGGCTCGCGCCCGAGGTCGCGCTGTGGAACGTGCGCGCGCTCGGCGCCGACTGCCGCGGCAACCCAGCGGCGCTGCTCGCGGCGCTGGCGTGGTGCATCGAGCACGGCGCCGACGTCGTCAACCTCAGCCTGGGCACGCGCGATCCCGCGCTGGCCGAGCCGCTGCGCGATCTGATCGACCGCGCCTACCGGCGGTCGATCCTGGTCGTCGCGGCGGCGTCGAACATCCCCGACGCGCGCGCCTACCCGGCGACGTTCGCGTCGCTGGTGTGCGTCGACGCCGGATACTTCGCCGCGCCCGACGACTTCGTGTTCCGCGTCGGCGGCGAGGCGGAGATCGAGGCGCCGGGCGTCTACGTCGACGCGGCGTGGCCGGGCGGCGGGCGCAAGCTGGTCACCGGCACCAGCTTCGCGACGCCGCACGTCACCGCGCACCTGGCGCGGATCGTCTCGGTCAACCGCGGGCTGACCCCGTTCCAGGTCAAGACCGTGCTGTGCGCGCTGGGGCGGCGCAACGCCGAGCGGCTGCGCGCGGCGGCGGCCGCCGCCGCCGCGGGAGGCGGGGCGTGACCGCGGCCGGCGCGATCGTCGCCGCCGCGCTCGTCGTCTCGGCGCGCGCCGAGCGCGCCGGCCGGCTCGACGAGGCGCTCGCCGCGCTCGAGGACGCCCGCGCGCGGCTCGGCGACGGCGT
>WYBA01000373.1 GCA_011526095.1 Myxococcales bacterium | reverse complement strand
TCGAGCTCGGGCTCGGGCTGTGGCCGGCGGACGACGGCGGCTGGGTGCTGATCGACCTCGAGGAGCGCCTGCACCTGCAGCGCGGCTGGGAGCTGGCGGTGCTCTACCCCGGCGCGCCGGGGCCGGTGATCGCGGTGCCGCGGCCGCGCCGCGAGCAGCCGGCCGCGGCGCTGGCGCCGGGCGCGTGCGCGCGCCTGGCGTGCCGCGCGATCGTCGTCAGCGGCACCGACGGCGACGACCCGGCGAGCGCGGCGCACCCGCTCGGGCACGCGCGCGCGACGTTCGTCGCGGCGCTGCGCGCGCTCGGCCGCGTCCCGGTGGTCCAGCTCCGCGTCGACCCGGCCGTGCCGCCCGGCGCGCCGCGGCTGCACGTCCGGCACACGATCCCCGACCCGGTGCGGGTGCCGGCGCTGTGGCCGGGGCGGCTCGAGCTGACGTGGGAGCCGCCGCCGGGCGTCGACCGGAGCTGGGCGCAGCGCCGGGCGCTCGTCGTGCTGCGCGTCCACCCCGACGACGCGTGGGCGGCGCTGACCGCGGACGCCGCGCCGCCGCCGGTCGTCGATGGCTCGGCCGTGGCCTGGCTCGCGCGGTGGCTGGACGCGCCGCCTCGGCCCTCGGCCGCGCCGACCCAGACCGAGCTGCTCGTGCTCGAGCAGCTCGTCGTCGAGCCGCTCGTCACGGCGACGCCGGCGCGCGCCGCGTGGCTGGCCTCGGTCGCGGCGACGCTCGACCACGAGCTGGCGTGGCTCCCCGACGGCGTCGGGCCCGGGCAGGGGGCGTGGGCGCTGGCGGGCGCCGGCGGCGCGGGGACCGGCTGGCTCGCCGTCGCCGTCGCGGCGGCGCCGCGGACCCCGCTGGTGCTCGAGGTGCCGCGGCCGCGCTCGGAGCGCGGCGCCGCGGCGATCGCCGCCGAGGCGTGGGCCGCGGCCGGCGGCGCCGCGGTCGTCGTCGACGCGCAGGCCGGCGGCGCGGGCGCGCTCGACCCGACGACGCCCGGCCACGTCGCGACGCCGCTGCAGGCGGCGCACCAGGCGCTCTACCGCGCGGTGCTCGACGCGCCCGGCGCGGCGGTCGTGCAGGTGCGCGGGTTCGGCGCGTGGCGCGGCATCCCCGACGAGCTCGTCGTCTCGCTCGGCACGCCGCTGCTGGAGCTGGCCCGCGCGCCAGCGGCGATCGCCGCGCTGGTCGGCCCCGACGGCGTGCTCGGGCGCGGGATCGGCGCGCGCCGCTGGGTCGACGGCGGCGCCGACGTCGCGCCGCTCGCCGGCACCGGCTCGCCGCAGCTCGCGTACGCGCAGAGCGTGCTCGGGCCGCCGTTCGCGATCGTGTGGCTCGCCGAGCACGTGCGCGCGCGCGCCTCGGGCGGCGGTGGCGACGCCGCGGCGGTCCGCGCGCGCGGCGCGCGGTTCGGCGTCGAGGTGATCGAGCGACCGATCGACGAGGCGCTGCTCGCGCCGCCGCTGGCGGCGCCGTCGCCCGCCGCCGCGGCCGCGGTCGCCGAGGCGGAGGTCGCCGCCGCGCCCGCGCTCGCGCTCGCCGACGCCTACGCCGCGACCGGCGATGTCGCGGCGCTGGCGGCGCTGGCGCGGACCGCGCCGCGCGGCGCGGTGCGGCTGGGGTGGAGCCCCGAGCTGTCGCTCGGCTACCTGTGGCTCGAGCTGCGACGCGGCGCGGTCGTGACGCGGCGGGTGTGGCTCGACGGCGCCGCGCCGCCGTCGGCGATCGCCGCGTGCGCGCCGATCGCGGCCGGTCCGGACGCGCGCGACGCGGTGTGGGCGGCGGCGCAGGCGCGGTGCCCGCGGCTCGTCGTCGTCGGACAGGGCGGACAGGGCGGCGAGGGGGCGGCGCCGTGACCGGCGAGGCGCGCCCGCCGATGATCGTCCAGCCGCGGCGGCCCGCGCCGGCGGCGTGGCGGCGCGCCGTGCCGCACGTCGCGCTGCTCGTGCTCGTCGGCGTCAACGCGGTGATCGCGGCACACACCGTCGGTACGCTGCGGCGCCCGCCGGACCCGCTCGAGCGCAAGCTCGCGGCGGCCGAGCGGACGATCGTCTACCGCCTGACCGCCGCCGCCGGCCCGCGGTTCCGGCTCGACGTCCCGGCGCCGCTCAAGCTGCTGTCCTACGCGGTCGTCGATGGCCCGTACGATCCGGCCCGCCGCGTCGCCTACGGGCTGCGCGTCACGATCGAGGACGGCGGCCGGGTGCTGTCCCAGGACGACGTGTTCGTCGAGTCGCGCCAGAGCAAGGGCGCGCCCGACGGGGCGCGGTGGCTCGAGGAGGGCGCGTTCACGCTCGACGGCGTCGAGCTCACCGACGAGCGGATCGTCGTGGTCGATCCGCGGCGCGTCCCCGCCGGCGCCGTCGTCACCGTGACGGCGATCGCGGGCGACGCTCCGCCGGGCGCGCCCGCCGCCGGCGCGCCGCCGCGCGAGCTGCTGCTGCGGGTGTTCCGCGCCGACGCGCGCGATCCGCTCGAGCGGATCGCGGCGCTCGAGCGGCTCGACGCCGAGGCGCGGACCGAGCTGGTGCGGGCGACGACCTACGTGCCGTGGGAGCTGCTGCCGGAGGTCGAGCGCGAGCGGCGGCTGCGCCGGCGGTGGGTCCGGCTCAGCGCGCTCGGCGACAGCGGCGACGACTACCGCGCGCGCACGATCTACGTCTCGTCGTTCCGCGCGCCGGCGCCGGCCGCGGTCGAGGTCGACGACGGCGGCGTCGACGTCGCGCCCGGGCGCGCGGTGGCGATCAACGTCGCGGGCCCGGCGTCGCTGGCGGCGTCGTCGCTCGGCGTGCCGGGCGGCGCGGACGCGGCGCTCGACGTCGCGGCGGTCGGCTGCGACGCGGGGCCGTGGCGGGTCGAGCCGGCGCGGGCGACGGTGATCACCGTCCCGGCCGGGCCGTGCACGCTCGTCGCGCGCGCCGTCGGGGCTGGGCCGGCGCGGCTCCGGCTCGTCGGGCCGGGGGAGAGTGCGCTCGGCGGCGCGATCACGCCCGGCGCCGAGGTCGCGCTCCGCCCCGACATCGTCCGGATCCCGGTCGTCGTCACCGGGCCCGACGCGCCGGTCGTGGCGGCCGTGCGCGCGGTCCCCGGCGCGCCGCTGCTCGGGCGGGTGCTGCGGGTCGACGCGCGGGCGCTCGTCGAGGCCGGGGCGGCCGGCGGAGACGCGGCGGCGCCGGCGCTCGCCACGCTCGACGTCGTGTTCCGCGCCGCCGACGGGGAGGTGGTGTCGCGGGCGCGCGTCGCCGTCGCCGGCGAGGTGTCGCCGTTCGAGACGCTGGCGTGGGAGTCGGGCGCGCACGGCGTCGGCGAGCCGACCAGCGTGCGCGTGATCGCGCCGCCCGGCGCGGCGCGGGTCGAGCTCACCGCCGATCGCCCGGTCGCGCTCCGGCTGTCGCGGTGGGGCGAGGGCACGACCACGCCGGCCGAGCCCTACCGCAGCGCGGTCGTCGCGGCGCATCGCTGGCGCTACACCGCGCTGGTGGACCGCGCGTGGTACCCGCTGCGCCCCGACAACCACGCGTGGCTCGTCGCGAGCCGGCGGAGCGCCGAGCTGTGGGCCCAGGCGCGCCTCGCCGCGGCGGGCGACGCGGACGACGACGGCCTCGCCGACGACGCGCGTGGGCCGCTCACGGTGGGCGCGGGCGCGGGCGCGGCCGCGCCGCTGGTCGCGGTCACGCCGGTCGGCGCGCCGGAGCAGCAGCGCGCGCGCGAGCCGGTCGCGCCGGATCAGCTCGCGCGCGTCGTCGCGGGGTGGCCGGCCGGCGCGGCGCTCGCGCTGACGCCGGGGCGGGCGCGGCGCGTCGAGTTCGACGTCGCGCGCCCCGGGGGGGGGCGGCTGACGTGGGTGGTCGACGCGGGGGACGTCGGGGGCGCGCGCGGGGTGCGGATGGGCGCCGCCCCCCCGGTGCGCGCGGCGAACGGCGCGAGCCGCGGCGGCGT
>WYBA01000372.1 GCA_011526095.1 Myxococcales bacterium | reverse complement strand
CCGCGACCGCGCCGCCGCCGTCGCCGTCGGCGCGCAGGCCGAGCCGCTCGCGGGCGCCGCGGATCGCGCCGCGGACCTCGCGCGCGGCGTCGGCGTCGCCCTCGGTCTCGAGGATCGCCGCGAGGCGCGCGCCGGCCACCGCCGCGGCCGGGCCGGACGTCGCGCCAGCCTGGATCAGGCCGTCCCACGCGGCGCGCAGCGCGTCCGGCGCCGCGGCCGCCACGACCTCGTCGAGCCGCGCCAGCACCCAGCCGCGCTCGGGCTCGGTCGCGACCTCCCAGAACCGGTCCATCCACGGCAGCGCGTCGAGCGGGGTCGACGAGGCCGCCGACGCCGCCGCGGTCGCGCCCAGCCACAGCGCGCGCTCGTCGGCGGTCTCGACCGCGGGCTCGCTGCGCACCAGGTACGGCAGCGCGCGCTCGGGATCGCCGGCGCGGGCGTGCGCGATCCCGAGGAACAGCTCGGCGCGCGCCGCCAGCCCGGGCGGGACGTCGGGCAGGGTCGCGATGCCGAGCAGCGCGTCGATCGCCGCGGCGTCGTCGCCCGCGGCGACCGCGGCCATGCCCGCGTACAGCAGCGCGAACGGCGTGACCGGATCGTCGGGGTAGTCGCGGGCGATCGCGACGAGCTCGGCCTGGCCGCCGCCGTCCCGAAGGTAGCGATCGCGCGCCTCGACGAACCGCGCGCGCGCCGTCGGGTCGCCGTCGGTCGGCACGGCCGGCACCAGCGTGCGCCGCGGCTTCTTGGGGCAGCCGACCAGCGCGAGGCACAGCAGGGCGCAGACCAGCGCCGTGAGGACGTGTCGATGCCCGGCCGGATGCCAGGCCCAATGCCCGGATCGACGCCTCTCGAGCCACGGACGGACCATGCGGCGACCATAGCCCACCCCGGCCCCCACGACGTCGAGTAGAGTGCGCGCCATGTCACGCCAGGATCGTCTCGCCAGCCTCTTGTCCAAGGGGTTCGACTACCTCGACGCCGGCGACATCGACGCCGCCGCGCGCCAGCTCGACCAGGCCCGCCGGATCGATCCGCGCCACCCCGACGTGCTGATGCTCGACGCCGACGTCGAGTCGTTCGCCGGCGATCCGGAGAAGGCGATCGAGCTGTACGAGAAGGTGATGGCGGCGCGACCGGACGATCCCATGCCCCACCTCAGCGTCGCCGACGTGGCGCTCTATTCCCTCGACGACCCCGAGCGCGCGCTCGCCGCCGCCGACGCCGGGATCGAGCGGCTCGAGCGCGCCGCCGCGGGCGCCGCGTCCGACGACGACGCGGCCGACGACGCCGACGCGCTGCTCGGCGCCCAGCTCGTCCGCGCCGCCGCGCTGGTCGCGCTCGAGCGGCTCGACGAGGCGCGCGCGGCGCTGCGCGAGATCCCGGTCGGCGTCGCCGAGCACCCGCTGATGGCGCTCCGCTACGCCGAGCTGTCGCTCGAGGCGGGCGATCTGGCCCGCGCGACCGCGTGGCTCACGCCGTGGCTCGACGACGAGGAGGTCGCCGGCGACGCCCACCACCTGCTCGGCTGCATCCACGAGGCGGCCGACGACCGCCCGCAGATGATCGCCGCGTGGCAGAAGACGCGCGCGCTCGACGCGGCGGAGCCGCCGCCGCCCTGGCACCTGCCGGTCGACGAGCTCGAGGCGATCGCGGCCGCGGCGTTCGCGGAGCTCCCGGAGGAGATCCGCGCCCGGCTCGCCGACGTCCCGATCCTGATCGACGCGCTGCCGTCGGAGGACATGGTGGCCGAGGGGCTCGACCCGAGGCTGCTCGGGCTGTTCCAGGGCTCGCCGATGTCGGAGCCGGGCACGGCGATGGGCGGGGCGCCGGCCTTGACCAACATCCACCTGTTCCAGACCAACCTCGAGCGCCTCACCGACGATCCGGAGGAGCTGGCCGAGCAGATCCGGATCACGGTGCTGCACGAGACCGCGCACTTCTTCGGCCTCGACGACGCCGCGCTCGAGGCGATGGGCCTGGGCTGAACGATCACACGGGCTCGCCGCCCCGCCCGTCGGGCGGAGCCCGCCGGGCCCCACCCCGCGCAGACGGCTCCGAAGCGGTGTCGGTCGGAGCGCTACAGCGGCAGGCAGAGCCCGCCGACGTCGAGCCCGGGCACGCACATCGCCGGCGGCGACAGCGTGTTGCAGCACGTCAGCGGGATCGCCGCGCAGTCGGCCGTGGTCGTGCACGAGCCGGTCGGCGGCGCGTCGACCGGCGGCGCGGCATCGATCGGGATCGGCGCGTCGATCGGCGGCGCGGCGTCGATCGGCAGCGGCGCGTCGATCGGCCGGGGCGCGTCGATCGCCACCTCGGAGGCGTCGGGCCGCGGCTCGTCGTCGTCGTCGTCCCCGCCCGCCTCGGTGCCGGCGGCGCACGCGGCGAGGAGCGCGCCGCCCGTCGTGGCGGCGAGGGCGATCAGGATCGTGGCCAGCGTGGCTCGGGTACGGCGCATTGGGCTTTCTGGCTCCTGCCGGGCTCCCCAGTCCGGCGCGGCCATCCTAACGAAAGGACACCCGAGCACAACGACAATTTCGGTCTGTCGCGCCCCGACACCGAGTGACCTCGGCGTTCTCCGTCACACTGACCGGCCAGCGGGCGCCCGGGCGGTCGGTCCGAGGTCAGGCGAACGTCGCGACCCGCTCGCCGAACAGCTTCTCGAGCCGGGTCACCAGCTCGTCGGACGGCGCGACCTGCCAGGTGTCTCCCAGCGGGATCACCGTCTCCGACCGCTGCGGGATCCGCAGCCGCACGACCGTCTGGCAGCTCCCCGGCGGCACGTTGGCGAGGATCGCGCGCAGCTCCGCGAGCTGATCGCCGGTGACCGTGTCGGCGTTGAGGTGGATGTCGACGCGCGTCGTCTTCTGCTGGCGCAGGTCCGCGATCGGCACCGCGTCGTTGAGCATGATCTTCCACTCGCCCTGCTCCGCCGTGCCCTCGTTGCGGACCTCGCCGGTGACCAGGATCGGCTCGTCGCTGACCAGGACGTGGCGGACCTTCTCGAAGCTCTTGGGGAACACGATCACCTCGAGCCCGCCGGAGGCGTCCTCGAGGACGAACCGCGCCATCTTGTCCCCCTTCTTGGTGATCATCTCGCGGTACTGCGCGACGATGCCGCCGACCGAGGCCTCGCCGACGCCGCGCCGCCCCTCGACGAAGTCGAGCGTCGTCGCCGTCGCGTAGCGCATCAGGTCGCCGCGGTAGCGATCGAGCGGGTGGCCCGAGACGTAGAACCCCAGCGCCTCCTTCTCGAACGCCAGCAGCTGCTTGTGCGTCCACGGCTCGACCTCGGGGTAGGTCTCGCCCTGCGCCGGCGCGCCGGTCGGCTTGGGCGGCTCCGCCGCCGCCAGCAAGCCGAACAGCGACGTCTGCCCCGAGCGCTTGTCGCGCTGCTCCTGCGCGCCCTGCTCGAGCGCGCTGTCGAGCGCCGCGAGGATCTGCGCGCGGTGGTGGCCGCCGCGCGCCGCGATCCCGTCGAACGCGCCGCTCTTGACCAGCTGCTCGATCGTCCGGCGGTTGGCCTTCTGGGTGTCGACCCGCCGGCAGAAGTCGTAGATCGAGGCGAACCGCTCCTCGGTCTTGCGCGCCTCGAGGATCGAGTCGACCGCGGTCGAGCCGACGCCCTTGACCGCGCCGAGGCCGAACCGGATGACCTTCTCGTCGCGCCGGCCCCCGGCGGGCTCCTCCGGCGGCTTGCTGGCCTTGCCGTTGCCGCCCTTGCCGCCCTTGCCGCCCTTGTCAGGCGCGGGCGCGACGGGCGCGAGCCGCGTGCGGACCGTGAAGTCCGACGCCGACTCCTCGACGTCGGGCTGCTCGACCGTGAGGCCCATCGCGCGCGCCTCGGCGGTGAACTTGACGATGTTGTCGATGTTGTCGGCGTCGCACGACATCAGGCCCGCGAAGAACTCGTGCGGGTAGTGGTGCTTGAGGTACGCGGTCTGGTAGGTGACCCAGCCGTAGGCGGCGGAGTGCGAGCGGTTGAACCCGTAGCCGGCGAAGAACGCGATGAGCTCGAAGATGCCGTCGGCGGTCTTGGCCTCGACACCCTTGCCGACGCAGCCGTCGACGAACCCCGCCTTCTCCTTGTCCATGATCTCCTTGTTCTTCTTGCCCATCGCGCGGCGGAGGAGATCGGCGCGGCCGAGGGAGTACCCGGCGAGCACCTGGGCGATCTGCATGACCTGCTCCTGGTAGACGATGACGCCGTAGGTGTCGGCGAGGATCGTCTCGAGCCAGGGGTGCGGGTACTCGACCTTCTTGCGGCCGTGCTTGCGCTCGATGAAGTCGTCGACCATCCCGCCCTCGAGCGGCCCCGGCCGGTACAGCGCGACGGCGGCGACGATGTCCTCGAGGTTGTCCGGCTTGAGCTTCTTGAGGATCTCGCGGAAGCCCGAGGATTCGAGCTGGAACACGCCGAGCGTGTCGCCGCGCGCGATCATCTTGTAGACGTCGGCGTCGTCCTTGGGGATCGCGTCGATGTCGAACGGCTCGTCGCCGGGCGCGCGCTGCTCGTTGATCAGCTTGACCGCGGTCTGGATGACCGTGAGCGTCTTGAGGCCGAGGAAGTCGAACTTGACGAGGCCCGCCTTCTCGACCTCCTTCATCGCGAACTGCGTGATGATCTCGTCGTTCTGGCCGCGGAAGCACGGGACGTACTCCCACAGCGGCCGCTCCGCGATCACGATCCCGGCGGCGTGCATGCCGGCGTGGCGGTTGAGCCCCTCGAGCCCGGCGGCGATGTCGAGCAGCTCGCGGTGGAGCGGGCTGTCGGTGTAGAGCTGCTTGAGCTCCGGCGTCTGCTCGATCGCCTCGCGCACCGGCGGCGACTTGCCGGCGACCGGCTCGGGGACGAGCTTGGCGAGCTTGTCCGCCTCGGCGAACGGGATGTCCATGACGCGCGCGATGTCGCGGATCACGCCGCGCGCCTTGAGCTGGTGGAACGTCGCGATCTGGCCGACCTGCTCGCGCCCGTACTTCTCCTGGACGTACTTGATGACCTCGTCGCGCCGGTTCATGCAGAAGTCGACGTCGAAGTCGGGCATCGAGATCCGCTCGGGGTTCAGGAACCGCTCGAACAGCAGCTTGAACTCCAGCGGGTCGATGTCGGTGATGCCCATCGCGAACGCGACGCACGAGCCGGCGCCCGAGCCGCGGCCCGGCCCGACGGGGATGCCGTGCTGCTTGGCCCAGTTGATGAAGTCCCAGACGATCAGGAAGTAGCCCGAGAACCCCATCTTCTGGATCACGCCGAGCTCGTGCTTGCACCGCTCGCGGTACGCGTCCGGGTCGAACTTGGTCCCGCGGCGCGCCATCAGCGCGAACCGCTTCTCCAGCCCCTTGTCGACGACCTCGCCGATGTACGAGTCGAGGTTGTGGCCCTCGGGGACCTTGTAGTTGGGGAGGTAGGTGTCCTTGAGGTCGAGCTTGACGTTGCACCGCTCGGCGATCCGCACGGTGTTCTCGAGCGCCTCGGGCACGTCGTGGAAGTCCTGGCCCATCTCGCCGGGCGACTTCAGGTAGTAGCTGTCGACGTGGTGCTTGAGCCGCTTCTCGTCCTTGAGGCTCTTGCCGGTCTGGATCGCCATCAGCACCTCGTGGGCCGCGGCGTCCGAGCGGTTGACGTAGTGGCAGTCGTTGGTCGCGACCAGCGGGATGCCGAGCTTGGGCCCCATCCGGCGCAGCTCGTCGTTGAGCTGCTGCTGCTCCGGCGTCTTCGTCGGCATCAGCTCGAGGTAGAAGTCACCGTCGGCGAACAGCGACTTGTACTCGCGCGCGACCTCCTCGGCCGCGGCGATGCCGTTCTTCTCGAGCGTCTGGGCGATCTCGCCGCCGAGGCACGCTGACAGGCCGATCAGCCCCTCGGAGTGCTCCTTGAGGATCTTCTTGTCGATCCGCGGGTTGTAGTAGAAGCCCTTCAGGTACCCCATCGAGTTGAGGTACGAGAGGTTCTTGTAGCCGACCTTGTCCTTGGCGAGCAGGATGAGGTGGAAGTTGCGGCGGTTGGTACGGTCCTCGAGGTCGGCCGAGGCGACGTACGTCTCGCACCCGAACACCAGCTTGACGCCGTGGTTCTTGGCCTCGGTGTAGAGGTCGATCGCGCCGAACATGTTGCCGTGGTCGGTGACCGCCACGGTGTCCATGCCCAGCTCCTTGATCTTCGGGAACAGATCCTTCACGCGGATCGCCCCGTCGAGCAGGCTGTACTGGGTGTGGGTGTGTAGGTGCGTGAACTCGGCCATGGCGTGGGCCCCGGCTTTGCGCGAAACTGCGAAGCCTAAGACGTACCAGGCAAGACGTACCAGATCGACTCCTCGCTTCGTAGCCTCGTGTGATGCTCACCGCCCGCGCCCGTCGATTCGGCTGGCTCGTCGCCGCCGCGCTCGTCGTGCTCGCCCCGTTCGGCCTCGCCGGGTGCGGGAGCGGCGACGACGACGGCGGGGTCGAGGACGACGCCGGGCTGCCGCCGGCGCTGGCGATCGTCGCGCCCGGCGACTCGCTCGGCCTGGCGCCGGGCGAGCGGGTCGCGCTGCGCGTCCGCTACACCGGCGGCGGCGGCGAGCCGATCGCCGCGGCGCCGGTGACGTGGACGCTGCGCGGCGGCGACAGCGGCACCGGCGGCTCGTCGATCTCGACGACGACGACGGCGACCGACGCCGCGGGCGAGGCGGAGGTCGAGCTCGTCGCGGGGCCGGAGCGCGTCGACATCCAGGTCACCGCCGACGCGCCGAACGCGGGCACGGCGACCTTCTACGTCTCGGTCTCGGCGTCGGGGTTCGCGCTGTTCGAGGTCACCCCGCGCTACGTCGGCGCGCGCCTGCCCGACGAGCTGGCGCGGGTCGAGCTGCGGCTGTGGGGCGCGGCGGAGGTGGCGTGCGCCGACCTCGACGTCGACGCGCCGCCGCCCCTGACGCTGGCGCCGCGCACGCTCGCGACGTGGGACGCCACCGCGGTGTGGCCGTCGGTCGTCGCCGAGGAGGGCTACACGCTGCTGGTGTGGGGCGCCCACGCGGCGTCGGGCCTGCCCGTCTCGGTGAGCTGCGTCGATGTCCCGGCGAGCGCGGTGCCGCCGGCGCAGGCGGCGCTCGACGTCGCCGTGCCCGATCGCGCGCTCGTCGTCGCGCCGCAGCCGGTGGAGACGACGCTGTCCCTGGCCGGGCTCGACGCCGCGCTCGACGCGCGCGGCGCGCACCGGCCGTGGCGTCCGCTGGGGTGCGAGGCGGGCGGCGGCCAGCTCCTGCTCGACTGGCTGGTCGACGCGCTGTCGGGCGACGGCGCGCTCGACGGCGTGACCGCGTCGCCGGCGGGCCTCGGGGCCGCGATCGCGGCGCGGCGCGGCGAGATCGGCGCCGACGGGTGCCGCGGGCTCGAGGCCGGCACCGGGCCATCGCTCGACCTCGTCCTCACCTCGCTCGCCTCCGCCGGCGGATGGCCCGCGCCGGCGACGCTGGGAGACGTCCTGGCGGTCCGCGACGACGCGATGACCGCGCTGACGCTGACGGCGACGATCACCGTCGACGCCGGCGCGGTGACCCACGCGCTGGCGACCGCGACGCCGGGCGCCACCAGCCCGATCGACCTGTCGGCGTCGTCGCGGCCGGTCATCGCGGCGACGTTCGTCGGGGCGCCGGCGGTGCCCGGCGCGTGGCCGCTGGCCACCCACGGCTTCACCCTGCGCGCGGGCTCGCTGCTGCGGCAGGCGCACGAGGGCTGGGCCCTGTCCGGCGCCGGGCTCGGCACCGCGGATCACCTCGGTTCGACGCTGATCGACGCGGTCGATGACGGCGACGCGCGGGGCTGCGTCGCGGTCAGCGGCGCGGTGTGCGGGGCGATCGACGCGCCGGCGACGTGCGCGGTCGCGGCGTGCACGGCGGTGGCGGTCGCGCTCGACGGCGCGCTCGCGGCGTGGTGGCGGCTGGCCGACGGGCCGGGGCTCGACCTGTCGCTCGCGGGCACCGCCACGCTGGCCGACCGCGACGGCGACCTCGTCGCCGACCCGATCGAGCTCGGCGCGTGGACCGGTGCGCTGACGCTCCAGGACGGCGCGGCGGTCAGCGCGCCCGGGACGTTCCGCGCCGCCGACGCGCCGCCGCCGCCGCCGCCGCTGCCGCCAGTGCCGACAGACTGAGCGGGTGGCGCCCGGGCTACCCGGCCGCCGCGATCAGCTCGCGCGCGCGGCGTGATCGCGCAGCGCCTTGACCTGCGCGGTCTCGCCCATGACCACGAGCACCGCGCCGCCGCGGATGCGGTGCTCGGCGCCGGGGTTGTAGATCCACGGCTGATCGGGCACGTCGCGGATCGCCAGGACCGACATCCCGAACCGCCCGCGCACGTCGGCCTCGCGCAGCGTCTTGCCGTCGAGCCCGACCCCGGCGGCGACCGTCACCTCCTCGATCCGGAACGTGCCGCGCTGGTCGCGCAGCATCTCGTCGAGGAACCGCACCACCGACGGCCGCACCATCTCGGACACCATCCGCATGCCGCCGATGTGGTTGGGCGAGACGACGCCGTCGGCGCCCGCGCGCTTGAGCTTGTCGACGTGGGACAGCTCGGCGCACCGCGCGATGATCCGCAGGTTCGCGCCGGTGAGCCGGGCCGAGACGACGAGGTAGAGGTTGTCCTTGTCGGACGCCAGCGCCGCGACCAGGCCGCGCGCGGCCGCGAGGTTGACCTGCGCGATCACGTCGTCGTCGGTGGCGTCGCCGACGATGTACGTGAACGGCGCCTCGGGGTGCCGCGCCGCGATGTCGCGCAGCTCGGCCTCGTCGGTGTCGATCGCGACCACCGGCGTCCGCGTCGCGATCAGCTCGTGGATGATGTGGCGCCCGGTCGTGCCGGCGCCGCAGACGATCACGTGATCCTTCATCTGCTCCATCCGCTTGCGCAGCCGGGCGCTCGCCCACAGCCGCTTGAGGTCGCCCTCGACCACGAACGCCGTGATCGTCGAGGCGAAGTACACCAGCACGCCCGTGCCGAACACGAGCTGGACGACCGTGAACGCGCGCGCATACTCGACCTCCTCGAACCCCGGCAGGGTCTCGCCGTAGCCGACCGTGGTCAGCGTGATGATGGTCATGTAGAAGCAGTCGAACCACCCCCACCGGCCGTCGCCGATCAGCCAGTACCCGGCCGTCGATCCCGCGACGACCACCAGCAGCGCGGTGAAGCCCCCGAGCAGCCGGTTCCGGATGCTGTGATCGTCCATCTCCCGCCGGCCATCGTAAACCGCGCGACCGTCCGTGTAGTAGGTTCACCCGCCATGAAGATCCTGGGCAGCTACCTCTGCGGCGCGTGGTCCACCGGCGGCGCCACCGCCGGCACGCTCGTCAACCCCGCGACCGAGGAGGTCCTCGCCGAGGTGCGGGGCGCCGGCTCGCTCGGGCCGGCGGTCGCGCACGCGCGCGACCGCGGCGGGCCGGCGCTGCGCGGCCTCACCTACGCGGCGCGCGGCCAGGTGCTCGCGGCGATGGCCAAGGTCATCCACGGCGCGCGCGAGGAGCTGATCGCCCTCGCCGTCGCCAACGGCGGCAACACCCGCGGCGACGCCAAGTTCGACATCGACGGCGCGGCCGGCACGCTCGCGCACTACGCCGAGCTCGGCGCCAGGCTCGGCGAGCGCCGGCTGCTGGCCGATGGCGAGCCGATCCAGGTCGGGCGCACCGCGCGGATGGCCGGCCAGCACGTGTGGGCGCCACGGCCCGGCGTCGCGGTGTTCGTCAACGCGTTCAACTTCCCGGCGTGGGGGATCGCGGAGAAGGCGGCGTGCGCGCTGCTCGCCGGCATGCCGGTGATCGCCAAGCCGGCGAGCGCGACCGCGCTCGTGGCCCACCGGCTGGCCGAGCTGTGGGTCGAGGCCGGGTGCCTGCCCGAAGGCGCCCTGCAGCTGCTGTGCGGGCCGGCGGGCGACCTGCTCGATCACCTGCGCGGCCCCGACGTGCTGTCGTTCACCGGCTCGTCGGACACCGCGCGCGTGCTGCGCGGCCACCCGGTCGTCGTCGCCGAGTCGGTGCGGGTCAACGTCGAGGCCGACAGCCTCAACGCCGCCGTGCTCGGGCCCGACGTCGAGCTGTCGAGCGAGACCGGGCAGCTGTTCCTGGTCGACGTCGTGCGCGACATGACGCAGAAGACCGGCCAGAAGTGCACCGCGATCCGGCGGGTGATGGTGCCGGCGGCGCGCGCCGACGAGGTGTGCGACGCGATCCGCGACCGGCTCGCGGCGATCGCGGTCGGCGATCCGGCGCGCGAGGACGTGCGGATGGGGCCGGTCGCGACCGCGGCGCAGCGCCGGGACGTGCTCGCCGGGATCGCGCGGCTGGCCGAGGCGACGGCGTCGGTGCACGGCGGCCTGGGCGAGGTCACGCCGGTCGGCGTGCCCGCCGGCAAGGGGTTCTTCGTCGGCCCGGTGCTGCGCCGGACCGACGACGCCGCCGGGTGCGACGCGCTCCACGACCGCGAGGTGTTCGGCCCGGTCTCGACGATCGCGGCCTACGGCGGCGGCGCGGCCGAGGCGGCGGCGCTGGTCGCGCGCGGGGCCGGCGGCCTGGTCGCGTCGGCCTACAGCGACGACCGCGCGTGGGTGACCGGGTTCGTCGCCGAGGCGGCGGGGTGGAACGGCCGGCTGTACCTGGGCTCGCAGAAGATGGCGGCGCAGTCGCCCGGGCCGGGCACCGCCCTGCCCCACCTGCTCCACGGCGGCCCCGGGCGCGCCGGCGGCGGCGAGGAGCTGGGCGGCGTGCGCGGGGTGGAGCGCTACCTGCAGCGGTGCGCGCTCGAGGGCGACGCGTCCGTGCTCAAGGCGCTGGTAGAGTAGCGGCGTGGGTGGCTGTACCAGCTGCGGCAACAAGGCCGGCTGCGACGATCGCAAGGGCGAGATGCTCGGCGAGGTCGACGCGGCGCTGGCGCGGCTGTATCCGACCCGCACCTGGGGCGAGGTCGACGACGACGCGCGCGCGCCGGACGTGATCACCGACGACGAGGGCGCGGCGCTGGCGGAGGAGCTGGCCGGCGCGCTCGACGCGGCCACGTTCTGGCGCCCGGCCGGCCTCGCCGACGACGCGAACGACGTCGACGACGGCTGCGACGCGATCTGGGTGCTGTGCGTCGGGCGGACGCCGTGCATCGTCCAGGTCCGCGACTTCGGGGTCACCCCGCCGGCGGAGTGGGCGATCGCCGCCGGGCCGATCCGCGAGGTCTACCTGCGGGTCGTGCTGTCGCCGCTGGCGCGTCTGGCCGCGGTGCAGGAGGTCGTGGTCGAGGCCGAGCGCGCCGGGCCCGGCCCCGACCACGACGACGGCGGCGGCTGGCTCGTCCGCGAGCGGCCGCGCGCCGGCGTCTACGACGCGCCGCTGCTGCGCCGGATGCAGCGCCTGGTCGCGACGCTGCCCGCCTACGGCCTCACCCACGTCGACTTCGGCGACATCTCGGCGCCGCCGCCGGGGTTCGATCCCGGGGCGTGGCCCGCGCTGTACGGCGCCCCGGCACCCGCGGTCGCGAACTACCTGTTCTTCGCGCCGCCGGCGACGATGACGACGACGCGCCTGGTCGCCGCCGAGGTCGAGCCCTGGCGCGGTGATGCCCTGACGCGATGACATCATGATCGACGACGAGGTCAAGGACATCCTGCGCGAGCTGCTCGCCGCCACCGGCGGCGCCGCCGCGACGATCGCGCCGGCCAACGCCGAGCACACCGAGCCCGCGCCCGCGGGCGTCGCGACGCGGATCGCGCCGCTCGGCGGCGGCAACGAGCTGCGGCTGCACGTCAAGCCGGGCGTCGCCGCGGCCGCGGCCGCCGACGCTGGCGACGCCGTGTCGACCGCGATCGAGCACGCGGTGCGCGCGCTGCGCGCGGCGGCGCGGCGGTGGGAGGAGGCGCTGCCGATCGTCTCGATCGGCGACGCGCCGGCCAACGCCGGCGAGCGGGTCGCGGCGCGGATCGCGGCGTTCGTCGCCGCGCTCACCTCGATCCAGCACGCGCGCAACGCATGCCTGGTCGTCGACCACAAGGTGCTCGCCTGGGCGCGCACGCCCGAGGCGCTCGACGAGGCGCGCTGGCCGCTGCTCGAGCGCCGCGCCCACGCCGCCGCGCCCGGCGAGGGCCTGTCGTCGCACGGCGAGGTCGTCGATCCCGACGCCTACGCGCTGACGTTCTGGTACGGCGCGGCGCTCTTGCTCTACTTCTCCGCGCCGTACGGCGTCGACTTCGTCCGCCACCGCGCCCGTCAGGTGGCGCGCGAGCTCGCGCTGCTGCTGCCGACGCTGGAGCCCGGCCCCGGCGCGCCGGCGATGCGGCTCCCGGTGCCGTGACGCCGGGGCCGGCTACCGCCGCCGCACCGACTCGCGCACCCAGCCGAGGTAGGCCAGGTGCCCGTCGTCGACCGGCAGCGCCAGCACCTCGGGCACGCTGTAGCCGTGCAGCTCGAGCAGCCGCGCGCGCAGCTCCTCGAACCGATCCTGCGTCGTCTTGATCAGCGCGAGCTGCTCCGGCTCGTCGCACACCGCGCCGTCCCAGACGTAGATCGACCGCACCCCGGGCAGCAGGTTGACGCACGCAGCGAGCCGCTCCTCGACGAGCGTGCGCGCGATCGCCGCGGCGCCGTCGCCGGGCGGGAAGGTCGAGAGGACGACGAGCACGTCGCTGGCCATGGCTCCATCATGCCGCAGGCCCGCGGCGCGCGGCGTGACGCGTCTTCGGCGAGCGACGCGCACTCGATCGTTTACGCGGCGCGTCGCGATCGGTATCTTCCCCGCCGCATGCTGATCGTCCAGAAGTACGGCGGCACCTCGGTGGGCACCATCGAGCGCATCCAGAACGTCGCGAAGCGGTGCGTCGACGCCGCGGCGAAGGGCCACAACATCGCCGTCGTCGTGTCGGCGATGTCGGGCGAGACCAACCGGCTGCTCAAGCTCACCGCGCAGATCCAGGACGACCCCAACGACCGCGAGGTCGACGTGATCGTCTCGACCGGCGAGCAGGTGTCGGTCGGGCTGCTCGCCCTGGCGATCCGCAAGCTCGGCGGCAAGGCGCGCTCGTTCCTCGGCCACCAGGTCAAGATCCTCACCGACTCGACGTTCTCGCGCGCCCGGATCGTCTCGATCGACGCCGAGCCGGTGAAGGCCGCGTTCGCCGCGGGCGAGATCGCGGTGATCGCTGGGTTCCAGGGCGTCGACGAGGGCGGCAGCATCACGACGCTCGGCCGCGGCGGCTCGGACACCACCGGCGTCGCGATCGCGGCGGCGCTCGGCGCCGACGCCTGCGAGATCTACACCGACGTCGACGGGGTCTACACCACGGACCCCAACGTCGTCCCCGACGCGCGCAAGATCGACCGCATCTCCTACGAGGAGATGCTGGAGCTGGCGTCGCTGGGCGCCAAGGTCCTGCAGATCCGGTCGGTCGAGCTGGGCATGAAGTACGGCGTGCCGATCCACGTGCGATCGAGCTTTTCGGACGTCCCCGGCACGTGGGTCGTCCCCGAGGAGAAGGAAATGGAGCAAGTCGTCGTCTCCGGCGTCACCGTCGCCAAGGACGAAGCCAAGATCACCGTCGAGGACCTGCCGGACGTCCCGGGCGTCGCCGCCAAGCTGCTCAGCGCGCTGGCCGACGGCGCGATCGTCGTCGACATGATCCTGCAGAACCAGAGCTGGGACGGCACGACCGACATGACGTTCACGGTCCCGCTCGGCGACCGCAAGCGCGCGGTCGAGATCCTCAAGGGGCAGGTCCCGGAGCTGGTCGGCAAGGACGGCGAGCGGATCAGCTGGGACGACGACGTGTGCAAGGTGTCGATCGTCGGCGTCGGCATGCGCTCGCACGCCGGCGTCGCCAAGCGGATGTTCACCGTGCTCGCCTCGGAGAACATCAACATCCAGCTGATCTCGACCAGCGAGATCAAGATCTCGGTCGTCGTCGCCAAGAAGTACGCCGAGCTGGCGCTGCGCGCGCTCCACGCCGGGTTCGGGCTGCACCTGCCCCCGTCCGAGCGCGGCACGTTGTAACGGCCCGCACGCCGGCCGGCAGGCAACGTTCGGCATCGCCCGGGCTGGCGCTCGACGTTGACGATCGAGCCGCGGCACGCTGGGCTGATGCGCCCTCACCACACCCACCTGACTCCCCTCCTCGCGATCCTGTTCACCTGCGCCGCTGCGGCCGGCTGCGGTGGCGATGACGACGGCCCCGACCCCGCGGAGCCGGACGCCGGCGCCGCGGCGCCTGACGCCGAGGTCGTCACGCTGGAGCCGACCGACCCGATCGGCCTGATGTCCCCGGCCGAGATCGAGGCCGCGTGCTGGGACGCGATCGAGGCCGGCGGCGGCGAGGGCTACATCGTCCAGTGCAACGGCTTCCAGCAGTACACGCCGCTGGTGTCCGATTGCATCGAGCTGATGGAGACGCTCGAGCCCGACTGCGCGGCCACCTACGCCGACCTGCTGTCGTGCTCCGCGACGATCATCGATGCGCCGTGCGACACGGCCGTGGCGGACACGCGCTGCGCGCCCCTGGTCGCGTGCTACTGACCCTCCGCGCGCGACCACGACTCCCGTCCGAGCGCGGCACGTTGTAGCGTGGACGGGTGTCGTCCACGCCCGCGCCGCCGGCTTCGATCCTGACTGGCCTCCCGGTGCTCTACGAGGACGTCGACCTGATCGCTGTCGCCAAGCCGGCCGGGATCACCGTGATCCCGGCGCGCGACGAGCCGGCCGACGACTGCCTGCAGGCGCGGCTCGCCGCGGCGCGCGGCGAGCGGCTGTGGATCGTCCACCGGATCGACCGCGACACCTCGGGCGTGGTGGTGTTCGCGCGCACCGCCGCGGCCCACCGCACGCTGAGCATGGCGTTCGAGCACCGCGACGTCGACAAGCGCTACCTGGCGTGGGTCGCGGACGACGGCGGGTTGCCCGACGCCGGCGTGATCGACGTGGCGCTGCACGCCGCGCGCAAGGGCAAGTCGCGCCCGGCGGCGCCCGACGAGCCGGGCGCGCGCGCCGCGCGCACCGAGTACGCGGTCGAGCGCCGGTGGCGCAAGGACGGCGCGGCGGTCGCGCGCGTGCGCTGCCACCCGGTGACCGGCCGCCACCACCAGATCCGCGTCCACCTGCGCTCGGCCGGCGCGCCGATCCTGCGCGACGCGCTGTACGGCAAGGTGACGAGCCGCGGCGCGCTCGCCGCGGCGCCGTGCGCGCGGCTGGCGCTCCACGCCGCGCAGCTCACCGTGCCGGGGCCGCGCACGTTCGTCGCGCCGTTGCCCGACGACCTCGTCGCGCTCGAGGCGTGGCTCGACGCGATGCCCGCGACGGCGGAGGGCGCGGCGTGAGCGCGCGCGGGGGCGGAGGTCCGCGCACGCTGGCGATCGGCGGCGACGCCGCCGCGGCGCTCGCCGGCGGCGTGCGCGACCTCGACGCCAGCCGGCTCGGCGCCCCGCCGGAGACGGCCGCGCCCGGCGCGGGCGAGGCGCTGCGCCTGGTCGACCGCGACGGCAACGAGCTCGGCCTGGGCGTCGGCGACCCGGACAACGGCGTGATCCGCGTGCTCGCGACGCCGACCGACGCGTTCCCCAGGGTCGACGGCGCGCTGCTCGGCTGGCGGGTCGAGCGCGCGCTGGCGCTGCGCCGCCAGCTCGGGTTGCCGGGCGCCGACGCCTCGTACCGACTGATCCACGCCGCCGGCGACGCCCTGCCCGGATTCACCGTCGACGTGCTCGGCGCGTGGGCGGTGCTGTGGGTGCAGTCGGCGGCGCTGCTGCCGCTGGGCCGGCTGCTCGCGGACGCCGTGCGCGGGTTCGCGCAGCTCCGCGGCGTCGTGATCAAGGTGCGCGCGCGCGGCGGCGCCGGCGCCGGCGGCGCGCTCACCCAGGAGGTCGTCGGCGAGGCGCCGCCGGAGGCGTACGTCGCGCACGAGCACGAGGTGCCGTTCGAGATCCACCCGCTCGGCGGGCTCAACACCGGCCTGTTCACCGACATGCGCGAGCACCGCCAGCGCCTGGCGCGGTGGGTGGCCGGCCGCACCGTGCTCAACCTGTTCTCCTACACCGGCGCGTTCTCGGTCACCGCGGCGCGCGCCGGCGCGACGCGCGTCGTCTCGGTCGACACCTCGGCCGGCGTCCAGGACTGGGCGCGCGGCAACTTCGGCCGCGCCGGGCTCGACCCGCACGACAAGCGCTGGCGGTTCGAGGCCGGCGACGCGGTGCGGTTCCTGACCCGCGCCGAGAAGGATCGCGAGCGCCACGACGTCGTGATCATCGACCCGCCGACGTTCTCGACCGCGCGCGGCGCGCCGTGGACGCTCGACCGCGACTACCCGGACCTGATCGCGCGCGCCGCGGCGGTGGTCCCCGACGGCGGGATCCTGTGGCTCGCCGCGAACACCCACGAGCTGGGCTCGCTCGGCCGCCTCGCCGCGCGCGGCCTCAAGCAGGCGCGCCGCACCGCGGCCGTGCTCGAGCAGTCCGGCCTGCCGCCGTGCTACCCGACGCTGCCGGCGCAGCCCAGGGACCGCTACCTGCAGGTCGTCGTCCTCCGCCTCGGCTGATCACGTCGGCGACGCGACCCGCGCCCGCGCCCACGCCGGCCGCGCCGCGAGCCGGTCGAGGTAGGCGACGACCGACGGGTACGGGTCGAGCGCCAGCCGCGCCCGCTTCTGCACCATCGGGACGTAGCCGCAATCGGCGACGGTGAACCCGCGGGCGAGCATCCACGGCTGGCGCGCGAGGTGCCGGTCGAGCGCGCCGAGCAGCACCGCGAGCTCGTCCGCGCCGCCGCCGATCGCGCGGCTGATCCGGATCGCCTGGAAATCCAGCCAGCGATCGACCTCGGCCTGCTCCGCCAGGTCCTCCGGCCACAGCGTGCCGGCGCCGTACGCGCGCGCGACGTGGCGCAGGATCGCGTTGGGCTCGACCAGCGTGAACGCGCCGTCGTGCAGCGACGGCCCGGGCACGCCGTGGTCGCGCGTGAAGCTGCCGTCCTCGGCCAGCTCCACGCGGTACGGCGTGCCCATCTCCTCCAGCGCGAGCGCGACGCGCGGCGTGTTGGGGCAGTTGCGGGTCGAGCGCAGGGTCACCACGCGCGCACTGTAGCGCGTGGGTGCCTGACCCGGCTCACGTCACTGCAGCTGCAGCCAGTGCGTGATCGCGTCATCGCGACCGGCTCCGGGCGGGTGCTACCCCACACGCGCGGCGCTACGCGCCGCGCTGGCCCCTTCCCTCCGCCGGTCAAGAGCCGGTCAAGACCTCACTGCAGCTGCAGCCAGTGCGTGATCGCCACCTTCGAGAGCGGGTCGAGGTTGCTGCCGTAGTAGTGGCCGCGGTTCTCGACGACGTCGGTGCACAGCACGGTGCCGTCGGGCGCGCGGCTGAAGATGTACTGCAGCGGCGTGCCGGCGGGGAACGGGCCGATCGCGACCGGCGTGGTGTAGACGAGCGGGTCGCGCTCGGCGCTCAGCAGCTCGGCCATCGCGTCCCAGTAGTACTGGCCGCGCTCCCACGGCGACGCCTCCGCCGGCGGCATCGAGCCGATCGACTGGTTGTGGAGGAACGGCGACGTCGCCCAGATGCCGCCCAGCGGCATGTTGCGGTAGCCCTTGTCGCCCGCGGCGGCGCGCGCCTTGAAGTTGTCCGACGAGAACTCGGCCCACAGCTTGCCCGCGTCCCAGTTCGTCGTCAGCGCGCGGCACGCGTTGGTGTCGTTCGCCGGGTCGTCGCCGAGGAACTGCATCTCGTCGTCGCTCAGCACGTGCTTGCGCTTGCCCGAGCGATCGTGGCACCCGGCGCAGTTGCGATCGAACTGCAGCCGGCCGAGCTGGTAGAGGATCGGGATCGCGAAGCCGGGGCTCTGCGGCGCCTTGAACGACGCCAGGAACGCGCTGAGGTCGTCGAGGTCCGACTGCGGCGGGAAGTCGGGGCACGTCTGGTAGCACGCCTCGACGTCGATCGGCTGGCCGGTGGCCGCCGCCGGCGCGACGCACTCCATGAAGCACACGCCGATGTTGGTGAACACGCGCAGCGCCGCGACGTCGCCGCCGACGTCGTCCTCGCCGCCCTGGCCGTTGCGCATCTTCTCCTCGTCCATCCCGACGTCGAAGGTCGGGCGGTTCGGGTGCTCCCAGAAGTGCGTGACGACGCCCGGGTTCATGATCCCGTCGTTGAACAGCAAGGTCGTGTCGACCGAGCCGGGCGGCCACGCCGCGAACATCACGCGACGCGGATCCGCAGCCGGCAGGTTGACCGCGAAGATGTCGCTGAACCGGATGTACTGGTTGCCGATCGTCGCGTGGACGTTGTCCCAGGTCGGCTCGTTCGGATCGACCGGCGGGCGCAGCGGATCGAACCCGGCGTGGCACGACGCGCAGGTCGCGCCGTACTGCACCGTCCCGCCCGGCCCCGGCTTCTTGCGGATGCCGAGCACGCCCGACGACTCGGGATCGTCGCAGAGGTCGGCGCCGCCGCCGGGGTTCGCGACGCAGTCGGGGTCGTTGATCACGCCCCACACGTCGAACCGCTGCGCGCGCGGCGTCGCGATCACGTTCTCGAACCCGATCTTGATCCGCTTGGCGGGATCGGGGTGGTTGGCGAGGAACGTGAAGAACTTCTCGCCCCCGTAGGTGTTCTCGAACCAGACGTCGCGCCCGTGCGCGAGCGCGGGCGACAGCGCCTGGATCGTGGAGGCGGTGGATACCTCGTCGCCGACGGGATCGGTCGGCTCACTGGATTCGGGCTCGGCGACGCAGCCGAGCACCATCGGGGTCATCAGGACCAGCGCGAACACGGAACGCATGGAGACCTCCTGAAGGATCCGGCCACGCGGGAGGACGCGGCCGGCCCCTCCCCTTCAGCACTCTTCGTACCGAACCGCGGCGGTTGGCCGCAGGGGCCGAACCCCGTTCCAGATCACGGATGTGGAGTTCACCGATCGCTGTCGTCGTGACGCAGCATGGGGTTTTCTCGCCGCGGTGACCGGGCGGGCGAACCACGCACGCAGATTCATTCGAAACGCTCGTTACGTATCCCTTACGCAGTGGACGCAATTTCGCGGTGGCTTGCGGAGTCTCAGGCACATGGCTCACCTCCGCCGCTCGCTGGTCGTCGCCGCGGTCGCCGCGCTGCCCCCGTCCGCGCACTCCGCCGCACACGCGGCCCCAGGTGCCAACGACGACCTCGCCTCGCTCGTCGCGGCGTTCGAGACCCACACCGGCGCACAGCTGGTGTTCACCTCGGACGAGGTGCCCGCCGACGGCCGGTTCGACGTCATGCTCGAGCTCGACGCCGAGCGCCGGCGCGAGGCGACCCGGATCCTGATCGACGAGGCGCGGCGCTACCCGCGCGGATGGCTCGGCGCGATCGGCCTGTCGACCGTCGGCGTGTTCGACGGCCTCGCGTCGAGCCGCGGCGACGGCTACCGGCCGTGGGTCGACCGCCTCGGCGGCTACCGCTACTTCGGCCAGTGGAACGGCGCCGACACCGTGGTCGCCGCGTTCTACACCGACGAGCAGCTGCCGCTGACCTTCCACCACGAGGTGTTCCACCACGTCGACGCGACCGACGGCGCCGCCCGCTCCGACGCGTTCACCGCCGACGACGCGCGGTTCGCCGCCGCGGTCGCCGGCGAGGCGCCGTACCAGGCGCCCGCGATCGCGCCGGACGACCTCGCGGCGCTGCGCCGGCTCGGCGACGGCGTGGTGCTCGAGGACGTGGTCTCCGACTACACGTCGAAGAGCCCCGGGGAGGACCAGGCCGAGACCGCGCGCCACCTGATGTCGAGCCTGCCGGACGCGCTCGTGCAGGTCGCGACCTGGCCCGAGCTGGCCGGCTCGCAGCGGCTGCTCCACGTCATCGACCAGTACGCCCGCGCCTCGGCCGACGGCCCCGACGTCGCGTGGCTGACCGACGTCGCGCTCGGCCGCGACCCCGACGCCGGGCGCGCCGTCCGCCGGTTCGCCGCGACCGCCGCCGACCACGAGGCCGCGCTGCGAGCCCGGCTCGCGGCGCGCGACGGCGACGCCGCGTTCACGGTGTGGGGCCGCGAGGACGCCCGCGGGGTCAACCAGACCCTGCGCGGCGACATCGCGCGGTTCGGCAAGGTCGCGCGCGCGCTGCGGCGCGCCGCCCAGGCCACGCCCGGCAGCGGACCGGCGCTGGCCGAGGCGCTCGCCGCCGACCTGCGGCTGCTCGCGCGCTACCGCCGGTTCATCGCGTCGCGGTGGACGATCAGCGCGGGCACCGAGCGCGCGTTCACCCGCGCCCGCGCCGCGCTGGTCGCCGGCGTCGCCGAGGGGGACGCCGCGGCGGGCGCGCGACTGGGCGAGCTGCGCTGGGCCGCGCTCGCGGACCTCGCCGCCGGCGGCACCGTCGCCGCCGACGAGCCGGTCGAGCGCGACAACCCCTACCTGCACAAGGTCGACGACGAGGTCGAGGACGCGGCGCTGCGCGCCGCGATCCGCCGGGTCCAGCCTGCCGCGGTCCGGCTCGGCGGCGGCAGCGGCGTCAACCTGACGGCGGCCGGGATGATCCTGACCGCCGCCCACGTCGTCGACGAGGAGGGCAAGACGCTCGAGGTCGCGTTCCCCGACGGGACGGAGGTCACCGCGGTCGTGATCGCGATCGACCACACCCTCGACCTCGCCGTGCTCGACGTCACCGCCGGCGGCGGCGCGCTGCCGTGGGCGCCGATCGCCGACGCCGCGCCGGCCGTCGGCACGACGGTCGTGGCGATCGGCCAGCCCGGCAAGTGGACGCCGGACGGCGAGGCCACCGGCTACCAGCCGTGGCACGTCTCGGTCGGCGAGATCCGCGGCTTCCGCGGCGACGCGCTCGACGACCAGTCGCTCGGCGGCACCAAGCACGACGCGTGGACCTACTGGGGCCACTCGGGCAGCCCGCTGTACGACGACCGCGGCCGGATCGTGGCGCTGCACAACAGCTGGGACAGCACGACCGCGATGCGCCACGCCGTGCGCCACGAAGCGATCGTCCACTTCCTCGCCGCCCACGACGTCGCGTACACGGCGCGGTGACCGCCACGACGCCGCGCGGTACGGTCCGGCCGTGACCGCGCCCCGCGTCCTTTACCTCCACGGCTTCGCCTCCGGCCCGCGCTCGAAGAAGGGCGTCGCCGTCGCCGAGCACCTCGGCCGGCTCGGCCTCGACGTCCACCGCCTCGACCTGCGCGCGCCCTCGCTCGAGCAGCTCGACTTCGAGGCGATGGTCGCGCGCACCCGCGAGGCGCTCGGCGGCCCGCGCGACCGCGCCCTGCTGATCGGCTCGAGCCTCGGCGGCTACGTCGCGGCGCACGTCGCCGAGCTCGATCCGCGGGTGTTCGGCCTGGTGCTGCTCGCGCCCGCGTTCGGGTTCGGCGAGCGGTGGCGCGAGCGCCTCGGCCCCGACGGCTGGGCGGCGTGGCTCACCGACGGCTGGCTCGAGGTCCACGACCACACCACCGGCGGCCCGACCCGCGTCCACGCCGGGTTCGCCCGCCAGATGGACGCGCTGCCCGACGAGCCCGACGTCGCCGTGCCGACCTTGATCCTGCACGGCGCCGGCGACGACGTCGTGCCGATCGAGCGCTCCCGCGCGTTCGCGCGGACCCGCCGCCACGTCCGGCTGGTCGAGCTCGAGGACGGCCACGAGCTGATCGCGACGCTGCCCGCGATCCTGCGCGAGCTCGACGCGGTCGTCGCGCCGCTGCTCGGGCGATAGCCGCGGCCCCGCTACTCCGCGACGACCTCGGCCTTGGGCGGCTTGTGGCGGAACACGCGATGTCGCAGGCCCTCGATCAGCGAGTACACGACCGGCACCACCACCAGGGTCAGCACGGTCGAGGTGATCAGCCCGCCGATCACGACGACCGCCATCGGCGCGCGGGTCTCGCCGCCCTCGCCCAGCGCGAGCGCGACCGGCAGCATGCCGAGCACCATCGCCGCGGTCGTCATCAGGATCGGCCGCAGGCGAACCGGCCCGGCGACGAGCAGCGCGTCGAACGTCGACAGCCCCTGCGCCTTCTGGCCGTTGGCGTAGTCGACCAGGAGGATCGCGTTCTTGGTGACCAGGCCCATCAGCATGATCAGGCCGATCATCGAGAAGATGCTCAGCGTCTGGCCGGCCAGGTACAGCCCACCGAACGCGCCGATCACCGCCAGCGGCAGCGACAGCATGATCGTGAACGGGTGGATCAGGCTCTCGAACTGGGCCGCGAGGATCATGTAGACGAGGATGATCGCCAGGATCAGCGCGACGAACATGTAGCCGAACGACTCGGCCATCATCTGACCCATGCCGGACGTCTCGGTGACGATGTCGGCCGGCACGACGCGCTTCGCCGCGGCCTCGACGTACGCCGAGGCGTCGCCAAGCGCGAGACCCTCGAGGCCCGCGAGCACGGTGATCTGGCGCATGCGCGCCTGGCGATCGATCTGGCTCGGGCCCAGGCCGCGCTTGACCGTCACCACCTGGTCGAGCGGCACGAGCGCGCCGGCGGTCGAGCGCACGGTCAGGTTCGACATCGACGCGAACCTCGCCTCGTCCTCCTCCGCCAGCGTCACCTTCACCTCGTGGATGTCCAGGCCGTCCTTGTACTCGGTGACCTTGTCGCGGGCCGCGAGCGCGCGCAGCGTCATCGCGATCGACGCGACCGGCACGCCGGCCTCGGCCGCGGCCGCCCGGTCGGGCTCGATCTCGATCTGCGGCTTGCCACCGCGGTAGGTCGAGTCGATGTCGACGAAGCCCGGCTTCTTGCGTAGCTCGTCCTTGAGCGCCTCGGCCGCCGCGATCAGCCGGTCCATGTCCTTGCCGCGCAGGTTGAACTGGATCGGCTGGCTCTTGAACCCGGAGTCGCCGCCCACCGCGTTGATCTCGTTGACCGAGACCTTGAGCCCGCGCTCGACCAGCGGCGCGTAGCGCTCGCGCGCCCACGCCATCAGCTCCTGCTGCTTGAACGCGCGCGCGCGAGGCCGGGTCAGGTTGACCTGGACCTTGCCGACGTTCGCCTGCCCCTGGGCGCCGGCGCCGATCGTCACGAACGTGTTCGTGACCCCGGGCGCGTGGGCGCGGACGTCGGCGGCGAGCGTCTCGATCACCTCGGTCGTCGCCGCCAGCGACGTGCCGGTCGGCAGCTCGACGTCGATCGAGAACTGCGAACGATCCTCGGCCGGCAGGAACTCGGTCTTGACCTGGGTGACCAGGAAGCACGCGCCGAACAGCGTCGCGAACGCCGCGACCAGGGTCAGCGCGCGCTGGCGCAGCGCGAGCCGCAGCGTCGCCCGGTACGCGCGCTCGATCGCGGTGAGCACCGCCTCGATCCACCGCGACAGGATGAACTGCTTGCCGTGGTGGACCTTGAGCATCCGCGCCGACAGCATCGGCGTCAGCGTGAACGACACGAACAGCGACACCAGCACCGCGACCGCGACGGTGACACCGAACTGGAACATGAACCGACCGACGATGCCCTGCATCGTCGCGACCGGCACGAACACCGCGACGATCGACAGCGTCGTCGCCAGCACCGCCAGGCCGATCTCCGCCGTCCCCTCTCGCGCCGCCCGCATCGGCGTCTTGCCCATCTCGAGGTGGCGGTGGATGTTCTCGATCACGACGATCGCGTCATCGATCAGCAGGCCGATCGACAGGCTCAGCGCCAGCATCGTCATCTGGTTGAACGTGAACCCCCACAGATCGATGAACCAGATCGTCGCGATGACGCTGGTCGGCAGCGCGAGCGCGCTGATGAACGTCGCCCGCCAGTCACGCAGGAACCCGAAGACGATCACGATCGCCAGGATGCCGCCGAGCACGAGATCGAACTGGACCTCATGGAACGACCGCTCGATGAACGGCGAGGTGTCACTGGTCACCGTCAGCGCCGCGCCGTCGCGCGCGAGCTGCGGCGCGAGCACGTCGAGCTCGGCGCGGATCTTCTTGACGACCGCGAGGGTGTTGGACCCGGACGCCTTCTGGACGACGAGCGCGACCGCGGAGCGTCCATCGAGCGAGGCGTGCGAGCGCTTCTGCGCGACGTCGTCGACGACCTCGGCGACGTCGCCGACGCGGACCGCGAACCCGGGCCCCGAGGCGATCGGCGCGTCGGCGATCGCCTGGAGCGTGTCGAACGCGCCCTTGGTCGTGACGACGAGCTCGGTGGTACCTTCCTCGACGCGCCCGGCCGGCAGCTCGAGGTTGCCGCCCTGCAGCGCCATCGCGACGTCGCCGGGGGTCAGCCCGCGGGCCGCGAGCTTGGATAGATCGAGGCGGACGTGGATCTCGCGCGGCCGCCCGCCGACGATCTCGACGTTGCCGACGCCGGCGATGCGCTGGATCCGCTCCTTGACCACGTCGTCGGCGAGCTCGGTCAGCACGCGCGGCGGCAGCTCGCCGGCCAGCGCCAGCGACATGATCGGCGCGGCGCCGACGTCGAACTTCTGGATCTTCGGCGCCTCGACCGCCGATGGCAGCTGGTTCTCGATCGCGGAGATCCGGTCCCGGACGTCCTGCGCCGCCTGGTCGGCGTCGACGTCGAGCTCGAACTGGATGATGACGTTGGTGGCGCTCTCCAGGTTCACCGACTGCAGGACCTTGATCCCGGCCATCGACGACAGCGCGTCCTCGATCGGCTTGGCGACCTTGGTCTCCATCGACGCCGGATCGGCACCCGGGTAGACGACGGTGACCGTGACGACGGGGAACTCGACCGACGGGAACAGGTCGACGCCGATCTTCGGGTAGCTGAACAGACCGAAGACCACCAGGCCCACGGTCAGCATCAGCGAGAAGACGGCTCGCTTGATGAAGACGTTGATGAAGCTCACGGCGCCGTGCCTCCGGCCGCCGCGGCGCCGCCGGCCGCGGCGGTCGTCACCGCTGCCACGCAGGCGGCCGCGGCCGCGCCGCGCTCCGACCTTCACGTCGTGACGTCGCCGATCGTCGGCACCTTCTACGCGGCGCCGAGTCCCGACTCGCCGGCGTTCGTCAAGCCCGGGGATCGGGTCCGCAAGGGGCAGGTGCTGTGCATCGTCGAGGCGATGAAGCTGATGAACGAGATCGAGTGCGACGCCGACGGCGTGGTCGCCGAGATCTACCCGAAGAACGGACAGCCCGTCGAGTACGGCGAGGCGCTCTTCGGCCTCGAGCGCGCCTGAGCGGCCAGCCCGCCTGATGTTTCGCAAGATCCTGATCGCCAACCGCGGTGAAATCGCGCTGCGGATCATCCAGGCCTGTCGCGAGATGGGGATTCCCACCGTGGCCGTCCATTCGACCGCCGACCGCGACAGCCTGCACGTCACATACGCCGACGAAGAGGTGTGCATCGGGCCGCCGCCGTCGGGGCAGAGCTACCTGAACATCTCGGCGCTCGTCTCGGCGGCCGAGATCACGGGCGCCGACGCCATCCATCCCGGCTACGGCTTTCTCGCCGAGAACGCCCATTTCGCCGAGATTCTCGCCGAGTGCAATCTGACGTGGATCGGGCCGCCTCCCGAGGTCATCCGCCGGATGGGCGACAAAGCGGCGGCGCGGCGCACCGCCGTCGAGGCGGGGGTGCCGGTGCTGCCCGGATCCGGAGATCCGCTCTCCTCGCTGTCCGAGGCGCGGCAGTTGGCGACCGGGGTCGGCTTCCCGGTGATCCTCAAGGCGGCGGCGGGCGGCGGCGGCCGGGGCATGCGCATCGTGCGCAACGAGGCCGAGCTCGACAAGAGCTTCGAAACGGCCTCGCACGAGGCGCTCAAGGCGTTCGGGGACGGCTCGATCTATCTCGAGAAGTACCTCGAGGAGCCGCGGCACATCGAGTTCCAGGTCTTCGGCGACCGCCACGGTAACGTCATTCACCTGGGCGAGCGCGAATGCTCGATCCAGCGCCGCCACCAGAAGATCATCGAGGAGGCGCCGTCTCCGGCTCTCACTCCCGCGCTGCGCGAGAAGATGGGCGAGGCGTCGGTGCGCCTCTGCGAGCACGTGGGGTATCAGAACGCGGGAACCATCGAGTACCTCCTCGACCACGACGGCAGCTTCTACTTCATGGAGATGAACACCCGCATCCAGGTCGAGCACCCGGTCACCGAGATGGTCACCGGGGTCGATCTGGTCAAGCTCCAGATCGCCGTCGCCGCGGGCGAACGTCTCACGATTCCCTCGGGCCTGCGGCACCGCGGACACGCCATCGAGTGCCGCATCAACGCCGAGGATCCGCGCACGTTCGCGCCCAGCCCCGGCCGCCTGACGACCTTTCACCTGCCCGGCGGTCCGGGAGTGCGGGTCGACACGCACGGTTACGAGGATTACGTGGTGCCGCCGCACTACGACTCGCTGGTCGCCAAGCTGATCGCCCACGGCAACGACCGCGAGGAGGCCATCGCGCGGATGAAGCGGGCACTCGACTTCTTCGTCATCGAGGGGATTCGCACGATCATCCCCCTGCATCGCGAGATCCTGCGCGACCCGGTCTTCCGGTCGGGGCGCTTTTCGACCCGCTTCATGGAGGGATTCCAGGGGCGTCGGGCCGCGGAGGCGAAGGAACCGTGACCGCGACACCGCGGCCGCTCCTGGCGGCGCGTCCTCCCGCGGGAGGCTCGGCGGCGGCTGCGCGGTGCGGATCTTTCTGACCGGCTTCATGGGCGCCGGCAAATCCACCGTCGGCGCGGAGCTCGCCCGGTCCCTGGGCTGGCAGCTCGTCGATCTGGACGCCGAGATCGAACGGCTGGCGGGTGCCACGGTGCGCGAGATCTTCGCGCGCCAGGGGGAGGCGGAGTTTCGCCGCCGGGAGCGCGAGCTGCTCCTCGCCACGACCATCCGGGACTCCGTGGTGGTGGCCACGGGAGGCGGGACGCTCGCGGACCCCGCGAACCTCGCGGCGGCGCGGCGGGCGGGCACGGTGGTCTGGCTCCATCCGGCCTTCGAAACGCTGATGCAGCGCATCGGCCCGCTGGGCAAGCAGGACCGGCCGCTCTTCCGCGACGAGACCGCGGCCCTGGCGCTCTACCGGGAACGGCTGCCGCACTACCGCGCGGCGGACCTGACGGTCGAGATCGGCCGGGACGAAACACCGGCCGAGATCGCGGCGCGCATCCGTCTTTCGCTCCGGCTGCCGGAGGCGGCGTGCTCTACCTGATCCTCTCGGATCTGCACGGCAACCAGGACGCCCTCTCCGCCGTCCTGCGCCGGGTCCGCCGCAAACACTTCGACGGCACCTTTCTGCTCGGTGACCTCGTCGGCTACGGTGCCGGCCCCAACAAAGTGGTCGAGGACGTCCGCCGGCAGCTGCCGGGTCCCGTGTGGAAGATCCGCGGGAACCACGACAAGGTGGTCGCCGAGATCGAGTCCGGAGAGAACTTCAATCAGGCGGCGCTGCAGGCGGCGCGCTGGACCACCGCCAAACTGACGAAGACGAACCTGCGCTTCGTGCGCGAGCTGCCGCAGGGGCCGATCGACGCGCCGGGAGAGGTGACCCTCTGCCACGGCTCACCGGCCGACGAGGATCAGTACCTCTTCTCGGTCTACGAAGCCTGGGAGGCGTTTAACCTGTGGAGCGGCCAGGTCGCCTTCTTCGGCCACACCCACGTCCCCTCGATCTTCGTCGCGCAGGGACGCGAAGTGCGGGTGGCGCTGCTCCAGGGTTCCACCGGAACGATCCGCATCGAGCCCGGGCTGCGCTACCTGATCAATCCGGGCTCGGTCGGACAGCCGCGCGACCGTGATCCGCGCGCGGCCTATATGACCTTCGACACCCAGGCCCGCCTGGTGCGCTGGTACCGGGTTCCCTACGCCATCGAGCGGGCCGGCGAGCGCATCCTCGAGGCCGGCCTGCCGAAGATTCTCGCCGATCGCCTGACCCTCGGCGTCTGAGCGCCGCTGCTTTCCGTCGTCAGGAGCCGGACGGCTGCGCGGCCGCGCCGAGCCGGCGGACCTGCTTCGCCCGCGCCACCAGCGCGAGAATTCCGCCGGCGAGGATGACGTACATCCCCCACCAGACCGCCTGCACCAGCGGCTTGCGCGTCACGTCGAGCGACAGCCTGGCGGGGATCCCCTGTGCCTCCCCGAGCCCTTCGACGAGCAGCCGGACCGCGCCGGCGGTGGCGTCGATTCCTCCCACCGCGATGCGCCCGCCGCCGGCCAGCGTGACGGGCGGGAATTCGACTTCGCCGTCGGAGCGGAAGCGGTAGACGGGCTCGACGCGCTCGGCGGCGCCGCCGCGCGTCACCTCGAGCACGGCTCCCACCGATACCGGGTCCCCGGCCGACATCTGGGCCATGGCGTTGCCGCCGTGCTCGAGATCGAAGCCGACGAAGCGGATCTCGGCCTCGCCGATGCGCGTCACCTCTCCCTTGCGCAGGCTCAGCTCGCCGAACCCGGCGGCGCGGCCGGGATCGTACTCGAGCGGCGAGAGGTAGAGGTCGGCCAGCATCGTGCTGCGAATGTCGGGATTGACCATCAGCTGGCGCGAGCGTTCATTGACGAAGATCTTCGGGTAGGCGGTCCAGACCTTCCCGCCGTCACGGCTGACCGTCACCTCGGCGCGCTCCTTCTCGCGCCCCTGGCGCTCGAGGAAGCGCTCGAAGGTCAGCGAGTAAGCGCCGACGTCGACCGGCTGGCCCTGCACCAGCGTCACCTTGACGCTCTCGTCGTAGGCCGACGAGGCGAGGAAGCCGACGAGGATGATGCCGACGCCGACGTGCGCCAGGTAGCCGCCGGCGCTCGCCACCTTGCCGACCCGGGCGAGGGAGGCGAAGCGGGTCAGATTGGTCGCCAGCGCGGTGAGCGCGAGGAAGAGGAAGAGGATGTGGAACGGGTCGTGCACGCCGAGGCCGACCGCGCCGCAGGTGGCGAGGAAACCGAAGGCAAGACCCGGGGCCGCCTTGCGCAGCACCGCGCGCAACCCCTCCTCGCCGCGCCAGGTGAGGAACGGCACCAGCGCCAGCAGGAAGGCGACCAGCAACGCGATCGGCAGATTGACCCGGTTGTAGAACTCGGGGCCGACCTGCCCCGGGTTCTCGAGGAAGCGGGTGAGGATGGGCGCCGAGGTTCCCGCCGTGACGACGATCGCGCAGACCAGGATCGCGATCGTGGCGAGCACCAGGAAGGTGCCGCGCGACAATGCCGGATCGGCATTGTCGGCGGTTTCGACGTGGCGCAGCCGGGTGCCGAGCAGCAGCACCGCCATGCCGCCGAAGAAGGCCATGATGGCGATCAGCCAGCCGGAGATGCCGAGGTCGACGAAGCTGTGCACCGAGAAGTCCGCCAGCACGCCCGAGCGGGTGAGAAAGGTCCCGTAGAGGACCGAGAGGAAGACCAGCGAGGCGAGCACCAGATTGATCCGCCGGTAGCGGCCGCGGGTGCGCTCGAGGTAGAGCCCGTGGACGAGCGCCGTGCCGAGCAGCCAGGGGATCAGCGAAGCGTTCTCGACCGGATCCCAGCCCCAGTAGCCACCCCAGCCGAGAGTGGCGTAGGCCCAGTAGCCGCCGAGCAGGATCGCCGCACCCAGGACGAGGAAGCCGGCCAGCGCCCACGGGAAAGCGCGTGCCGCCCACTCCGAGGTGTCGCGCTTGAACAGCGCTGCCATGGCGAAAGCGAACGGGACCGCGGCGAGGGCATAGCCGACGAACATGATCGGCGGGTGGATGACCATCCAGTCATCCTGCAGCAGCGGGTTGAGCCCCTGCCCGTCCGCTGGCGCCTGCGGCAGCATGGTGAAGGGGTTTTCGCGCACCAGAATCAGCAGCAGGCCGAGCTGCGCCAGCAGGTAGATCCCCATCACCGGGGCCTCGTGCCGGCCGGCGGTGCGCATCAGCGGCACGCCGATCAGCGCGCCGAACAGCAGCCAGATCAGAAAACTCCCCTTCTGGCCGGCCCAGAAAGCGGCGATCTGGTAGTGCCACGGCAGCTCGAGTCCGGTGTACTGGAAGACGTAGTCGACGCGGAAGTCCCGCCGCGCCAGCGCGATGCCGAGCACGATCGCCGAGGCGACGATGGCGAGGGTGAAGAAGAGGTAAGAGCGCCGGGCGAAGGGGCGCGCCGACTCGTCGCCGCGGTGGAGGTCGGCATAGCCCCAGAGAGTCGCCAGGGCGAAGACGACGGCGCACCAGAGCGCGATGGCGCCGGGCAGGTAGTAGCCGGCCAGGGCGGTCATCAGGAGTACTCCTTCACTTCCGCCCCCTGGTACTTGCTCGGGCACTTGACCAGCAGCTTGCCGGCGGCGAAGCGCGACTGGCCGGCGTCCCAGCGTCCGATGGCGACGATCGAGATGGCATCCTCGAAGTTCGCCGGCTTGACGCCGTCGTACTCCACCGGCATCGTGGCGCCCGTCTCCGGATCGCGCAGCACGAAGTGGAGCGTGGTGGCGACCTCGTCATACGAGGTGCTGCCCTGCTCGAGGGCACCGGCCACCTGCACGGTGCGGGGGGCGCGCTGCGCCTCCGCGTACGACACGTACGGCGTCAGGCTGGTGCGGAACGAGGCGAAGGCGAAGCCGGCGAAGGCCACCAGCAGGACGACTCCGATCACGGTCCAGGCGCGACGGCTCATCGGTCTCTCTCCAGTTCGTCCACCTTCCGGTCCAGCCGGAGGAGGTAGAAGAAGATGCCGCTCCAGATGACGAGATTGACGGCAGTGACCCAGACAGGTCCACCCATTATTCGGTCCCTTCGTCGCGGCGCAGCTCGATTCCGGCGAGCCGCGCGCGCAGGCGGTGAATCCAGAAGTAGAGGACGGTGAATCCGGCCGAGCTCGCCAGCAGGACGGCGAGCATGCGCGGATCGACGTCGACTTCGCCGCTCGCGTTGACCACCGGCTCCGGGTGCAGCGTGAAGGCGAGGCGCGGCAGGATGAAGTAGAAGAACGGCGCCACCACGAGGCCGAGCGTGGCGTAGGCCGCCGACAGACGGCCGCGCGACTCCTGATCGGCGATCGCCGAGCGCAGCGCCAGGTAGGCGGCGTAGAAGAGCATCGCGACGACGATCGAGGTCTGGCGCGGATCCCAGTTCCACCAGGCGCCCCACTCGATGCGCGCCCAGATGGCGCCGGTCAGCGTCGCCAGCAGGGCGAAGAGCAGCCCCAGCTCGACGGCCACGGCGGCCGAGCGGTCGTGCCGCGCCTCCCGCCGACCGGCGAGAAAGCGGAGGCTCGAGACGCCGGCGGCCATGAAGGCGACGAACGAAACCCAGGCCACGGGGACGTGGAAGAACAGGATGCGGCTCGAGTCCCCCTTGAACCCCTCGGCGAGCGGCGCCCAGTGGTAGGCGGCGACGATGATGCCGCACATCCAGAGCCAGAGCAGCAGGAGAAGGGGTTTTCTCATGGATTCCAGATCACCGGGAAGAGGAGGAATCCAGCGACCACGATCGAGCCATCATACAGGAGCAGCTGCAGCAGCACCGGGCCCGCCTCGCCGCCGAGCAGCGCCGAGCGGGTGGCCGCCACCGCCAGGACCGCGAGCGGGACGAGCAGCGGGAAGGCGAGCGCCGCGAAGAGGGTCGTCGCCCCCCGTCCCTGCGCGACGATGGCGGCGAGCACCGTGGTGGCCGCGGCGAGCCCGAGGCCGCCGCCGGCCAGCGCCGCCAGCAGCCCGAGGGGCGAGGCGACCTCGAGGTCGAACAGCGCCACCGCGAGCGGTGTCGCGATCGCCTCGAGCGCGGCGAGCAGGGAGGCCACCCAGAGCAGCTTGCCGGCGAACACCGCCGACGGGCGGGCGGCGAGCCGCAGCGCCGCTGCCGTCCGCGACTCCTCTTCGTGCACGAAGGCGCGCGGCAGCCCGGCGGCGGCGGCGAACAGCAGGAGGATCCAGAGCAGCGCCGCCACGACCTCCGAGCGCTCGCCCGGCGAAGCGCCGATCGGCCCCAGCGCGAGGCTGGCGATGATCAGCGTGGTGAGGGCGAACAGGACGAGCGTCGCCACCGAGTGCCGGGCGCGCATCTCCGAGCGCCAGTCCTTGCCGAAGACGGCGAACGCCTCAGCGAGCCAGGTCGAGCTCACCGGTGATCCTCGGCAGGGGGAGCGAGACGGGGCTGGCGGCGACCGCGAGGCCGCCGGAGGCGAGGTGCTCGTCGAGCAGCGCCCGCGCCGTCGCCTCCCCTTCCGCGTCGAGATTCTGGAACGGCTCGTCGAGCAGCAGCAGGCGCGGCGCGTGCAGCAGTGCCCAGGCCCAGCGCAGACGCTGGCGCATCCCCGACGAAAGGGCTCCCCAGGGGCGTCCGGCCGGCAGGGCGAAGCGCCGGGCGATCGCCAGGCCGGGTTCCGGCGCGACGCCGCGCAGGCGGGCGAACAGCTCGACGTTCTCGGCCACCGAGAGCTCCTCGTAGAGGGCGAGGTCGGGGGCGAGAAAGCCGATGCGCCGCCGCCGGTCGGCGGTGGCGAGCTCGCGCCCCTCCTCGCGGGCGCGGATCTCGCCGCGCTCGATCGCGAGCAGCCCGGCCAGGCAGCGCAGGAGCGTCGACTTGCCGCTGCCGTTGGGGCCGCGCACGGCCAGCAGACCGCCGGCGGCGACCTCGCCGGCGGCGCCGCGCAGCACCGCGACGCGGCCGAAGCGGCGGCTCACGCCGCTGAAGCTGAGGCTCGTGGCGCGCACGCCGGCAGCCTATCGGATTAGCATCGGCGGCATGATCCAGCGCCCGTTCGCCTCGTCGATTCTGCTGCTCGTCGCGGCCTTCCTGCCGCTGATTGCCTGCCGCACGGCGTCGCCGGCGGCGGCGCCGTCGCACCCCGCAGCGGCCGCCCCGCGGCCGGAAGGCGTTGCCGCGACCGTCCTCGAGAGCCGCGCCATGCTGCTGCTGATGGCGGACCGCCGGCTCTACGACGCGACGGCGCTCGAGCTGATGTTCTCCGGGCCGGTCGAGGTGCGCCGGGAGCTGGCGCGAACGCTCGGACAGATCGGCGATCCGCGCGGCCGCAGCCTGCTGCAGGGGCTGCTGGTCGACACCGATGCCGAGGTCCGCCGCGCGGCGGCCTTCGCGCTCGGCGAGCTGGGAGCCGGAGAGGCGCGGCGGGCGCTGATCGTCGCCGCGGTCGACGACGACGGCGAGGTGGGCGCGCTGGCGGTCGAGGCGCTGGGCAAGATCGGTGCGCCGCTCGCCGAGGTCCGGCGGGCTCTGGGCGCTCTCGAAGAGGGGGAGGGCTGGGCCCGGCTGGCGCCGTTCCTCTTCCGCTTCCGCGAGCCGGAGATGGTGACGGCGGCGCTCGCCGGGCTCGCCCGCGAGGAGGCGGAGATTCGCGCCGGCTGCGCGTACGCCCTCGGTCGCGAGGCCCGCGCGGAAGGGGTGGACGCGCTGCGCTCCCTGCTCGCCGACCGCGATCCGTTCGTGCGCGCCTGGGCGGCGCGGGGCCTCGGGGAGATCGGCGGGATCGACGATCTCGCCCGCCTCGCCCCGCTGCTCGGCGACCCGGCGGTCTCCCCGCGCATCCAGGCGCTGCGCGCCGGCGGCCGCCTGCTCTCCCGCGTTGCCGCGCTGCCGCCGCTCGACTGGGGAGATCGCCTGGTCGAGGCGATCGACGACCCCCATCCGGGCATCGCCGCGGCGGCCCTCGAGGTGGCGGGCCGTTTCCTGCCCCATCCTGAGCTCGAGGCTCGCCTGCGGGATCGGCTGGAAGGGGGGGAGCCGAGGCAGCGGGAGCTGGCACTGCTCGCCCTCGCGGCCGGCCGGGTGGCCGATGCCGTGGCGCGGGTCGAGGCGGCAGCGGACGCCGACGACCCGCGGCTGCGCGCCCGGGCGGCCGAGGCGGCGGCCGGGCTCGCCGCCGTCGAGGTGCTGACCCGCCTGATGGAGGATGCCGAACCGAGGGTGCGGGTGGCGGCGCTCGAAGGGCTCGCCGGAGGCGCCGGCGAACTGCTGCCCGACCTGCTGCGCACGGCGCTCGCCGACGCCGACCCGACGGTCCGGGCCACGGCGCTCGACCTGGCAGCGGGCCAGCCGGTCCTGCCGGCGGTCGAGCTGGCACGGGCGCTCGATGCGGCGCGCGCCGATCGGATGAACGACGCCCGGTTGGCCGGGGTCCGGGCGCTGGCGGCCCGTGCGCGGGCCGAAGCGGGGGAGCGCGCGGCGGTCGTCGAAGCGCTCGGCCGGCTGCTGGCCGACACCGACCGGCTGGTGCGCCGCGAGGCGGCGGACGGCTTCGCCGGTCTCGGCGAGCCGCGGCCGGAGGTCGGTCCGGGTGCGGGCGGGCGGAGTCTCGACTACTACCGGCAGGTGCTCGCCCAGACCGGCGCGCCGCGGCGGGTCGAGATGGCGACCGGGCGCGGCGTCCTCGAGCTCGAGCTGTCCTGTCCGGAGGCGCCCCTGACCTGTCTGTCGTTTCTCCAGCTCGCCCGCCAGGGGTACTTCGACGGCCTCGCCTTTCACCGGGTCGTCCCCGACTTCGTCGTCCAGGGGGGGGACCCCCGCGGCGACGGCTGGGGCGGCCCCGGCTACGCGCTGCGCGACGAGATCAACCGCCTGCGCTACCGGCGTGGCGCCCTCGGCATGGCCCTGTCCGGCCCGGATACCGGGGGCAGCCAGTTCTTTCTCACCCTGTCGCCGCAGCCCCACCTGGATGGCGGGTTCACCGTCTTCGGCCGCCTGGCGGGCGGCGAGGCGGTGCTCGACCAGATCCGCCAGGGGGACCGCATCCTCCACGTACGAGAAGTGGGGGAGGGGCCCGCGGTCCGCTAAGATCCGGTTTTCCGCGGAACGCACCCCCGCCCGGCCTCCGGTTCCGCCGGCCGGTCCACCTGCAACCTTCGAGGAATCGGAGACGTATCTCGGATGCCGCACGAGCCCCTGAGCCCTCCGGACGAAGAGCTGGTGCGAGCGGTCCTCGCCGGGGACCCGGAGCGCTTCGGCGACATCGTCGAGCGCTACCAGTCGCGGTTGGTCAACTACCTCAACCGCCTGGTCCGCAGCCCCGAGGAGGCCCAGGATCTGGCGCAGGAGGTTTTCGTGCGGGTCTATCAGGCTCTCGATCGCTTCGATCCGCAGTACCGCTTCTCGACCTGGCTCTTCCGGGTGGCGCAGAACGCGGCGATCGACGTGATCCGCAAGCGCCGCATCCGTCTCGTTCCGCTGACGCGGCAGGACGAGGACGGCGAAGGGACGCACGAGCTGGAGCTGGCCGACGGCGGGCCGTCGGCGCAGGAGCGGATGGAAGGGGCGCAGAGCGACGCCCGGGTCCGGGCGGCCATCGACCGGCTCCCCGACGAGTACCGGGAGCTGATCTGCCTGCGGCACTACGGCGAACTCGCCTACGACGAGATCGCCGAAAGCCGCGGGATGCCGCTCGGCACGGTGAAGAACAAGCTGTTCCGGGCCCGCCAGATGCTCAAGGGCCTGCTCGAAGAGGACTGACCGGGAAGGGATCGGAGAGACGGAGTCATGGACCATCAGACCTGGCGCGAGTGGCTGGACCTCGACGTCGACGGCGCGCTCGGCGACGAAGAGCGGCGTCGACTGGCCGGGCACCTGGCAGGGTGTACCGAGTGCGCCGCCGAGCGGCGCCGCCTCGAAGCGCTCGCCGCCCGGCTGGCCGCCGGGAGGATCGCGCTGCGTCCCGACTTCAAGGCTTCGGTGATGGCCGCCCTGCCGCCCGCCCGCTGGGAGGCGCGCTCCCGGCGTGCCTGGCGCCTGCCGGCCGTCCTGCTGGCCGGACTGGCGCTCGGTGCGGCGCTCCTCGCCGGCGCCGCGGCCGCCGATCCGGCGCCGCTGGCCGGGCCGCTCTCGGCCCTGTCGGCGCTCGGCGAGGTCTTCGCCGCGGCGATCGCCGCCGGCACGGGCATGGCCTCGGCCAGCTGGCGCGGCATCGGCTCGGCGGTGGGGGAGTGGCTGGCGGCCTCGCGGCTCCACCAGGGCGCCGCGCTGCTGCTGCTCGTCTCGCTCAACCTGCTCGCTGTCCGGCTGATTCGCCGCCGGCGTCGGCCGGCCGCGGTGCCGGCCGATCGCCGCGCCTCCTGAGCGTCCGTCCGGCATGAGGCCGGCGCGCTCTCTCTTCCCGCTTGCGCTTCTGCTGGCGGCCACCCTGCCCGCCGGGGCGGCGGCGCCCGCCGCGCCGCCGGCCGAACCACCGCCGGCGCTGCGCCTCGACGCCGGCAGCGTGGCCCGCCACCGGATCGTCGCGGTCGGCCGCGACGTCGACGTGGCCGGCGAAGCGCTCGCCGGCGTGACGGCGCTCGACGGCGACGCGACCATCTCCGGCACGGTGACCGGCGACGTCACGGTGATCGGCGGCAGCGTCGAGCTGGCGCCGACGGCGCGCATCGCCGGCGAGATCTTCGTCCTCGGCGGCGAGCTGCACGCTTCGCCGGGGGCCCGCCTCGAAGGACGCTCCGTGGTCTACCCCTCGATCTCGCGCGCCTGGATGACGCTGCTCGAAGGGCCGAGCCTCGGCCTGTCGGCGGGCGCGCCGGTGGTCGTCGCCGCCAAGCTGGCGCTGGTCGCCGCCTGGCTGGCGCTGACGCTGCTGCTGTTTGCCACCGGCAGCCGCTCGCTGGTGGCCACCTCGGAGGAGCTGCGCCTCGATCCGTTCTCCTGTTTCGCCGCGGGTCTGGTCTCGGTGCTCGCCGCGACGATGACCACGCTGTTCCTCTCGGCGCTGCTGCCGCCGCTGGTCGCCGTGCCGCTGCTGGCCCTGGTGGTGCTGGCGGCGCTGCTCGCCAAGCTGTGGGGGATGGTGGCGGTCTTCCACGCGTTCGGCGCGTTGCTGGGGCGCCGCTTCGCGCGACGCCGGCGTCTGCTCGCCCTGCACGCCGGGGTCGCCGGACTGATCGTCCTGGCGGCCATCAAGTTCCTCCCCTGGGTCGGGCTCTGGGTCTGGACGGGCGCCACCTTCCTCGGCGTCGGCGCGGCGCTGCGCAGCAAGTTCGGTCGCCAGGAGGCCTGGTTCCCCGACGCTCTGCCCGCCCCCTCCGCGCCGTCGCGCTCCTGAGCGGGCGCGCCCCGCGCGTCCGCCTCCCGGGCCGGCCGCGATAGGCTGCGCCGCGGAGGAGCGCAGCCATCATGGAGATTCGCACCATCGGCGTCGTCGGCGCCGGCACCATGGGAAACGGAATCGCGCAGACCGCGGCGGCGGCCGGCATCGCCACCGTGCTGGTCGACGTCGCGCCGGCGGCGCTCGAGCGCGGCCTGGCGGCCATCGCCAGGAGCCTCGACCGGCTGGTCGCCAAGGGCAAGCTCACCGCCGAGGACGCCGCCGCGACGAAAGGGCGCATCACTCCGGCCGGGGAGCTGGCGGCGCTTGCCGGTTGCGATCTCGTGATCGAGGCGGTGGTCGAGCGCTTCGACGTCAAGCGGCAGGTGCTCGCCGAGCTGGACGGCCTGCTCGCGCCGCCGGCCATCCTGGCCACCAACACGTCGTCGATTTCGATCACCCGGCTCGCCGCGCAGACGCGCCGGCCGGGCCAGGTGATCGGCATGCACTTCATGAACCCCGTCCCGGTCATGCAGCTGGTCGAGATCATCCGGGGTCTGCAGACGACGCAGGCGACCTGGAGCGCGATCGAGGCGACGACGAAGCGGCTCGGCAAGATTCCGGTCGAGGTCAACGACGCGCCCGGCTTCGTCTCCAACCGCGTGCTGATGCCGATGATCAACGAGGCGATCTTCTGCCTGCACGAGGGCGTCGGCAGCGCCGAAGCGATCGATCAGGTGATGAAGCTCGGGATGAATCACCCGCTCGGGCCGCTGGCGCTGGCCGACCTGATCGGCCTCGATGTCTGCCTGGACATCCTGCGCGTGCTGCACGAGGGGCTCGGCGAGGACAAGTACCGCCCCTGCCCGCTGCTGGTGCGCATGGTCGACGCCGGCTACCTCGGGCGCAAGAGCGGACGCGGATTCCATGAGTACGCGCCGGGCGGCTGAGCGGCTCGCCGGCGGCGAATTGCGCGCGGCCAGCGCCACGGTCCTCTGCCAGTCGTGCGGAGCGCCGAACCCGGCCGAACAGGACCTCTGCGCCCGTTGCCACCAGAAGCTGCTCGTCCTGTCCGGACCGCCGGGCGAGGACGCCGAGGACCTGGCGCGCGACCGCGACGCCGACTTCTCGCTCGACGAGCATCTGCTCGAGCGGGTCTCCATCCTCGAGGAGGCGGTCAAGCGGACGGCCGAGACGGTGCAGCGCCTGGTCGAGGCGCTGCACAAGCAGGAGAAGAACCTGCTGGTCAGCCAGACCGGTTTCGGCACGCTGCGCGAGCTGCTCGAGCGCCGGCGCCTGATCGGCCGCGAGGAGTGGGCGGACCTCTGGCAGGCGAAGATGGACTATCAGCTCAAGGCGCTCGAGAAGCGGGAGCGCTTCGTCGGAGTCAAGGATCGCATCGCGGCGCTCTACCACGGCGACCGCAGGAAGCCGTTCCTGCAGCACCTCGAGGACGCCGAGTACGCCCTCTTCGCTTTCGACGTCGAACGGGCGCGGCACTGCCTGGGCCAGGCCTTCAAGCTCGATCGTGACAACTACGAGCTGGCCCTCTATCTGGGCGAGACGGCGTTCAACGAGGGCGAAGCCGAGGAGGCGCTCGGCTACTTCGCGCGCGTCCTCGAAAGCCGGCCCGACCACTTCGAGGCGCTCGTCTTTTCGGGCGTCATCTGTCACGAGCGCGGCGAGTCGGAGCGCGCCGAGAAGCTGCTCAGCCAGGCGGTCGATCTCTACCCGGACGCCTTCCTGCCGCACTTCAGCCTGGGCGCGGTCTATGCGGCGAAGGGGGATCTCGAGCGCGCCGTCGAGCATCTCGAGGACGCCTGCCAGATCGATCCGGTGCCGCAGGCGCTCTACATGCTCGGCAACTGCTTCTACGAAATGGGGCGCTCGGCCGACGCGGTCGACTGCCTGCAGGAGGCGGTGCGCCTCGACCCGGCTTTCGAGGAGGCCCACTACCTGCTCGGCCTCGCCTATCTGAGCCGCCACTGGAACCGCAAGGCACTCGCCGCGTTTCGCGAGGCGCAGCGCCTCAACCCGCGCCGCCTGCGCTACCAGGATCTCGTGCAGTACCTGTCCGGGCGCTCGGTCGAGCGGCTGCCCGAGGTCGGCGCGCAGGTCGCGGGGCTCCTCGCCCGGGCCCAGGAGCACGCCGCGCGCGGCGAGGCGGACCGCGCGGTGGCGACGTTCCAGAAGGCGATCGACCACGAGCCCGCCAATCCGAACGTCTGGATGGCCTACGTGATGGCCTGTCTGTCGCTCGGCCGGCGCCAGGAACTGGAAGTGGCGGCGCGCCGGGTGCTCGAGCTCGACTCCAGCGAGATGCTGCGCGCCACCGCGGCCGCGGCGCTCATCGCGGCGCTGCGCGGCGAAGGGAAGTTCGCCGAGGGAAACCGGATCGGCCGCGAGCTGCTGGAAGGGAGCCAGTCGAGTTTCGCGCGAACCATCGCTCTCTACGAAATGGCCTGCAACCTGGCGGAGATGGAGGAAGATCTCGATCAGGCGCTCGACTACGCGCGCTCGGCGCTCGAGGTCGCTCCGGACGAGCTCAAGCAGT
>WYBA01000371.1 GCA_011526095.1 Myxococcales bacterium | reverse complement strand
TACCTGCACCTCGCGGCGGCGCAGGAGCTGGGCAAGGAGCTGCTCGAGCGCGGCGTCAACGGCGTCGCGTACGAGACGATCGAGCCCGAGCCGGGCGTGCTGCCGCTGCTGACGCCGATGAGCGCGGTCGCCGGGCGGATGAGCGTCCAGGCCGGCGCGCACCACCTCGAGCGCGAGCGCGGCGGCAAGGGCGTGCTGCTCGGCGGCGTGCCCGGCGTGCGCCGCGGCAAGGTCGCGATCATCGGCGGCGGCGTCGTCGGCGCCAACGCGGCGCGGATCGCGATCGGCCTGGGCGCGCAGGTCACCGTCCTCGACGTCAACCTCAAGACGCTGGCCTACCTCGACGACATCTACGAGGGCCGGATCATCACGCAGTACTCCGAGCCGATGGCGATCGCGGCGTGCGTCGCCGAGGCCGACCTCGTGATCGGCGCGGTGCTGATCGCCGGCGCGCGCGCGCCGCGGCTGGTCACCGAGGAGATGATCAAGCAGATGGAGCCGGGCTCGGTGATCGTCGACGTGTCGATCGACCAGGGCGGCTGCGTCGCGACCGCGCGCCCGACGACCCACGATCACCCGACGTACGTCGTCCACGACGTCATCCACTACGGCGTGGCCAACATGCCGGGCGCGGTGCCGCGCACGTCGACCTACGCGCTGACCAACGCGACGATCCCCTACGTCCTGCGCCTGGCCAACAACGGCCTGGAGAAGGCGTGCGAGAAGGATCCGACGCTGGTCAGCGGCATCAACACGTACAAGGGCACGGTGCCGCACGCGGCGGTCGCCGAGGCCCTCGGCGTGCCGCACACCGCCTGGAAGTAGCGCCCCGCGCGCCGGGCGTCACGGCGGCGGCAGCTCGACGTCCCACAGCGTCGCGCCGTCGCCGCCGCGCAGCGACGCGACGAGCGCGCCGCTCCGCGGGTCGAGCGCGAGCGCGCCGAAGCTGGCGAGCCCGCCGGCCGGGCCGCTGCCGTACAGGCGCGGCGGCGGCGGGCGCTGGAACACGACCTCGGGGCCGAACGTGGGGTCGAGCGGCTGCGGCCCGAACGCGCCGGCGTGGAGCGGCCCCGCGACCAGCTCCCAGAACGGGGTGAAGTCGCGGAACGCCGCGCGCGCCGGGTCGTAGCGGTGGGCCGCGGCGTAGTGGACGTCGGCGGTGATCCACACGACGCCCGGCACGCCGCGCGCGCCGGCGAGGATCGCGGCGAGCTCGTGCTCGCGCCCGCGCGGCGCGCCCGGCGCGCCCTGGGCGAAGCCCTCCTGCCACCCGGCATCACCGTCGGGGATCACCAGGCCGATCGGCTGGTTGCACGCGACGATCTTCCACCGCGCGCGCGAGGCGACGAGCGCGTCGACCAGCCACCGCGCCTGCGCGTCGCCGAGCATCGCGGTCGCGGCGCTCGCGGTCGGCTCGAGCCCGGGCCCGTTGGCGCCGCGATAGCTGCGCGCGTCGAGGACGATGACCTCGACGTCGGGGTGCGGGCGCACGACGCGGTGGAGCCGAGGCCCGCCGCGCACCGGGAAGTAGTCGAGGAACGCGCGGCGCGCGCGCGGCGCGAGCACGTCGACCGCGCGCTCGGCGTAGCGCGCGTCGTCGAGCACCTCGCCCGGGTACCAGTTGTTGACCGTCTCGTGATCGTCCCACTGCGCGATCACGGGGACGTCGGCGAGCAGCGCGCGCCACGACGGGTCGAGCAGGTTGTAGGCGTGGTTGCCCCAGAAGTCGTCCTGGGTGACCGCGACCTTCGCCTTGGCCGGCGTGACCAGGTTGCGCCACACCGTGCCGTCGGGCAGCGGCACCGCGGCGGCGAGCGGCTGGTCGGCGTAGATCGCGTCGCCGGAGTGGACGAACACGTCGGGCGCGGCGCCGCGGACCGCGGCGAACGCCGCGAGCCCGCCGCGGGCCTCGTCGATGCCCCAGCCCTGCCCGCACACGTCGCCGCTCCACGCCAGCACGAACGGCTCGCCGGGGCCGCGCACGCGCAGCCGCCCCGCCGCCGCGTCGCTGCGCCCGCCGCGCCCGTCCTCGAACGAGACGGCGTAGCGGTGCTCGCCGGGCGAGAGCCCGTCGACCTCGACCGCGCCGCACAGGTCGGTCGCGGCGCCGACCTCGGGGCCGAGGACGCGGCGGGCGTCGCGCGCGCCCGGGCTCCACAGCTCCACCACCATCCGACCGGGCTCGGCCGCGCGCGCCCAGAGCCGTGCCCGACCGCCGTCGGGATCGCCGGCGCCGACCGCGAGCGGCGGCGCCGGGCGCCGCGCCGCCACCGAGGACGCCGCGCGCTCGCGCGTCCGGCACGCGCCGGCGGCGAGCGCCGCCAGGCCGGCGAGGATCTCGCGGCGGCTCGGGTCACGCACGCGGGCACCGTACCACGGCCGGCCCGAGTGATCTCGTGCACTTGGATGACACGGCGTCGGGGCGACCGCGGCGGAAATACCGGGCCGGGGCCATCTGGTAGAAAGGCCGTGATGCTCAGTGGTCGCAAGGTCCGCCGGACCGAGTTCGAGCAGACCGCGCTGGTCCACATGGACGCCCTCTACGGCGCGGCGTGCCGGTTGACCCGCAACACCCGCGACGCCGAGGACCTCGTCCAGGAGACCGTGCTCCGCGCCTACCGCTTCTGGGACACGTTCGAGAAGGACTCGAACTGCAAGGCGTGGCTGCTCCGCATCCTCACCAACACGTTCATCAACGAGTACCAGCGGCGCAAGCGCAGCCGCCAGGTGCTCGACGCCGCGACCGCGGAGCAGGAGGCGACCGACGGCGTGCTCGTCCACGAGGCGGCGCACAGCCAGAAGAGCCCCGAGGCGATGCTGGTCGAGCGCAGCGTGTCCGACGACGTCCAGCGCGCCCTCGACGGCCTGCCCGACGACTTCCGCGTCGCGGTCGTGCTCTGCGACATCGAGGGCATGTCGTACAAGGAGATCGCCGACGCGATGGGCACGCCCGTCGGCACCGTCATGAGCCGGCTGTTCCGCGGCCGCCGGCTGCTCCAGGCCTCGCTCAAGGACTTCGCCGTGCAGCACGGCTACGTCAAGGGCGCGGAGCCCGAGCCCGCCGCCGCGACCACCACCCCTCCCATCGACCTGGCGAGCTACCGCCGGTCCCAGCGCAAGCCGTCCTGACCATGACCCTGCTCGCAGCCGATATCTGCGCCTCCATCGACGCCCTCGCGATGGCCTACCTCGACGACGAGCTCGCCGACGAGGAGCTCCGCGACCTCGAGCTGCACCTGCGCGACTGCGCGGCGTGCCGCGACAAGGTCGCGCACGAGCGCACCGCGCTCGACGCGCTCCGCCGCCAGCTCGCGCCGCCGCCGATGCCCGACGTCGTGCGGGCGCGGCTGACCGCCGCGCTCGACGCCGAGGACCGGGCGAGCGGCCGCGCGAGCGTCGCCGCGTGGGCGCTGCCGGCCGCGGCGTCGCTGGTCGCGGCCGCCGCGCTGGCGCTGTTCGTGGTGTCGCGCGCGCCGGCGCCGCCGTCGGCGGGCTCCGAGGTCGTCGCCGACCTCGTGCGGTCGCGCCAGCCCGGCGACGTCCGCGCCCGCCCGGTGTCGCCGAGCATGGAGCAGCCGGTCGTCGACCGCGCGGCGACGTGGAGCAGCGAGGTCAAGGGCCGCCCGGTCACGCACCTGATGTTCCGCATCCGCACGACGTGGGGCGACGAGATCGTCATCCAGGGCAGCGCGCTCGACGCGCGCGGCCTCGACATCTGCGACGGCGAGCGGCTCGAGGTGCGCGGCGTCGAGCTGTGCGCCCAGCAGATCGAGGGCGAGTGGGTCATCGTCCACCAGGACGTCGGCGGCCTGGCGCACGTGTTCCGCGCGCGCTCGTGGGGCCTGGGCCCGCGCGAGCTGGCCTACGCCGTGGTCGAGCACCGGCTCGTCGCCGCGTTCGGGCCGCGCCTGGTGCGATAGCGCTCCGGCGCTCTGGGCGGGGTGGGCCCCGACGAGCTCTGCTCGTCGGGCGGGGCGGCGAGCCCCGTGTGGTTGACCGTGCGAGCGCTGATCTCCCCCCCAGAAGTCGCGAGGATGCACCGGCCCGGGCTATGATCGTCGGCCGAGGGGCCCCCCGACGCATGAGCCATCGCCGCATCCTGCTCGTCGACACCGATCGCGCGTTCCACCAGCTGCTCGAGCAGCAGCTCCGGCCCTACGGGCTCGAGGTCGTGCTCGCCGGCCCGACCGACGGGGACGTGCTCACGCGCGTGCCGCAGCTGCAGCCGGAGCTGATCGTCATCGCCGTCGAGGAGCCGGAGAAGGTCGGCTACGCGCTGTGCAACAAGGCGAAGAAGGGCGTCGCGGCGAAGCTCCCGGTGCTGCTGGTGACCTCGACGGTGTCGCCCGAGGGCTTCGCCAACCACCGCCGCCTCAAGATCCACGCCGACGAGTACGTCGACAAGCGCGGGCTGTCGACGGCCGAGCTGGTCGGCAAGATCGACAACCTGATCGGCCTGGGGGACATGGTCGAGGTCGACGTCGCCGACGACGGCGACGACGACGAGCTGCAGATCCCGGTCGAGGTCGACGACGTCGCGCTCGATCTCGGCGACGCCGAGATGGTCGAGGCGATCTCGGAGGACGCCGCCGCCGAGTTCGACGCCGGCAACCAGACCGCGATGGCGCCGCCGCGGGTGACCGACTCGCTGCTCGAGGCCGATCTCGACGACGCGTTCGCCGCGCTGACCGGCGTCGGCGACGACCCGCCGGTCGAGGCGTCGCCGCTGCCGCTGGCGAGCGCCGCGGCGCCCGCGCCCGCGCGCAAGAAGGCCGCGAGCGAGCCACCGCCGCCGCCGCCGCGCAAGAAGCCGCCGACCGAGGCGCCGGCGGCCGCGCCGCCGCTGCCGCCGCCGCTGTCGGCGCTGCCTTCGATCGACGAGCTCGAGGTCCAGACGCCGCCGTCGCGGCGCGCCGCGGCCGTGATGGCGGTGGCGCCCGAGGCCGCGCCGATCCGCAGCGCGGTGGTCGACGACTACATCGTCGAGGAGCCGTCGATGGGCGTGCCCGAGCCGATCGACTCGCCGATGGAGCCGCTCGGCGGGCTCGGCGACCTGGCGAACGTCGAGGACCTCGACCTCGACGCGGCCGGCGACGCGTCGATGGAGGACGTCGGCGGCGAGTCGTGGAGCGGCGAGATCCCCGAGCCGATCGAGCCGGGCGACTTCGACGGCGAGGAGCGCACGAGCGCGGGCGGACCGCCGCTGGCCGACATGCTGCGCATGGAGCCGCGGCGCGGCGCCGCCCCGGCGGTCGACCTCGCGGTCGAGCCCGAGCCGGTGCTCGAGCCCGAGCCCGTGATCGAGCCCGAGCCGGTCGCGGTCGCGACGGCGCCGGAGCCCGAGCCGGTCGCGGTCGCGGTCGCGCCCGAGCCCGAGCCGGTCGCGGTCGCGCCCGAGCCCGTCGCGGTCGCGCCCGAGCCCGAGCCCGAGCCGGCCCCCGCGGCGGCGCCGCCGCCACCCGTCGAGGACGCCGGGCTCGACCTCGGCCTCGAGGAGGTCGCGGCGCGCGCCGACGCCGAGCAGTCCGGCGTGCACGACCGCCGCACGCTGCAGAAGATCCACGTGCTCGAGCGCGACAACGCGCGCCTCAAGGCCGAGCTGGACAAGGCGCGCGCGGCCGCCGACGCGCAGAAGGGCCCGTCGCGCGAGCGCGAGTTCCTCCACCTGCGCGAGATCATCGGCGGCAAGGACAAGGAGATCCTCGAGCTGCGCGACGAGCTGGTCGCGAAGGACCGCCAGCTCCTCGACGGCAAGGAGCGCCTGCGCCAGCTCCAGCACGCCAAGACCCAGCTCGAGGGCAAGAACCTCGAGCTCGAGCAGCGGATCGTCGGCGACGTCGACAAGGTCGAGGCCGCCGAGACGGTCCGCAAGGACCTCGAGGTCAAGGTCAACGATCTGTCGGCGCGGCTGGCCGCGGCCGAGACCAAGGCGCGCAGCGACGCCGACGCGGCGCAGCGCGCGATCGCCGAGAAGACCAAGCAGGCGGCGCAGCTCGACAAGGAGCTGACCGCCGCGCGGACGCGCCTGGGGGAGCTCGAGCGCGAGCACGCCGAGACGGTCGCCGCGCTCACCCGAGGCGCCGAGGCGCGCGAGGCCGAGCTGCGCGCGGAGCTGGCCGCGGCGGGCGAGGTCGCGCTGGCCGCGCTGCGCGAGGAGCTCGCGGCGAGCCACGCCGAGGCGCTCGCCGCCCGCGACGCCGCCGCCGCCGAGGCGCTCGCCGCCCGCGACG
>WYBA01000370.1 GCA_011526095.1 Myxococcales bacterium | reverse complement strand
GGAGACGGAGACGGAGACGGAGACGGAGACGGAGACGGAGACGGAGACGGAGACGGAGACGGAGACGGAGACGGAGACGGAGACGGAGACGGAGACGGAGACGGAGACGGAGACGGAGACGGAGCCAGGCGCGGCGCGGTAGGTTCCCCTGCCATGGACGACGCCGCGCTCCTCGACATCGCCCGCGACGTGGTCGCCGACGCGGCCGTGATGCTGCGCCAGGCGCGGCCCGACGAGATCCGCAGCAAGGGCAACCCCAAGGACCTCGTGACCGAGTGGGACACGCGGTGCGAGGAGCGGATCCGCGGCGCGCTCGCGGCGCGCACGCCGGCGCTGCCGCTGCAGGGCGAGGAGGCCGGCGGCGTCGCCACCGGGACGCGGTGGCTGCTCGACCCGATCGACGGCACCGTCAACTTCGCGCACGGGCTGCCGTACTGGGCGATCTCGCTCGCCCTGGTCGACGGCGGCGTGCCGCGGATCGGCGTGGTCGCGGCGCCGATGCTGGGCTGGACGTTCTGGGCGCGGCGCGGCGGCGGGGCGCGCGCGGTGATCTACGGCGACGCCGAGCAGCGCCGGCTCGAGGTGAGCCGCGTCGCGTCGGTCGGCAACGCGCTGCTGGTCACGGGGTTCCCGTACGACCGCGCCACCAGCCGCACCAACAACTTCGGGCAGTGGGAGTACTTCCAGCGCCGGGCCGGCGCGTGCCGGCGGCTCGGCACGGCCTCGCTCGACCTGTGCGGCGTCGCGCGCGGCTGGCTCGACGGCTACTGGGAGCGCCGGCTACAGCCGTGGGACGTCGCGGCCGGCGCGCTCATCGTCGAGGAGGCCGGCGGTCGTGTGACGGATACACGAGGCGGCCCGTTCGACGCCAGCGCGGGCGAACTGGTCGCGACCAACGGTGCTATTCATGAGGAGATGCTGGCAGAGCTGGTCCGCGCCGACGCGGCGCACGAGGCGCGGCCGTGAGGTCCGCGATCGCGGCGGCGCTCGTCGCGTCGCTGATCCTCTCGACCGGGCCGGTCCGCGCGCAGGCGCAGCCGGTCGACCCGTACGGCGACGACCCGGCGCCGACGAAGCAGAAGCAGAAGCGGAAGAAGCCCAAGCCCGATCCCGATCGAGGCGCCGGTCAGGCGCCGGTCGATCCGTACGGCGACGCCCCGGCCCCGGCGCCGGATCCCGCGCCCGAGCGTGGCCGTGGCGACGGCGCGCCGAAGGACCCGTACGCCGACGCCGCGGAGCCCGCGGGCGCGCCGCCCGCCCCGGCCTCGACGGTCAAGCGCCGGCGCCTCGACGTCGCGTCGGTCCAGGGGCTGCTCGCGGTCCAGAGCCTCGACGGCTGGCTGCTCTACGACCGCGCCGGCCAGAACCCGATCGCCCACCAGCTGGTTGCGCCGGTCGGGACGCCGGCGCGGGCGTGGTTCTACTACATCCCGCAGGACGGCGAGCCGACGGCGCTCGTGCACCAGAGCGAGGCGCAGAGCTTCGCGCACCTCGCCGGCACGCGCGTCACCTACGCCGGCTACCGCGATCTCGGCAAGGCGCTCAAGGCGCTGCTCGGCGCTGGCAAGGGCGCGGCGAAGGCCAAGGGCAAGGGCAAGGGCAAGAGCAAGCGGCTGGCGATCGCGATGGAGTACTCGCCGGGCGGCGCGGTGCCCTCGATCTCCCGCGTCGACGCCGGCACGGTCGAGCTCGTCACCGGGCTCGGCGTCTCGGTCAAGAGCAGCGAGGGCCTGGTCCAGTTCACCAAGGCGCTATGGGGGCCCGAGGGGCGCGTCCAGCACCACATCGCGGTCCACCACATCACGGAGCTGCGCAAGGACGCGCTGGCGTGGCTGGCGCGCCAGGTCGCCGAGGGCAAGGCGGTGACCGAGCTCGACGTGCAGCAGCGCATCGTCCGCGGCATGGCGGTGCGCGGCGTCGACGGGCCGCCGCCGGTCGTCGCCGCCGGCGAGCACACCGCGGACCCGTACTACGTGCCGACCGCGGCGCGCGCGCGGGCGATCGGCAAGGGCGACCTGGTGCTGGTGTCGCTCGCGGCGCGCACCGCGTCGGAGGACGGCATCTACGCCGCCGCGACGTGGGTCGCGTACGTCGGGGACGTCGTGCCGCAGCGCATGGCGTCGGCGTTCGAGGTCGTGGCGCTGGCGCGCGACGAGGCGATCGCCCTGATCACGGATCGCACCAAGCGCCGTCGCGCCGTCCGCGGCGCCGACGTCGATCAGGCCGCGCGCGGGTTCATCGCCAAGGCCAACCTCGGCGAGCGGTTCGTCCACCGCACCGGCCACGCGCTCGACTCCGACCTGCAGGGCGTCGCCGCCGACCTCGACGACTACGAGGTCAAGGACGCGCGCACGCTGGTCGTCGGCTCCGGCTTCACGATCGGCCCGGGCGTCTACTTCGACGGCGAGTACGGCGTCCGCGCCGAGGTCAGCGCGTACCTCGCGCAGACCGGGCTCGAGGTGACGACGCCGAAGCAGGAGCAGATCGAGGCGCTGCTGGCGCGGTGATCGCCGTGGCCGGCCCCGCAGTCTCGGCGTGCATCCTCGCCGGCGGCCAGGCCCGCCGGCTCGGCGGGCGCGCCAAGCCGCTGATCGAGATCGACGGCGCCACGATCCTCGATCGCCAGCTCGCGGTGCTCGCGCCGCGGGTGGACGAGGTCGTGGTGTCGGTCGCGCCCGCCGCCGGCGCGGACGGGGCGGCGCCGTGGCCGGTGGCGCCGGCGTGGGCGGCGCGCGTCCGGTGGGTGGCCGACGCGACGGCCGGGGACGGGCCGCTGGCCGGGATCGCGGCCGCGCTGTCCGCCTGCCGGACACCCTGGGTCGTCGTCGTCGCCGGCGACCTGCCGTGGCTGGCGCCGGGGGTGATCGACCTGCTGGTGGCCGAGGCCCGGGCCGCCGGCGGCGACGCCGACGCGATCGCGCCGCGGCTGGGCGGGCTGCCCGAGCCGCTGCTGGCCGCGTACGCGGCACCGGTCGGCGCGATCGCGGCGCGGCGGATCGCCGCGGGGCGGCGCAAGGCGTCGGGCCTGCTGACCGACGAGGGCCTGCGCGTGCGGTGGCTGGACGAGGCGACGCTGCGCGCGGCGGACCCCGCGCTGGCGTCGCTGCGGGACATCGACACGCCGGCGGACCTGCAGCAAGCGTAGGCGCCGCTACACCGCGCATTTTCGCGGACGCCGCCGCGCAGGTGATCGAGTATGTTCTCGCCCCCTCCGATGCGCGTCGGCCCGCTCACCATCGAAACGCCCGTGATCCTCGCCCCGATGGCGGCGGTCACCGACCTGCCGTTCCGCACGGTGTGCGAGGAGCACGGCGTCGGCTTCACCATCACCGAGTTCCTGTCGGCGCACGCGCTCAGCGCGGGCGACCCCAAGACCCACGCCAAGATGACGGCCAGCCTCGGCGGCCGGGCGTTCGGCGTCCAGATCTTCGGGCGCGAGGCGGCGGCGATGCAGGAGGCGGCGCGGCTCGCCGTGTCGATCGGCGCCTCGCTCGTCGACATCAACATGGGCTGCCCGGCCAAGCGCGTCGTCGCGGGCGAGTGCGGCTCGGCGCTGATGCGCGAGCCCGAGGTCGCGCAGGCGCTGGTCCGCGCCGTGGTCGAGGCGGTCCCGGCGAACGTGCCGGTGACGGTCAAGCACCGCGCCGGCTGGGACCAGGCCCACCGCAACGCGCCGGAGTTCGCGTGCGCGCTCGTCGAGGCCGGCGCCCAGATGATCACCGTCCACGGGCGGACGCGGACCCAGGGGTTCTCGGGCAAGAGCGACCTCGAGATCATCCGCCTGGTGCGCGAGGCGCTGCCGGCGCACATCCCGCTCGTCGGCAACGGCGACGTCGTCGACGTCGAGGGCTACGTGCGGATGCGCGAGGCGACGGGCTGCGACGCCGTGATGATCGGCCGCGGCGCGATGGGCAACCCGTGGCTGTTCGCGCGGCTGCGCGAGGTCGCCGCGGGTCGCCCGGATCCCGGGCCGCCGTCGCTGCTCGAGCGCCGCGCGATCTTCCGCCGCCACGTCGGCCTGATCCGCGAGCTGCGCGACAACAAGCGGATCCTCCACGAGGTGCGCAAGGCGTGCGCCTGGTACGCCAAGGGGCTGCACGGCTGCAACGCGCTGCGGATCGCCGTGTGGGAGACGCCGGACATCGACGGCGCGTGCGCGCTCGTCGAGGCCTACTTCGCCGACCTGATCGCTCACCACGACGGCCGCGTCGCCGCCTGATCCCCCCCGAGCCCTGCCGTGCTGCGCCGCCGCCGCGAGCCCCGCGAGTTCCTCGTCGCCGACAGCCCGGCGATGAAGGCCGTGGTCGAGGCGGTCGAGCGCCACGCCGCGTCCGACCGGCCCGTGCTGATCTGCGGCGAGCACGGCACCGGGCGCGAGCTGGTCGCGCGGGTGCTGCACCTCGCCGGGCCGCGGCGGGACGCCCGGTTCGTCTCGGTCCGGCCGACGCTCGACGGGCCCGACGTGCCCGCGGCCGAGCGCCGGCCCGGCGTCGGTGACGCCGCTGGCGACGGTGACGATCACGACGGCGACGTGCGGGCGCGGCGGGCGCTGCGCGCGGCGGCGGGCGGCACGCTGCTGATCAAGGACGTGGTCGATCTGCCCGCGGCGTCGCAGCGGACGCTGCGCAAGGCGATCCGCCCGCGCGGCGAACGGCCCGACGCACGGACCGAGCCGCGGCCGGACGCGCGCGATCGGCGGCGCCCGGAGTCGACGGGCGAGGTGTTCGACGTCCGCGTCGTGGGCAGCGCGGACCTCGATCTCGACGCCGCCGTGTCGGCGCGGATCCTGTCGCCGGAGCTGTACGAGCAGATGGCGGGGCAGCGCATCGACGTGCCGCCGCTGCGCGAGCGCGTCGCCGACATCCCGACGCTGTTCGAGCGGTGGGTGCGTCACTACGCCGAGGAGATCGGCCGGGGCAAGCTCACCGTGTCGACGCGCGCGCACGCGCGGCTGGTCAAGTACCCGTGGCCCGGCAACTGCGCCGAGCTCAAGGCGACCGCGCGGCGGCTGGTGGTCAAGGCGACGGCGAGCCGGATCGAGTCGGGCGACGTCGACGAGGTCCTGCCCAAGGTGGCCGAGCGCGTCCCGCTCGAGGACCTCGCGTTCGAGGACATGATCAAGGCCAAGCTCGCCGGGTTCATGCAGCGCATGGACGGCTACCCGCTCCACGACCTCTACGACAAGGTCGTCCAGCGGGTCGAGCGGCCGCTGTTCGAGCTGGTGCTGCAGCACACCGGCGGCAACCAGCTCAAGGCGGCCGAGATCCTCGGGCTCAACCGCAACACGCTGCGCAAGAAGCTGGCCGAGCTGGGGCTCGACGAGGCGCTCGCGCCGCGCGGCAAGCGAGGCGGCAAGGGCAAGGGCAAGCCGGACCGCGAGGACGACGCGCTGGACTGACGCCGTCTCCGTCTCCATCTCCATCTCCATCTCCGTCTCCGTCTCCGTCTCCGTCTCCGCCTCCGTCTTCGCCTCACCACGGCGACAGCGGCGTCGAGGCGGCGAGGTACAGCGGGTGGCGCGGGTGGCCGGCCCGGGTGAGGCCGAGGTGGTGCAGCGCGCGCCCCGCGGCGCGCAGGCGCGCGCGCACGGCGTCGCCGCGGCCGGCGAGCGCGCCGTGGACGCCCCACGCGCACACGATCAGCGCGGCGCGCGCGCACCGCGCGTCGAGGATCGCGTCGTCGTCGGGGCCGACCGGATCGCGGGCGCGGCGCAGCGCGCGCGGGTCGGTCGCGCGCAGCGCGAACAGGTTGACGATCTCGAGCCGCGGCGCGGGCCAGCCGCGCTCGGCCGCGAGCCGGGCGGCGAACCCCGTGGCCCGCGTGATCGTCGGATCGCTGCGGTCGGCGTCGGCGGTCGACGGGTTGAGCATCACGAACACCACGCGCGGGCCGCGCGCGGGGCCGCGCGTCAGCAGGTAGCGGTAGCGCCGGCACGGCGAGAACCACGCCTCGCCGAGGCGCCCGCGCTCGATCAGCCGGGGCACGCTACCGGCAGCCGCCGGGGCCGCACGAGCCGCCGCGCGGTGGGCCGTCGTCGAGCTGCAGGCCGCAGTCGGCGCACGCGCCGTCGACCAGGGCCGCGGCGTGACCGCACGCCGGGCACGGCGGGTGCTCGCCGTCGGCGCTCGTCGGCGCCGCGCACACGGGGTTCACGCCCTCGCGCTCGAGCATCGCGGCCCACTCGCCGCGCAGCACCTGCGCGACCTTCGGAACGTCGTCCTCCTCGACCAGGAGGTGCGCCTTGGTCCCTCAACCACGGCCGGGCGCGGGCGCCGCGGCCATCGCCGGGATGCCCGCGGCCAGGCACTTGTCGCGGACCTCCTTGACGTACGCCAGCGACCCGGCGAGGCAGGCGATCAGCGGCAGCCCGTCGAGGGCCTCCTGGGCGTCACGGACGGTCAGCGGCGCGTCGAACGACATCCTCGTTGCTTAGCATCCCGGCGCCCGGGGCGTCACGGGTCGTTGTCCTTGCCCCACTTCGACAGGTGCGGGATGCGGGGAACGACCGTCGCGTACAGCGTCGAGCCGACCGCGATGACGTACCAGCCGAACCCGATCGCCATGCCGATCGCGGCGGCGAACCACACCGCGGCCGCGGTCGTGAGGTTGGTGACCGTGCCGGCGTCGCTCTTGAGGATCATGCCGGCGCCGAGGAAGCCGACGCCGGAGATCACCTGGGCGGCGATGCGCGCCGGGCTGTTCGGGTCGACCGACAGCGACAGGAACGTGAACAGGGCGGCGCCCGCGATCACGAAGCAGTGGGTGCTGACGCCGGCGGGCTTGCCGCGCGACTCGCGCTCGAGGCCGACGATGGTGCCGCACACCAGCGACACGCCGAGCCGGATCGCGAACTGGAGCTCGCGCTCGGTGAACAGATCGCCCATGCCTGCTGATATCACGGTGACGGCCGCGTCGCGGCCCGGTCACGGCCGGGCGAACACGGCCTGGTAGATCGCCACGAGCTCGACGGGGCGTGCCGGGGTCGGGCTGGTCGCGAGGTACATCCGCTCGCCCAGCGCCAGCGCCGCCAGCTCGGCGACCGGCGCGCCGCCAGCGGGGGCGGGCAGGGTCGCCGGCAGGCCCGATCGGTCGAGCAGTCCGCGCACCGCGGCGACGACGGTGGCGACTGGATCGGCCCCCGGCGCCACCTCGAGCGCGGCGCACAGCCGGGCGCACGGCGCCGCGATCGCCGCGCCGTGGCAGGCGAGCACGTGCGGCAGCAGCACGGCGTTGGCCAGCCCGTGGTGGACCCCGAGCACCGCGCCGAGCGGGTGGGCCATCGCGTGGACCAGGCCGAGCCCCTTCTGGAACGCGACCGCGGCCATCGACGCGGCCATCATCAGGTGGCCGCGCGCGTCGGCGTCGTCGGGCGCGGCGATCGCGCGCGGCAGGTGCGCCGCGATCAGCCGGACCGCCTCGAGCGCGATCGCGTCGCACATCGGGTGGTAGGCGGGGACGAGCAGGGCCTCGATCGCGTGGGTGAGGGCGTCGGCGGCGGTCGCGGCGGTCAGCGCCGCCGGCAGGCCGACCGTGACCTCGGGGTCGGCCACGACCGCGCGCGCCATCAACACCGGGTGCAGCACCGTGCGCTTGACGCGCGCCGCCGGGTCGGTGACGACCGCGCCGCTGGACAGCTCCGCGCCGGTGCCGGCGGTCGTCGGCATCGCCACCAGCGGCGGCGGGCGCGCCCCGGCCAGCTCGCGGGCGCGCGCGCCGTCGACCGCGAGCGCGGCGACGTCGCCGGGCGCGCCGGCGCCGAGCCCGACGAGCATCGCGATCACCCGCCCCGCGTCGATCGGCGAGCCGCCGCCGATCGCGATCACGCCGTCGGCGGCGTGGGCGCGGAACGCGGCGAGCCCGGCGAGCACCTCGGCCTCGGTCGGGTTCGTCGACACGGCCGCCCACACCACCGCGCCGACCGCGTCGGCGAGCGCGGCGGCGAGCGGGTCGAACCACGGCAGCGCCGCGACGCCCGGGTCGGTGACGACGAGGGCGCGGCGGACGCCCGCGGCGCGCGCCTCGGCCGCCAGCTCGGCGCGCCGGCCCCAGCCGAACCGGTAGCGGGTCGGGAACGTGACGTTGGCGCGCAGCGCGGGACCGGCCATGGCGGCCGCATCCTACCCGCGCGGCGCGGTCACAGGCAGTCGACGACGACGACGCTGCCCGGCGGCGGCGCGGTCGCGCCGCGGTCGAGCTCGACCCGGGCGCCCGCGGCGTTGAGCGTGCACGCCTCGTCGGCGACGAACCGGAAGCACGGCGGCGCGTCGCCGGTGGCGTCGCAGCTGTCCAGCGCGGCGCGCGTCTCGGTCGGCGCGTCGAGGTCGACGACGTCCGCGACCGTGCACGCCTCGTACAGCGCCGGCACGGTGGCGGGGGTTTCGCCGACGAGGCACGTGCTGCCGGCGATCGTCTGGAGCAGCGCGGAGGTGTCCGCCACGGCCGGGCCGAGGTCCTCGTTGCAGATCGAGCTGACGACGTGGCGCGCCGGGAACTGCGCGGCGAAGTGGGCGAGGCGGATCGCCGGCGACGCCTCGCCGACCGCGGAGACGCACGACGGCGACAGCGCGGGCGACGTCGAGTCGTTCGGGTCGGGGCCGACCGCGACCGGCGTCGGATCGCCGACGATCACCGAGACCATCACGCGCGTCGGGTCCGCCTTGAGCGAGCGCAGGAACTCGACGTACTCGTCCGGGTGG
>WYBA01000369.1 GCA_011526095.1 Myxococcales bacterium | reverse complement strand
GGAGCCCATTCCGATGATTCGGGACAACCGGCGACGCCGGATGGGGGAGGTCTGTGCTTGACGCGACCACCACTACATAGTCGACACGCGCCTCGCTGGCGCTCGGCGCTGCTCAGGACGAGCGGAGGGGGCTCGATTCTTGTCAGGACGAGCGGAGGGGCTCGATTCTGATCGACCCTCTCAGGATGAGCGGGTCAGACGGAGACGGAGACGGAGGCGGAGGCGGAGACGGAGGCGGAGACGGAGACGGAGACGTCCTTCGACTCGGGTCTCGCTCGCGCTCGCCCCGGCTCAGGATGAGCGGGTCGAACGGAGACGGAGACGGAGACGGAGGCGGAGGCGGCCGCTCAGGCCGCGTCGTGCATGAACAGGTTGGCGTCGGGCTTGCGCCGGCGCCACCGCGCCGGCTCGCGGCGATCCGCGCGCGACCGCGCGATCAGCTCGGCGACGTCGCCGTCGCCGAGCGCGTCGAGCTCGCGCCACCACGCCGCCGCGGTCGCCTCGTCGCGCGCCGCGAGCGCGGCGCGAGCGCCCCACAGCAGGAGCTGGCCGCGCCGGTACGGCAGGGACTCGTGGTTCAGCCCGACCCGCGCGTGCGCCACCGCGCGCGCCGCGTCGCCGCGCCGCAGCGCGATCCACACCGCGCCCAGCCGCAGCGACGGATCCGCTGGCGCCGCGGTGATCGCCTGCTCGAGCGCGCGCGAGGTCGCGTCGGCGTCGCGGGTGGTCTGCTCGATCCGCACCGCCTCGGCCGCCCACCGCCCGGCCGCGCCGCGCGTGATCGCGGGGATCGCCACGTCGGCGACGGTCAGCCCGGCCGCGGCGAGCGCCGCTTCCCCGCCGGGCGCGCCCAGCTCCCACGCCCCGACCGGGCCGTCCCACGACCAGCCGACGCGGACGAACGGGCCCTCGCTCGCCGGCGCCGCGCCGACCCCGAGCAGCAGCGAGCGCGTCGCCGGCTCGACCACGACGCTGTGCACCGTGCACGCCGACGCGAGGATCCCGCCGAGGTGGCGCACCACGCCCGGCGCCGCCGCGTCGACGCGATCGGCGAGCATCGCCATCAGCGCCTCGCTCGACGCGCCGCCGCCGGCGATCGCCTCGGCCATCAGCGCGCGCAGCCGGCGCTCGCGCGCGTCGGTGTGCAGCGCCCACGCCGCGCTCGACGCGATCTCGCCGTCCTGCATCCGCGCGTCGCGGTAGCGGTTGGCGCAGCTCACCCACGCCGCGCCCGCCGCCGGCTCGACGACGCGCACCGCGCCGGCGTGCAGCTCCAGGCACACCGCGCGGCGCTCGCGCGCGCTCGACACCGCCAGGCCCCAGCTCGTCGCGCTCGGCCGCTCCGCCGCGATCGCGCGCGCCTCGTCGAGCGACGTCGCGCGCCGCCCCAGCTCGTGCACCAGATCGATCACCGCGGCGCCGCCGAGCGCGACCTCGCGGTGGAACCGCGTGTGCGAGGTGATCGAGATCCCCGCCTCGTTGAACACCGTCACCGCCGGCACGTCGGCGCCGCGCGAGGCGACGAACCCGTAGCGCAGGCCGCGGTCCGGCGCGCACAGGATCAGCGCGGGCGCCGCGTCCCACACCCCGACGCCGGGGAAGTCGAAGTTGCGCGCGTGGCGGACCTCGCCGTCAGCGGTCGCCTCGCCCCACGCCATGATCGTCGAGCACGCCGGCGCCGCGGCGGCGGTGGCGAGCGCGCTCGCCCGGCGCGCGAACGGCCCGACCACGTAGCGCCCGGCGAGCCCGACGACGCTCTGGAACACGTCCATCACGCCGACGTAGCGCGCCTGCCGCGGGTCCGTGCCCGCCGCCGCCATGAACGCCTCCGACCGCGCGCGCAGCTCGGCGGGCCGCGCCGCGTGCAGCCGCGCGAGCATCAGCTCCTTCGCGGCGCCGACGACGGCCCGGCCGACGCGCGCGCCGGCCGAGCGCCCGGCGCCGACCAGCATCCGCTCGGGCATCTGGCGGTAGTAGCCGAGCATGCGCTCGGTGCCCTCGGCCTGGCCGGCGAGCTCGCCGTGCTGGCGCCCCATCGTCGGCTGGTCGCCGGACAGGCGGGCGATCCACAGGGGCAGGACGGGCGTCGTGGTCATCGCGATCTCCTCGGCGTGGCGGTGGCGCGCGCGCGCGGCGCGCGGGACGGGCGCGCGCGCACGGCCAGCGGCTCGAGCACGCGCGCGATCAGCTCCTCGACGATCGGCTGCGGCTGCGCGCCGCGCGTCACCTGCGCGACCAGCGCGCCGTCGAGCGTCGCCAGCATCAGGTCGACCACCCGCTCGGGGTGACACGGCGTGACCGTCCCGGCGGCGACGCCGTCGGCGAGCCGCGCGATCAGCCCCTGACGCAGCGGCTCGGCCAGCTCGCGGCCGCGCGCCAGCACGCGCGCCGGATCGCCGGCGTGCGCCGACCACAGCTGGACGAGCAGCGCGACCTCGTCGCGCTGCCCGGTGACGAACTCGGCCGAGGCGCGCGCCATCGCGATCAGCGCGTCGATCGGGTGGACGATCTCGGGCGCGCTCAGGCGCCGCGCGACGTGCTCGCCGAACCGGCGCTGCGTGTCCTCGAGCACCGCGTCGAACACCGCGCCGAGGTCCTTGAAGTAGAAGTACAGGGTCGGCCGCTTCAGCCCGAGCGCGTCGGCGAGCTCGCTCATCGTGCAGCGCTGCACGCCGCGCGCGCGCAGCACGTCGACGGCGGCGGCGGCGAGCTCGGCGCGGCGGGCGATGTCGAGGGTGCGGGCCATGGGCGAGGTCAGGGCGGCGGGGGCTATTCCCTGACAGGCTGTCAGCCTATTCGATTCCCTGACGGAGTGTCAATGAATGTCTCGCCGCGGTCGCGGGAGCGACGCGCGCCCGCGCGGGAAGGCGCGGCCTCGCGCGCGCGTATCAGGGGACGCGCGGGAGCGTGCGCCCACGCCCCGGGATCCGTGACCGGTGGCCGGTCGCCACCCTCCGAGAATCACTTCGTGTAACCTCGCTGCCGTCGTGGCCCGTCAGAACGCCAGCACCCCGACCGACGCCGATGCCGTCGTCAGCCCCGACGCGATGCGCGTCGTGCTGCCCGTCACGCACTCGGCCTCCGCGTGCGCCGGCGCCGCCACCGGCTTCCTGATCCGCCGCATCGCCTACAAGGCCGGCGCCTACGCCCCGGGGATCCAGGAGTTCCTGTTCCACGACCTCACGACGCCGGCCGCCGGCCGCTCGCTCGACGCGGTCACCGCGTGGATGGCGCAGCACACCAGCGACCTGCACGCGATGGGCTACCGGGTCCAGGCGCGCCGCGTCTCGGGCGAGCGCACCGACGCGATCCTGCAGTGGGTGCGCGACGGCCACGGCTTCCGCGGCGCGCTGCTGTCCACCGAGTACGGCCGGCTCCACCCCGCCGAGGGCGACGTCTCGGTCGAGCACGCGGTCGCGGTCGCCGTCGACAAGCTGGACGACGGCGGCAAGGACGACGTCGTCATGATCGACCCGTGGCCGGGCACCAAGAACGGCGCGCGCGATCGCGGCCCGGTCTCGCCCAAGCTCGAGTCGGCCCACCGCGCCAGCAAGTACGGCGCGATGATCTTCTACTGGGTCGGCTACAGCTGACTCGTGCCGTGACCGTCGCATTCTGCTCCGGCACGGCACGTCGCCTCGATCACACGGGGCTCGCCGCCCCGCCCGACGAGCAGAGCTCGTCGGGACCCACCCCGCCCAGGCGTCCTCCGACGCGATCACTGCGTGTCGGTCGCTAGCCGCGGCCTCGCGCGCCCGGCACCGGCACCAGCCGCGCCCCCGCCGCCGACGCCGCGTCGCCGACCAGCGCCAGCTCCCCGCGCACCCACGCCCGCAGCGTGTCGCCGACGACCTCGCGCCGCCACGTCGTGAACAGCGGGTGCGCGTCCGCCCGCGGATCGCCGCGATCGAGCCACCGCGCCACGTCCTCGCAGTCGCCGCGCGACGCCAGCCACCGCGCCGGCAGCCGCGCGCGCTCGGCCGCCCACTGCACGAGCGTGACGAACACCTGCTCCCACAGCTGCGCGCGCGGCGAGCTGGGCTGGCCGCGCCCGGCGCCCACGCCCGCGTCCGCGCCCGCCGCCTCCGCGTCGGCCACGGCGAGCGCCAGCTCGGCGAGCAGCTCGTCGCCGCGCTCGCGCGCGACCTCGCCCGCGCCGCGGATCTTCTTCAGCTCCTCGGCGTCGCGCGGGCGGCGCTGCGCCAGCTCGACCAGCGCCTTGTCCGCGACGATCCAGCTCGGCGGCTTGTTGCGCTCGAGCGCGATCCGCCACCGCCACGCCGCGAGCCGGACGATCGCCGCGCGGTCGACGCCGCGCAGCTTGCGCGCCCCGCCGACGTCCTCCCACGCGTCGTCGGCCCCGGTGCGGCCGGCCGCGTACGCGACCTCGCACAGCGCGTCGCACTCGGCCGCGACCCACGCGTCGCGCCCGAGCTCCGCGAGCTGCACCTTGAGCGCGTCGGCCGCCGCCGGCAGGTGGCGGACGTCGTCGAGCGCGTAGTCGAGCTGACGCGCGGTCAGCGGGCGCGCCAGCCAGTCGGTGAACTGCAGGTCCTTGTCGATCCGCGCGCCGACCAGCTGCTCGGCCAGCCTGGCGTAGCCGAGCTGGTCCCCGAGGCCGGCGAACGCCGCGGCGATCTGCGTGTCGAAGATGCGGCGCCCGCGGCGGTCGAACCGGGTGGCGAGGAGCTGCAGGTCCTGGCGGCCGGCGTGGAGGATGACGTCGACCTCCCCGACCAGCGCGATCGCGGCGGTGGCGTCGGTCGCGACCGCGTCGATCGCGACGGCGCGGACCTTCGCGCCGTCCCGCCACGCGAGCTGGACCAGCGCCAGCTCGGGGCGCAGCCGGCCGTCGGCCGCGAACTCGAGGTCGAGCGCGACCTCGCCGGCCGCCCGGGCCGCGGCCACCACGTCGGCGACGCCCGCGGGCTCGTCGATCAGCACCTCCGCACAGTAGCAAACCAGGGCCGCCGGGCGGCCCCCTCCGGGATCTCCACGCGGGACCGAAAGTGCTAATGTGCGCGCGCCATGAGCCAGCTGGACAGCTTCAAGAGCAAGGCCCGCATCACCGTCGGCGACCGCGAGGTCGAGATCTACCGCCTCGACGCGCTGACCCGCGCCGGCATCGGCGACGTCGCGACCCTGCCCTACTCGCTCCGCATCCTCCTGGAGAACCTGCTCCGCTACGAGGACGGCAAGACCGTCACCCGCGACGACGTCATCGCGGTCGCGGCGTGGAATCCCGCGGCGAAGAAGGAGCACGAGATCCAGCTCCGCCCCGCCCGCGTGCTGATGCAGGACTTCACCGGCGTCCCCGCCGTCGTCGACCTCGCCGCGATGCGCGACGCGTTCGCCCAGATGGGCCTGCCGGCCCGCGCGATCAACCCGCTCAAGCGCGCCGACCTCGTCATCGATCACTCCGTCCAGGTCGACGTCTACGGCGCGCCGGTCGCGTTCGGCAAGAACGTCGACCTCGAGTACGAGCGCAACCAGGAGCGCTACCTGTTCCTCAAGTGGGGCCAGCAGGCGTTCGCGAACATGACCGTGGTGCCGCCCGGCACCGGCATCTGCCACCAGGTCAACGTCGAGTACCTCGCCAAGGTCGTGTGGTCCGAGCAGGACCCGGACACCGGCGTCACCGTGGCGTTCCCCGACTCGCTCGTCGGCACCGACTCGCACACGACGATGGTCAACGGCCTGTCGGTGCTCGGCTGGGGCGTCGGCGGGATCGAGGCCGAGGCCGTGATGCTCGGCCAGCCGATGGCGATGCTGATCCCCGAGGTCGTCGGGTTCGAGCTCAAGGGCAAGCTGCCCGACGGCACGACCGCCACCGACCTGGTGCTGACCGTCACCGAGATGCTGCGCAAGAAGGGCGTGGTCAACAAGTTCGTCGAGTTCTTCGGCGACGGCCTCGACGCGCTGTCGCTGCCGGACCGCGCGACGATCGCCAACATGGCGCCGGAGTACGGCGCGACGATGGGGTTCTTCCCGGTCGACGCCGAGACGATCGCGTACCTGAAGTTCACCGGCCGCTCCGACGAGCAGGTCGCGCTGGTCGAGCGCTACTGCAAGGAGAACGGGCTGTGGCGCGACCCGGCGGCGAAGCTACGGTTCTCCGACACGCTGGCGCTCGATCTCGCGTCGGTCGTGCCGTCGATCGCCGGGCCCAAGCGCCCGCAGGACCGCGTGCCGCTCGCCGGCGCGAAGGCGGCGTGGGCCAAGGCGCTGCCCGCCATCCTCGGTGACAAGGGCGGCCCCGACGCGCTCGCCTCGTCGCGCGAGGTCACGACGGATCGCGGGACGTTCACGCTGCGCCACGGCTCGGTCGTGATCGCCGCGATCACCAGCTGCACCAACACCTCGAACCCGGCGGTGCTGATGGCCGCCGGCCTGCTCGCGCGCAAGGCCGCGGCGAAGGGCCTGCGCGCCCGGCCGTGGGTCAAGACCTCGCTGGCGCCCGGCTCGCAGGTCGTCACCGAGTACCTGCGGCACGCTGGCGTGTTGCAGGACCTCGAGACGCTCGGGTTCCACCTCGTCGGCTACGGCTGCACGACGTGCATCGGCAACTCGGGCCCGGTCCACGAGGAGATCGCCACCGCGGTCAAGGACGCCGACCTCGTCGTGACGTCGGTGCTGTCCGGCAACCGCAACTTCGAGGGCCGCGTCAACCCGTCGGTCCGCGCCAACTACCTGGCGTCGCCGCCGCTGGTCGTCGCCTACGCGATCGCCGGCACGATGGACCTCGACCTGGCGACCGAGCCGCTCGGCACCGGCGCGGACGGCAAGCCCGTGTACCTCAAGGACGTGTGGCCGTCGCCGGCCGAGGTCACGGAGGCCGTGCGCGCCCACGTGCTGCGCGAGCAGTTCGTCGAGCGCTACGCCGCGGTCCTCGACGGCGACGCCGGCTGGCGCGCGCTGTCGGTCGCGACCAGCGACACCTACCCGTGGGACGACGCCTCGACGTACATCCGCAAGCCGTCGTTCTTCGAGAACCTCGGCCCCGACCCGCGGCCGCCCGGCGACATCGCCGGCGCGCGCTGCCTGGCGGTGCTCGGCGACTCGGTCACGACCGACCACATCTCGCCCGCCGGCAACATCGCCAAGAAGGGCCCGGCCGCCGAGTACCTCGGCGCCCAGGGCGTCAAGCCGGCTGACTTCAACCAGTACGGCGCGCGGCGCGGCAACCACGAGGTGATGATGCGCGGCACGTTCGCCAACATCCGCCTCAAGAACCTGATGGTCCCGGGCGTCGAGGGCGGCGTGACCCGCCACCTGCCCGACGGCGCGCAGCTGTCGATCTACGACGCGGCGATGAAGTACGTCGCCGAGGGCGTGCCGCTGGTCGTGCTCGCCGGCGCCGAGTACGGCACCGGCAGCTCGCGCGACTGGGCCGCCAAGGGCACGTTCCTGCTCGGCGTGAAGGCCGTGATCGCGAAGAGCTTCGAGCGCATCCACCGCTCCAACCTGATCGGCATGGGCGTCTTGCCGATGGAGTTCGAGCCCGGCCAGGACGCGGCGAGCCTCGGGCTCACCGGCGACGAGGTGTTCTCGATCACCGGGATCGCGGGCGGCCTGGCGCCGAAGAAGAAGCTGACGGTCACGGCGAACGGCAAGACGTTCACCGTGATCGCGCGCGTCGACACCCCGCAGGAGGTCGAGTACGTCGCGCACGGCGGCATCCTGCAGTACGTGCTGCGCAACCGCGCGGCGCAGCTCCAGGCCGGCAAGTAGCCCGGGTTTCGACACCGGTGCCCGAGCCCCGGACACCGGTGTCAGCGAGGCGCGCGCCGCTGCCACCGCCTGCCGCCTACCAGCGTTCACGGCGCGGGCCAGACCGCGATTCGATCCGGGTACTTGACGCGGCCGGCGGTGATGGTCCGACCACTGGTTCGCGGGTTGCACAACCCGCGGCCATGCGTACCCCCACCTCTTCCCGCCTCGCTCGCCTCCTCCCCCTCCCCACCGCCCTGCTCGCCGCGTCGGCGCTCGCCGGCTGCGCCGAGGAGCCGCCGCCGGCCGACACGGTCGCGCCGCTGTCGTGCGACATCCCGCGCTCGACGATCTATCGCGTCGACCAGCTCCGGATCCCGGCGACCGCGAGCGAGGCCGACCAGATCGGCGTCGACCTCGACGGCGACGGCTCGACCGACAACCAGATCGCGAAGATCTTCTCCGTGGTCTCGCTCGCGTACGCCGATCGCGACGTCGCCGGCGCGTGGCAGGCGCGGCTCGACGCGCGCCTCGACACCTGGCTGGCGGTCCTCGTCCAGCGCGAGGCCTGCCCCGCCGGCGACGAGCGGCTCACGGTGATCGGCGGCGAGCTCCCGCTCGGCGCACTCAGCGACTTCAGCGGCGGCGCCGACGAGGGCTGGGCGCCCGTCGACAACCTCCGCGTCACGATCGAGGCCGACGTCGACGGCGTGCTGTCCGGCCGCCTCGCGGCGACGCTGCCTCCGGGGTACGACGCGACCATGGCCGAGGCGTTCGCTCCGTTCGTCCAGGCGCTGCTCGACGCCGGCGACACCGAGTGGGGCCGGCAGGTCGACATCGACGGCGACGGGACGATCACCGTCGCGGAGATGATCGACGACTCGCTGTTCGTCACGTTGACCCACCCCGACGTCGACACCGACGGCGACGGCGAGCTCGACTCGCTGTCGCTCGGCGTGACGTTCCGGGCCGTCCCGCTCGGCCAGTAGCGCCGGCCTCGCGCCGACCTACCCGAGCCATCCCCGAGAATCCGCGCCCGCCCGCGCCGCGGCGGCGCGCGACGGGGCTAGGCTCGGCCCCATGGGACACCAGTGGCACTTCTTCCGGGCGGGCGGCGTCGACCAGGTGAGCCTGCGCGACGGCGCCGACCTGCTCGCGCTGCGCGACCTCGATCCCAAGCTGTGGGTCGCGCTCGCGATGCCGATCAAGGACATCGACGTCGATCCGGCGACGTTGAAGCTGATCGACGTCGACGGGGACGGCCGGATCCGCGTCCCCGACCTGCTCGCGACGATCGAGTGGATCGGCAAGACATGGAAGGACGCCGGCGCCGTGCTGAAGTCGAGCGAGTCGCTGCCGCTGAGCGCGCTCGCCGACGGCCCGGTGCTGCGCGCGGCCAGGCAGATCCTCAGGGACCTGGGCAAGGGCGACGCCAAGGAGATCGCGCTCGCCGACGCCTCCGACGTGGTGAAGGTGTTCGCCGCGACCCGGTTCAACGGCGACGGCGTCGTGACCAAGGAGACCGCGGGCGACGACGCGGCGCTCGCCAAGGTGATCGAGGACGCGGTCGCGACCGTCGGCGCGGTGCCCGACCGCAGCGGCAAGGACGGGATCGACCAGGCCAAGGTCGACGAGCTGTTCAAGCAGCTCGACGAGGTCGCGGCGTGGGCGGTCAAGGGCGACGACGCGGCGCTGCGCCCGGCCGGCGACGGCACCGAGGCCGCGGCCGACGCCCTCGCCGCCGTCCGCGCCAAGATCGCGGACCACTTCGCGCGCGCCCGGCTCGCGGCGTACGACGCGCGCGCCGCGGCGGCGCTCGACGCGCAAGAGGCGTCGCTGACCGCGCTCGGCGCGCGGACGCTCGTCGCCGACGACGAGGAGATCGCGAAGCTGCCGCTGGCCAAGGTCGAGGCCGGCCGGCCGCTGCTGCTCAAGGGCGCGCTCAACCCGGCGTGGGCGGCCAAGGTCGCGGCGTTCGCCGACAAGGCGGTCACGCCGATGCTCGGCGCCCGCGACGTGCTGACCGAGGCCGACTTCGCCGCGGTGTGCGACAAGCTCGCCGCGTTCGAGGCGTGGCGCGGCGGCCGCCCCGCCCATGCCAAGGGCCTCGAGCTGGCGCGGATCCGCGAGCTCGCGAGCGGCGACGCGCGCAAGGCGCTCGCCGCGCTGATCGCCCAGGACAAGGAGCGCGCCGACGACTACGCCGAGATCGCGGCGGTCGAGAAGGCGCTGCGGCTGCAGCGCGACTTCGGGCGCGTCGTCCGAAACTTCGTCAACTTCTCCGACTTCTACGGCAAGAAGGACGGCGTGTTCCAGGCCGGCACGCTCTACCTCGACGGCCGCGCCGCCGAGCTGTGCGTGCCGGTGTCGGACGCCGGCAAGCACGGCGCGCTCGCCGGGATGTCGTCGGCCTACCTGATCTACTGCGACGTCACGCGCGGCGCCGACAAGAAGCAGATCGCCGCGGCGTTCACCAACGGCGACGGCGACAACCTCGTCGTCGGGCGCAACGGCGTGTTCTACGACCGGGACGGCAAGGACTGGGACGCGACGATCACCAAGATCGTCGCCAACCCGATCAGCGTGCGCGAGGCGTTCTGGGCCCCGTACAAGAAGCTGGTCCGGATGATCGAGGACCAGGTGAGCAAGCGGGCGCAGGCCGCCGAGGCCGCGGCGGACGCGAGGGTCACGGCCACCGCGACGCAGGTCGCGTCCGCCGACAAGGCGGCGGCCGCCGCCGCCGCGCCTCCCGCGCCCGGGGCGGCGCCGGCCGCGCCCGCGCCCGCGCCCGCGTCGAAGAAGATCGACGTCGGCACCGTCGCGGCGATCGGCGTCGCGGTCGGCGGCATCGGCGCCCTCGTCATCGGCGTGCTGTCCGCGTTCCTCGGGCTCGGCGTGTGGATGCCGATCGGCTTGCTGGCGCTGCTGATGATGATCAGCGGCCCGTCGATGCTGCTGGCGTGGATGAAGCTGCGCCAGCGCAACCTCGGCCCGATCCTCGACGCCAACGGCTGGGCGATCAACGGCCGCGCCCGGATCAACGTGGCGTTCGGCGCCGCGCTGACCTCGCTCGCCACGCTGCCCAAGGGCGCCAGGCGCTCGCTCGAAGACCCCTACGCGGACAAGCGGCGGCCGTGGAAGCTGTACATCACGCTGATCGTGCTGCTGGTGCTCGCGGCGACCTGGTACATCGGCCGGCTCGACGGCTACCTGCCGCAGGCGGTGCGGAGCACCGCGGTGCTCGGCGAGAACGCGCCGGCGACGGCGCGCACGCCGATGCTGCCCGCGCCGTCCGCGCCGTGACCGCTACTGCAGCATCAGCGGATACTCGACCTCGGTCGCGGTGTCGGCGTGCGGGAAGGTCCACCGCTTCGCGACCGCGGTCACGCAGCTCGAGAACTTCGCCGGCGCCTCGCCGACGACCTTGACCGCGGCGACGGCGCCCTCGGGCTGGATCGTGAACGCCAGGCCGACCGACAGCGCCTCGCGCTTGCTCGCCGGGACCTTGAGCCAGCAGTAGCCGAGCTCGTCGGCGCGCGCCTGGATCGTCCTGCCGATCTCGTCCTGGGTGAGCGGGCGGAGCTCGACCTCCGGCGCGGCGTCGCCGGTCGGGCTGGACGCGCTGCGGTCGGCGGTCAGCTCGAACGCGGCGGCGCGGGCGAGCGCGCGCTCGGCGTCGGCGGCCGCGGCCTCGAGATCGACCTTCTTGGCCGGCGCCGGGGCGGCGTCGGTCGGCGCGGCGACGGCCGCGACGCTCACCAGGCCCAGCTCGTCCCCGAGGCGGCGCGGCGCCTCGACCACCTCGGCGGCGGCGGCGCGCGCCTTCTTGCCCTTGCCCTTGCGCTTGCCCGCGAGCGCGGGCGACGACACGGCGGCGACGGTGATGAGGGTGACGATGATGGTTCCGGCGGTCTTCATGAGCTTCCTCCCGTGCTGGGGCATAGAGCAGCCGTCGTGCCAGGCCCGTGCGCGAGGTGTTCCGCGGCGTTGCCGCGGGGTGGGGTCAGCCGTTCCTCGGGTCAGCCGTTCCTCGGCCGGCTGCTCGACCAGCCGGTGGTGTCGACGGACCCTGGCGAGCCACGCCCGGCGCGGGACTTCCGGCTATGGTCCGGCCATGTCCGTCGCGGTCCGCTACCACCTCGCCTGGGGCCTCGTGTTCGGCGCCCTCGCCGCCGGCAACCTCGCGCTGTGGCTGACGTCCGGCAACCTGATGTTCGTCGCGCTCGCCGTGATGATGGGCGCGATGGGAGCCCTCTACGCCACGCGCCCGCTGCTGGTCGTGACCGACACCGCGATCCAGGTGCGCAGCCTGTTCGGCGGGACGCGGCGCAGCTTCCCGCTCGACGACCTCGGCGCGGTCGAGGTCGAGCGCGACGGCCTGGTGATCGGCCGCGGCGACGCCGCCCGCAAGCTGCGCGTGTCCGCGATGTTCGTCCGGTCGTCGGACATGAACCGCCTCGCCCAGGCGGTGCGCCAGGCGCGCGCGGCCGCGCGCCGGCCTGACTGACCGCCGCGACCGTCAGCCGACGCTCGACTGCTTCGAGCCCGGCCGCCGCTCGACCAGCCCGAACCGCTCGGCCTTGTCGCTGAACGTCGACTTGGCCATGCCCAGCTCGCGCGCCGCGGAGCGGATCGAGCCACAGCGCAGCAAGGCCGAGGCCATCGCGTCGCGCAGGATCAGCTCGTGGCGGGCGAGCGGCTCGGCGCCCGGCGGCGGCGGCGGCAACGCCCGGCGCGGCCCACGCCGCCCCGGGTCGGACAGCGTCAACTCCGCCGCCGGGGTCGGGCGCAGCTCGGGCACGCCGATCGCCAGCGCCGGCGCGCCGATCTCGCCGTCGGTGATCATCACGGCGCGGGTGATCGTCTGGCGCAGCTCGCGGATGTTGCCCGGCCAGTCGTGGGCGAGCAGCGCCGCCATCGCGCCCGGCGAGATGTGCCGGCGGCCATGAGTCGGCGCCAGCTCGTCGAGGAACGCGTCCACCAGCTCGGGGATGTCGTCGCGCCGCATCCGCAGCGGCGGCAGCTGGACCAGCACGACCGCGAGGCGGTGGTAGAGGTCGAGCCGCACCGACGACGACGCGGTGCCCAGGCCCTCGACCCGGTTCGTCGCCGCGATGATCCGCACGTCGACGGGGCGCTCGTCGAGGCCGCCGATCGGCCGGACCCGCCGCGTCTCGAGCACGCGCAAGAGGTGCGGCTGCTGCTCGAGCGGCAGCTCGCCCAGCTCGTCGAGCATCAGCGTGCCGCCGCTGGCCCGGACGAACAGCCCGGGGTGATCGCTGACCGCGCCGGTGAACGCGCCCGCGACGTGGCCGAACAGCTCGCTGCCGATCATCTCGTGCGGGATCGCGCCGCAGTTGATCGCGACGAACGGCTGCCCGGCGCGGCGCGACGCCTCGTGCACGGCGCGGGCGATCAGCTCCTTGCCGGTGCCGGTCTCGCCGATGATCAGCACGCTGCAGTCGGCGAGCGCGGCGCGCATCGCCAGGTCGACCGCGGCGCGGAACCGCGGATCGCGGCCACGCAGCTGCTCGACCGCGCTGGCGTCGCCCTTGCGGTCGACCGCCACCAGCCGCGTCTGGCCGACGGCGATCACCGTGCCCGGCACGACGTCGGCGACCTCGACCGGGCAGCCGCCGACGTGCGTGCCGTTCTTGCTGCCCGAGTCGCGCACCAGGAGCGTCCCGTCGCGCCGCCGCTCGAGCACGCAGTGCACGTTGGACACGTACGGGTCGGCCAGCACGATGTCGCAGCTCGCGCCCTTGCCGACGATCAGCCTCCGCGCGGTCATGTCGAGCGCGTGCTCGCGGCCACTGCCCTGCTCGCGCAACGCGAGCACCATCGACGGCCGCATGATCGGCGCCGAGATCGTGTTTGGATCGAAGCTCATCATCCCTCCACTCGCCCGCCGGCCTATCGACGGGACCTTGCCTGGGTTGCGCGCTCCCCTCCAGCACCCCTCACGCCACCGCCAACCCCGCGAGATCCCACCGTCCGCGTCCGGCTCCCGGACACCGTCCGGGACACTCCCGGACACTCCCGGACACGGAAGCACTTCCATAAGGAGTCACCCAGGGCGGGCGGCGCACGCGCGAGCACCACCGATCTCGCAACCCCGGAGGCGGGCGGATGGCCGACCGCGGCCCTCACGCAACCCCGGAGGCAGGCGGGTGGCCGAGCGCAGTGCCCGCGCAACCCCGGAGGCGAGCGTGCGGCCCGAGCGCGGCGCTCACGCAACCCCGGAGGCGGGCGGGTGGCCCGAGCGCGGCGCTCTCACGCAACCCCGGAGGCGGGCGCGTGGCCCGAGCGCGGCGCTCACGCAACCCCGGAGGCGGGCGGGTGGCCCGAGCGCGGGTGGTCCGTCCGGCGCTCGTAGAGAGCACCCGCGATCACTGCACGCCGGCGGGTGGTGGATACCACCGCCGCCCCGCGGCGCCCGGGAGGTGCGCAGTCCGAGCGCCGGACGGAGCCACCCCGCGAGGGACAGGCCCCGCCCGCCGGCGCCCGCGCGAGCACCACCGCTCGCGTCCAGGATCTCAGCTCCGCGCTTCCAGCTCAGCTCACCGCAGCAGCACGACGACGCACGTCACCACCACCATCACCACGACGATCCACCTCACCCACGCCTGCCCCCGCCCGAGCGCGAACCTCGCCCCGACCCACGCCCCGACGATCGCCCCCGCCGTCATCGCCAGCCCCATGTCCCACCAGATCAACCCCTCCACCGCGAACACCACGACGGTCACCGTGATGTACGCGAGCATGACGACGGCCTTGAGCGCGTTGGCCCGCACCAGGTCGTAGCGGAGCATCCCGGACAGCAGCGCCAGGAACACCAGCCCCGCGCCGGCCTGGAGCACGCCGCCGTAGAACCCCGCCGCCAGCGTCGTCACCATCTCGAGCGGCCGCCCCATCACGTGGCGCGGCTCGGTCCCGGGTGGCGGCGCGAGCGCCTCGGGGCGCAGCAGCAGCGCCAGCGCCATGACGATCATCGTTCCGACCAGCAGCGGCTCGAAGATCCGGTTCGGCACCAGCGTCGCGACGTACGCGCCGACGAGCGCGCCGACGATCGTCAGCGGCGCGACGTCGAGCGCGGGCCCGCGCTCGAGCCGCCCGGCGCGCGCGAACGTCGCGGCGCCGGTCGCGCACTGGGCGAAGATCGGCACGCGCGAGGTCGCGTTCGCCGCGTCGGCCGGCAGCCCGGCGAGCATCAGCGCCGGCACCATCAGCATCGAGCCGCCGCCGGCGAGGACGTTGACGAACGCGCCGCCCGCGCCCGCCACCGCCGCCACGCCCCACCACAGCGGCTCGGTCAGGGCGCGGCTCCGGCGCCCGGCAGCCGGCGCTCGAGCAGCCCGCCGCAGAACATCACGTCGTCGGGCACGCCCGGCTCGGGCGTCATCGGCCCGGTGCCGCCGTGCGCCTCGCGCTGCGCCGTCGTCAGCAGCCGCGCCCCGGCGATCGCGCCGAGCGTCGTCGCGCCGTCGGTCGGCGTGCGGTCGTAGCCGCCGTCGTAGTCCACGGTGTAGAGCCCGAACCGCGGGCCGAAGCCCTCCGCCCACTCGAAGTTGTCGGTGAGGCTCCAGTAGTAGAAGCCGCGGACGTCGACGCCGGCGTCGCGCGCCCGCGCGATCTGCTCGAGCACGCGGACGATGTTCTCGCTGCGCCGCGCGCCGACCTCGGTCGCGATCCCCGCCTCCGTCACCACCAGCGGCAGGTCCGGCCAGCGCGTGCCGAAGTCGACCAGCACGTCGTGGATGCCCTCGGGCCAGAACTCGTAGCCCATCGTGGGCACGCAGAACGTCGGGTCGGCCGGGCGCAGGCACGAGCCGAGGTCGAACCCGCCGAAGCACGGCGTGATCCCCAGGTCGGGGATCAGCGGCACCTGCCCGGTGACGCCGGCGCGGAAGTAGTACTGCACGCCGAGCCAGTCGAGCGTGTTCGCCCAGGACGGCTGGTCCTCGTCGAGCGTGCCGTCGAGGTCGGGATCGAACTTGCCCTGCTGCAGCGCCTCGGGGACGAGGTGGTGATAGACGTAGAGCACCGTGTCGCGCGCGGCGATGTCGACCGGATCGTCGCTGGGCAGGTGATCCGCCGTGGCGATCCAGTCCGCCACGCTCAAGGTCAGCCCGACCGCCGCGGCGACGCCGTCGTCGTCGGCGTCGATCGTGTCGTTGGCCTTCACCGCGGCGTACATCGCGGCGTGGCCGGCGAGGAAGTCGCGCACGACCGGGACGAACTCGTCGTAGAGGTCGAACACCTTCATCTTGCCCGGCGGGAACGTGCCGATGCCGTGCGAGGCGAGCAGGTAGTTCACCGGCTCGTTGAGCGTCGCCCACTCGTCGACGCGGTCGCCGAACCGCTCGGCGAGCAGCGCCGCGAGCTCGCCCATCTCGGCCACGACCTCGGCGCCGCCGGCCGGGTGCCCGAACCCGCACAGGTTGGTGTCCTGCGGGCCCTTGGCGCAGCCGGTGTCGCGCGGATCGTCGACCCACACCGGGTTGGAGAAGTGGTGCAGCGTGATCATCGGGCGCACGCCCGCCGCGATCAGCGCGTCGAGCACGTCGCTGTAGTGCTGCAGCGCGGCCTCGTCGATCACGTCGCGCTCGGGCTCGATCCGCGCCCACTCCATGCTGAACCGGTACGAGTCGAGGTTGGCGTCGACGACGAGCTGGACGTCGTCGATCGCCCGCGTGTAGCCCATCGCGGCGTCGCCGACGAACGTGTGGCGCCCCAGGCCGCCCTCGGCCTCGGGCTGCGTGAACACGTACCAGTCGGTGTTCACGTTCTGGTCCTCGATCTGGGTGGCGGCGCTCGCCGCGCCGAACCGGAACCCGCCGCGCCCGTCATCGCCCACGAGGGGGCCGACCGCGCCGAACGCGATGTCCGGCGGCGGCTCCGGCGCGGGATCGCCGCACGCGGCGAGGAGGAGCACGGACAACCAGGCGGGCCGGAACGACATGGCCGCATCCTGCCCGATTGCGACCCACCGCGTCATCTGCGAAGGTGCGCCCGATGGCTCCCCACGCCGCGCTCCCCGATCTCGCCGGCAAGCACGCGATCGTCACCGGCGCCAACGCCGGGATCGGTCGGGCCACCGCGCTGGAGCTGGCCCGCGCCGGCGCGCGCGTCTGGCTCGCCTGCCGCTCGCGCGCCAAGACCGAGCCGGTGCTGGCCGAGATCGCCGCGGCGGGCGGCCGCGCCGAGCTCCTCGAGCTCGATCTGGCCGACCTCGCCCAGGTGCGCCGGGCCGCCGCGGCGTTCCTCGCCCAGGACGTCCCGCTCCACTTGCTCGTCAACAACGCGGGCCTCGCCGGCCAGCGCGGCGAGACGAAGGACGGCTTCGAGCTGGCGTTCGGGGTGAACCACCTCGGGCACTTCCTGCTCACCACGCTGCTGCTCGACCGGCTCGAGGCCTCCGCGCCGGCGCGCATCGTCAACGTCGCGAGCGCCTCGCACTACCAGCACAAGGGCCCGATCGACTGGGCTCGCGTCCGCGGCAAGACGCGCTCGGTCACCGGCCTCGACGAGTACGCGGTGTCCAAGCTGGCCAACGTGCTGTTCACGCGCGAGCTGGCGCGCCGGCTGTACGGCACGCGCGTCACGACCTACGCGCTGCACCCGGGCGTCATCGCCAGCGACATCTGGCGGCGGATCCCGTGGCCGCTGCGCTCGGTGGCGCGCGCGTTCATGAAGTCCACCGAGGACGGCGCGCGCACCAGCTTGTGGTGCGCGACGGCGCCCGCGCTGGCCGAGCACAGCGGCCGCTACTACGACGACTGCCAGGAGCGCCGGCCATCGCGCGCGGCGCTCGACGACGAGCTCGCGGCCGAGCTGTGGAAGCACAGCGAGGCGTGGGTCGCGGGCCCAGCCACCTGACGCCGGCTGACGTCAGCTCGGATCACAGGCCGCAGAAGCAGTAGAGCTCGCACTCGCTCTCGGCCTCGCGCTGCGTCGCGCCCTGATCCTGGGCCTCGGCGACGCAGTCGTCCTCGCGGCAGCCGACGAGCCGGTTGTCGACGCAGTCCGCGGGCGAGCCGGCGTCGACGTCGTGGGCGTACTCGTCGCCCCCGGAGAAGTACATGCCGGGATCGTCGTCGTCGCCGTCGCCGGGCTCCGACCGCGGGTCGCCGCCATCGCCGCCCGGCGACGGTGTCGCAGGACGGGCCGGCGCAGGCGACCGCGACGAGCACGCGAGCGCGACCAGGCATGTGCCGAGCACCACGAGACGCATGACCGCAACCTACCCCCGGGCGCGCGGGCGTACCATGGGCGGTGATGTTCGTGTCCCGGCTGACGGAAACGCTGCGCCTGCTGCTCCTGGCCTCGCTCGCCGCCGCGCTCGGCGCGTGCGGCAACTGCAACAACGAGGGCACGCCACCCGACGGTGGAGGCGACGGCGATGGCGCGGTCGGCGACGCGACCACGCCCGACGCCGATCCTGCGTGCGTCGGCGGCACGCTGTGCGGCGAGCCCGCGACCTGCTGCGCCGCCGGGATGGAGTGCGCCTTCGACCAGTGCCTGCCCGCGTGCGCCACGGGCGTGCGGTGCGGCGCGGATCAGCTGACCTGCTGCGACGCCGGCGACGTGTGCCTCGTCGACGCGTGCGTCACACCGGGCGCCGCGTGCGGCGACTCGTTCGACTGCCCCGAGGGCGAGTTCTGCGAGCCGACGCTCGGCCAGTGCCTGCCGCAGCCGGATCCGCTGGCGTGCGAGTACGTCCCGGTGTTCGACACGCTCGACGTCGCGCTCGAGTGGGCGTACGAGGCCGGCGAGATCATCTCGATCCCGGTGGTCGCGGACCTCGACGGCGCCGGCGCGCCCGAGGTCGTCGTCAACCTCACCGTGCAGGACGGCGGCACGTTCTTCGACGGCCGGATCGCCGTGCTCGACGGCGCGACCGGCGCGGTCGAGGTCGCGCCGATCCCGCACGCGCCGCCGACGTCGTACGGCTCGCACGGCAAGGCGACGATCGCGATCGGCGACGTGTCCGGCGACGGCGCGCCGGACATCGTCTACACCTCGCGCGAGGACGCCTCGTACACGTGCCTGATCGTCGCCGTCGACCGCACCGGGGCCCTGCTGTGGACGTCGCACGACGCCGGCGGCGAGCGCCGGTTCGGCCAGGAGAACGGCGCGATCACGCTCGCCAACTTCGACGACGACCCGCAGGCGGAGGTCGTGATGGGCGCGACCCTGCTCGACCACGACGGCACCGTGGTGTGGGAGGAGCCGGGCCCGTTCGGCGGCCCGCACTACGGGACCAACAGCGGCTACTTCGGCGGGATCGCCGCGGTCGCCGACCTCGACGGCGACGGCGAGCCCGAGATCGTGACCGGGCGCCACGCGTGGAAGGTGAGCTGGACGCCCGGTGATCCGCCGGTCGTGGTGGTCACGCCGTACTGGGCGTACGCCGGCGACGACGGCTACCCGGCCATCGCCGACCTCGACGGCGACGGCGACCCGGAGGTCGTGCTCGTGGCGGCCGGCCACGTGATCGCGCTCGACGGCCAGACCGGCGCGCTGTGGTGCGGGACCGACCCGACCGGCGCCGCGTGCGCGGGCGGCGCGCCGCGCACCCCGCCGCTGGCGATCCCCGGCGGTGACGACGCCGGCCGCGGCGGCCCGCCGACGATCGCCGACTTCGACGCCGACGGCCGGCCGGAGATCGGCGTCGCCGGCGGCGCGTCGTACTCGCTCTACGACCTGGCGCGCGCCGGCGAGGACATCGTCCAGCCGGCCGGCGATCCCGCGCCCGCGCCGGGCGCGATCTTCGTCCGGTGGTCGGCCGCGACGCAGGACCTGTCGTCCAACGCGACCGGCTCGTCGGTGTTCGACTTCCAGGGCGACGGCGTCGCCGAGGTGGTCTACGGCGACGAGTGCTACATGCGCGTCTACCGCGGCACCGACGGCGCGATCGAGCTGGAGGTCCCCAGCTCGACCGCGACGATCCACGAGTACCCCCTCGTCGTCGACGTCGACGGCGACAACAACTCGGAGATCCTGATCGTCGCCAACCAGTCCAACAACGCCGACGACTGCCCGTCCGTCCCGGGACGGCAGGGTCTGTTCGTCTACGGCGACGCGGCCGACCGCTGGGTGCCGACGCGCAAGGTGTGGACCCAGCACGCCTACCACGTCACGAACGCGACCTCCGCGGGCAACGTGCCGACCGCGGAGGCGGACAACTGGGACCAGCCGGGCCTCAACAACTACCGCCAGAACGTCCAGGGCGACGGCATCTTCAACGCGCCGGACCTCGCGCTCGAGCTGTCGGCGGGCCTCGCGCAGTGCGGCGTCGACGAGCTCGAGCTGCGCGCGCGCGTCACCAACCTCGGCGCGCTCGGCGTCCCGATGGGCGTCGAGGTCACGTTCTGGCGCGGCACCGACGCCAGCGGCGAGCTGCTCGGCGCGGCCACGACGACCGCGCCGCTGCTCCCCGGTAACTCGACGATCGTCACGCTCACCGTGGCCGCACCCGACGTCGACACCGACTACTACGCGGCCGCCGACACCGCGCCCGGCCCCGGCGGCGGCGTCGGCATCATCACCGAGTGCGACGAGACGAACAACGGCGACCGCATCACCGAGGCCGCCTGCCCCGTCGTCGACTGAGCCGTCTCCGTCTCCCCGCTCATCCTGAGCAGGCCCGAGCGCGAGCGAGGTCCGTCTCGAAGGACGCCCCCGTCTCCGTCTCCCCGCTCATCCTGAGCAGGCCCGAGCGCGAGCGAGGGCCGTGTCGAAGGACGTCTCCGCCTCCGTCTCCGTCTCCGCCCCCGCCTCCGTCCCCGCGTCCGCCTCCGTCCCCGTCTCCGCCCCCGTCTCCGTCTCCGCCCCCGTCTCCGTCTCCGTCTCCGCCCCCGCCTCCGTCCCCGTCTCCGCCTCCGCCCCCGTCTCCGTCTCCGCCCCCGTCTCCGTCTGAAAGCCCCCGCTCGTCCTGAGCAGGGCCGAGCGCCAGCGAGGCCCGTGTCGAAGGACGCTGACAGTCCTCCCTCGCTACAGCGCCCCCTCGATCGCGTCCGCGATCGTCGTGAGCGTCTTGATCCGCGCGAACCGCTTGCAGTTCCCCTCCACCAGCGTCCACGGCGCGATCTCCGTCGACGTGCGCTCCACCATCGCGTTCACGGCCTCCGCATACCGCGGCCACTTCGCCCGGTTGCGCCAGTCCTCGTCCGTGATCTTGAACTGCTTGTGCGCCGTCGCCGCGCGCTCCTCGAACCTCCGCAGCTGCTCCTCCTGCGTGATGTGCAGCCACAGCTTCACCACCACCGTCCCGTGCCGCGCGAGCTGCTCCTCGAAGTCGTTGATCTCCCCGTACGCGCGCGCCCAGTCCGCCTCGCTGCAGAACCCCTCGACCCGCTCCACCAGCACCCGCCCGTACCAGCTCCGGTCGAAGAGCGTCATCCGCCCCGCGCGCGGCAGATGCCTCCAGAACCGCCACAGGTAGTGATACCGGCGCTCCTCCTCGCTCGGCGCCGCCACCGGCACGATCCGGTACGCCCGCGCATCCAGCGCGCCGGTCACCCGCCGGATGTTCCCGCCCTTGCCCGCGGCGTCCACGCCCTCGTACACGATCACCGTCGGCACGCCCTTCGCAATCGCCTTGCGCGACAGCAGGTTCAGCCGCCCCTGGCACTCCTCGAGCCGCCGCGGGAACTCCTCGGCGTCGATCGTCTGCGACATGTCGAGGCTCGACAGGATCGTCGCAAGCTCCGGCGCCGGCGCATCGCCCGCCGCCGCCGGCGCATCGCCCACCACCTCCACCCGCACCTTCGCCGCCGCCGCAGCAGCCGCCGCCCGCGCCGCCTTCGCCGCCGCCCGCGCCGCGAGCTGCGCCCGCAGCCGCGCCAGCACCTCGCGCCCCACGGTCAGCGTCTGGTACCGCCGACAGCTCGCCTCCACGATCGACCACGGCGCCTCCGCCGTCGACGTGCGCCGCAGCGCGTGCGCCGAGATCCGCGCGAACCGGTCGTAGATCGCGAAGTGCTCCCAGTCGGTCGGCGTCACCCGCCACCGCGTCCGCTTGTCCTTCTCCAGCGACCGCAGCCGCTTCTTCTGCCGCTCCTTCGACAGGTGCATCCAGAACTTGCAGAACACCGCGCCGTCGGCCGCCAGCATCCGCTCGAACGCCACCAGCTCGCCGAGCTGCCGGTCCATCTCCGCGTCCTTGATCCGCTTGTACGCGCGGTCGACGATCGGCGCGGTGTGCCACGCCCCGAAGAAGATGCCGATCTTCCCGCGCGGCGGCAGCGCCCGCCAGAACTTCCAGTACGGCGGCCGCTCGATCTCCTCCTGCGTCGGCGCGCCGAGCGCGAACGTCTCGATGTAGCGCGGGTCCATCCACTCGAGCAGCGTGTTGACCGTCTCGCCCTTGCCCGCCCCGTCGACCCCGCCGATCACGATGATCACCGGGAAGTCCGCGCGGCGCAGCTCGTGCTGCGCCGCCAGCAGCTCCTGCCGCAGCACCGCGACCTCGCGCTCGTACGTCTCCTTGTCGATCGTGCGTCCGATCTCGGCGGCCTCGAACATCGCCCGATCGTACACGCCCCGCGCCCCCGCCGCGCTGTCGTCGCCCGCGACATGGCGTCCGGGTTGCGGACGCTCCCGGCCGGACACGCGGTGCAACCGCGCGACGCCCCACGCGACGCACCGGCACCGCCCGTGCATCACGCGCCGCCGTCATGGAGATTCCCGGCCGTCAGCCGCGGGGCGCGCGCTATCCTGCGCACGTGTCGATCGTCGACCACCTCGCCCCCGACCAGCTCGCCCGGATCTCTCGTGACGTCTACGTCCGCATGATCGACGAGGGGATGCTGTCCGAGGACGCTCGCATCCAGCTCCTCGAGGGAGTCCTGGTCGAGATGAGCCCACAGGGGGATTTGCACCTGCTCCTCGGCGAGCAGATCGCCGCGCTGCTCCGTGACGCCGTCGGCCGGCGGGCCCACGTCGTGACCGAGAGGCCGTTCAACGCCTCTCCGTACTCGCGCCCGGAGCCCGACGTCGCGCTGTGGCCGCCTGTCATCGGACGCCGCACCGTGGTCCCCGAGCACCTGCTGCTCGCGGTCGAGGTCTCGGTCTCCAGCCTGCGCATCGACCGGATGGTGAAGGCGCCGATCTACGCCGCCGCGGGAATCCCCGAGTACTGGATCATCAACGTCGGCGACGAGGCACTCGAACGACACACCGAGCCCACCGCCGCAGGCTACGCCCGCGTCGACACGCTCCGCCGCGGCGACACCGTCACCCTCGTCGCGCTGCCCGACGTCACCCTCGCCGTCGCCGACCTGCTGCCGGAGGCGTGACGCGCCGTAACGACCGCCGCCGCGCGCTGACGCGACCCGCGCCTGTCGCCGCCAGCGACATGGCGTCCGGTTTGCGGACGCTCCCGGACACCCCGTCGAGCCATCCACGACCAGCGCCCCGACGCCGAGGCCCGGCGCAGGCACGACGCCTGCAACTCGCCGGCACGTGCCCCGCCCCGAGATCGACGAGCCAGCGCTCGGCAGGATGACGTATCCTGCCGACGTGCACGTCGCGCACCTCATCGAGGCCGAGCACCTCCACCGGATCCGCCGCACGACCTTCGAGCGGATGATCGACGCGGGGATGTTCCCCGCCGATCAGCGGATCGAGCTCCTCGACGGAGTGATGGTCGCGATGAGCCCCCAGAGCGACGCCCACGCCACCACCGTGGTCCGGCTCAACAAGCTGCTCGTCCAGCGCCTCGGCGACCGCGCCGACGTGGCCCCGCAGCTCCCTTACCGCGCCTCCAGCTACTCGCGCCCCGAGCCTGACGTCGCGCTGTGGCCGCCCACGCGCGCCCGGATCCCCGGCCCCGGCCAGCTCCTTCTCGCGATCGAGGTCGCGGACTCCACGCTGCGCAAGGACCGCGAGATCAAGGCGCCGATCTACGCTGCCGCCCGCGTCCCCGAGTACTGGATCATCAACCTCGCCGATGACCTCCTCGAGCGGCACACCGCCCCCGGCCCGCGCGGCTACCGCCGCCGCGCCGCCCTCACCCGCGACGACCGCGTCCGGCTCGTCGACTTCCCCGACGTCGAGCTCGCCGTCGCCGATATCCTGGCCCCGCTGCGCCGACGCCGCGCCGGCGGCCGGACGCGCCGGCACTGACGACGGCAGTGGGGACAGCCATCAGGTGCCACGGAGACAGCCTGCGCCGTGCGTCATGGCTGGCGGCCGCGACGCTCGCGGTGCTCGGGTGCAGCGAGGTACCCCGGCCCACGCCGGTCTGCGACGGCAGCGACGAGCTCGTGCTGCGCGTGCAGTCGATCGTCTCAGCGGGCGCGCTCGAGCCGGGCGAGCCGGTCCTGTACGACAACGGCGCCGGCTACCTGTTCGTCAACGGGGCCTGCGAGTACTACGTCGACTGGACGGGCCCGTTCGGCGACGCTCGCTCGGGCGTCCTGTCCCCTGACCAGGAGCTCGCCCTGCTCGAGGGCCTCGGGGCCACGCAGGTCGCCGCGAGCCCGGGGCGATACGCGGGCGACGTCTTCGACGGCAGCACGTTCCGCCTCCAGGTGGGCGACGACGTCGCGACCTGCACCGGCGGGTGCCAGGGCGGCGACGTGCCCGACTGGCTCGCCTCCGCCCGGGCCTTCTCATCCGAGCACCTGTCCCAGCTCGCCGACGACGCCGACACCCCGGACCTTCCCCAGCGCGTCGTCGTCGTCCAGCACACGGCGGGCCCTCTCGACCCGCTGTTCCCGTGGCCCGCGCCCGACCTCGCCCCAGCCACCATCGCCGTCGACGACCGCTCGCCCTCCGCGACGTCCTTCGGCGGCGGCGTCCTGGTCGATGGCGCCTCCGGCGCCGCCCTCCGCGACCTCCGCCGGACCCTCGCCGCGCTGGCGTTCCCGCCGACCGCCGCCTACGTCTGGCACACCCGCGACGCGCAGCCACCCGAGTACCGCGTCTACATCCGTGACGCGATCCCGTGGGAGGACGCGCGCGGCCTCGTGCCGTGAGTCCGCGCCCGCGGCCCGCCCTCCCCGCGGGCCGAACCTTTACGCCGCGAGATCGGGACCAAATGCCTCGTCCGGCGCGCGATACCCCGGCGGCAGCGCCTCGGGGTGAGCCCGCATCTCCTCCAGCCAACGGCAGTTCGTCCAGTCGGCGGGCGTGAGGCCGCGCTCCAGCTCGACGAGCAGGCCCGCGAGGGCGAGGTGTCCATCGCGGCTCATAGCGGCCGCCCCGACGGGCAAACCCAGCGCGCGAGCCAGCGCATCGACGTCCGCCGGGATCGGCGCGAGGCGCACGGCCCACACCGCGCGTGACGCGGTCGAGCGGCGGAGCTCGATGGCTGGATCGCGCACGGGCTCGAGGTCCGAGCGGTCGCTCGCGTCGAGGACGATGTCGTACTGCCACGGCATCTCGTGTCGTTGCCAGTAGCGGGTACCTCGGACCACGACGCCCGGACTCGGAAACTCGGCCCACCAGCTGGCCAGGCGGGGCCGCCTACGCCACCAGCGCTCTCCCTCGATCGCATCCAGACTCCCGAGCACGATGCTCGCCGGCTGCGCCAGCACTTCGCACAGCGTGTAGCGGGGGCAACGCAGCACATCGGCCACGCCCCACGTCGCCGCCTCGGCGTCGCCGAGCAGCACGTCGTTGACGAAGGGAGCAGCGTCGCCGAAGTCGCATCGGCGTACGACGCGCTCGAGGTAGTCCGTCGCCGCGGCGCGGTGGGCGCGAGCAAGCCTCCGGGCCGTATCTAGCTGCTCCGACGACAGGTCGTTGAGCGTGTCCACCGCGCCGATCTCGGACTCCAGCAAGCGACGACCGAGCTTGTCTTCGAGCAACGTCATGGGCGGCTCCGGCGGGTCGAGACCTCGATCCTTCCGGGCAGTCCGGCCACGGTGCCATACGGAGGACCGATGTCCACGCGCTCGTGTCCCGACGTCTTCACGGTGAAGTCATCGTACCCGTGCGCGATGCGATGTCGACCGTACGAGATCAGCTTCACCGCCTCCGTCGCGGCGAGCGATTCAGGGAGCCCGGCCTCCGTTCTCAGCCGATGGAGCTCGCGCTGGAAGTTGAGCTTGTTCTGCCAGTCCAGGATCCCTCCCAGCACCTCCGGCGCATGACCGAACCGCCGCTCGTACTTCGCGATGAAGTCGCCGATCACCAGGTCCGTCACCGAATGCCGCGCTCCGACGCCGCCCGGCGTCGGGCCCTCGGTGACGTCGTCGTAGATGCGCACCGCACGTGACTCCCGCCCCGTGTGATCCGAGGCGTCGAGCGTGAACTTCACCGGCCCGACCGGCGCGCCCTGCTCGTCGAGCGGGACATACCCCTTCCCCAGCCAGCGCGCCTCGCCGCTCGCATCCTTGGCGCTGTAGTGGATCTCCAGCCGGCCGTTCTCCTCCTTGACCTCCGTGAACACGTCCGCGCGCCGGACCGGGATCTCCGGCAGGTCACGCCCCCGGCCCTCTGCCGCGACGAACCCGCGGCCCGGCTCGTAGCTGTCGACATGGCCCTGGTGATGCTCGAGCTGCTCGGTAACGTCGGCGAGCTCGCGCTCGAGCTGGCGCGCGTCGATGGCGGCGAGGTCCGGCGCTCCCTCGAGGTCCCGGACGCGGCCGTCGAGCCGGCCGCGGAGCTGCTCCAGCTCGGCCTGGATCGCCCGCAGCTTCTGGACCTCCTCGCGGGCCTCGAACCCGCGGGTGCCGTAGCCCGGGGTCAGCTCGAGCTTGGTCAGGATCGCCGAGAGCAGCCGGCGGACCGCGCCGAGCGGGCCCTGGTACCGGAGGAGGTTGCGCGCGGTCTGCGCGTGGTAGCCGACGTGGCGCGGCTGCGCGTCGGGGCCGACCTCGACGCGCAGCTCGCCGTCGCGGTACGCGACGCGCACGCCGCTGCCGGTGACGTCCTCGCTCTCGACGACGGCGATCCGCCCGCGCAGCTCGACGGGCAAGGCCTCCCGCAGGGCCTCCAGCTCCGCCGGCGTGCGCTGGACGACCGTGGCGTGGCCGCGGGCGCCGTCGGGCCGTGGCTCGGCGCCCTCGACTCGACGCGCCGCCGCCGCGGCCGCCTCGCCCGCCTCGGCGGCCGCCCCGGCCGCCTCGTCCGCGTGCCTGGCGGGCCCGATCACCTTCTTCGCGGCCGCGACGTACGTCGAGACGTCGCCGACGGCGTCGACCGCGCGCAGCACCTGCATGACGTGGCGCCACCGCCCCGATACGGCCACCGCGGCGGTCGCGCCGCCCGCGGTGGCGATCGACATCACCGCCAGCAGCGCGAAGTACCCCATCAGCTCGCCGCGGAACTTCCCGCGCGCCCACGGGTCCTCGGCGTGCCACTTCGCCGCGTAGTGCTTGCCGATCAGCGCGACTGTCCGGTCGAGATCACCGAGGAAGTCGGACACCTTCAGCGCCGCGCGGAAGATCGAGTCCTCGACGCCGTGCTCGAGCAGCGAGGCGAGCACGTCCGCCGCCAGCTCGGCGAGGTCGAGCACGCCGCGCAGCACGTCGACGATCGCGTCCTTGGCGCCGATCAGCGTGCCGACCGCGAACCCGCCGGCGTACTCGGCGTCACGGAAGCCGGCGACGAAGTCGACCGCGAGGTCGGCCGCCGCGCCCATCGCCTCCCCCACCGGGTGCCGCGCCTCGAGCGTCGGCGACCGATCGGCCTCGCCCAGGGCGTAGCGCGTCACCTCCCCGGCGGCGCGGAACGTCGAGAGGTGCTGCTCGGCGTCGATCCGGTGGCCGCCCTCGGCGCGCGCCGCGAGCATCCTCACCGTCTCCTTGGCCTCGCTGATCATCGCGACGCCGAACTGCGCGTTCATGCCGTGGCGCTCGCGCAGCTTGCGCTCGTAGGCCGCGTACGGCAGCCGCGCGGACAGCTCGTCGTGGACCGCGCGCGCGAGCCGCGCCGCGGCGTGGCGCTCGTCGGCGTCGACGAGCTCGCACGCCGTCCGCAGGTAGCGCTCCATCTCGGCCCAGCTCGCCGGCGCCGCGACGTCACCGCCGCGCGCGCGGTCGCGCAGCGCGTCGACACGCAGCTCCTCGCGCGCCTCGGCCGTCATCGGGCGCGCGCGCCCGACCAGCCGCAGCGACGCGAGCACGACGCCGCCCTCGCCGATCACGCGCAACCGCTCCTTGTGGAGCGAGCCGCGGGCGCCGTCGTGCGAGGCCTGGACCGGCGCGAACACGACCTTCGCCGCGAACGCCACGCCCGGCGGCACCGCGCCGGTCGGGACCTCCGCGCGGAAGTCGCCGAGGTGGCCCTGGGTGTCGGGCGCCGGCTCGTGGAGCACGCCGCGGATCGCCAGCGCCTGCGAGGTCTGGTTGACCAGCGCCGCGGTCTGCGGCGCGGACGCCTCGCCGATCCGCCCGCGCAGCGACAGCCTGCGCGGCCGCGGCGTCAGCCGCGCGTCGGGCGGCGCGACCGGCAGGCCGCCCGCCTTCGCCTTGCGCTGCACCGGCGGGCCGTCGGGCGCGAGCGCGAGGTCGTCCGCGTCGACCTCCGCGTCACCGTCGTCGTGACCCGCCGCCGCCCCCACGGGCGACGACCGCTCGACCGGCGCCGCGTCGAGCAACGCCTCGGCCGGCTCGCCCGCGACGACCGCGTCCGCGACGCGGTCGGCGTGCGCCTCGAGCGCACCGTCGGCCGGACCCACGCCCGCGTGGCGCACGACGCCCAGGCGCTGCTGCATCACATGCGCAGCCTCGTGCGCGGCGGTGTGCAACCCGGGCGCCTCCGCGAACGCGACCTCGCCGCCGCGCGTGAACGCCTCGGCGCCGAGCGCCTCGGCCTGGCCCGTCGCCGCGCCGCCGACCCTCGCCGGCACACCCGACACGTCATGCCGCCCGAACGCGGCCTGGATCGCCTCCCGGTGCGGCAGCGCCCCGGCCGGAGCCGGTTCCGCCGTGTCCGGCATCCGGTCCGAGAACACGGCGCGCGCCCCGCGCGCGATCGCGGGGTGCTCGCGCTGCCACCGCGCCAGCGCCTCGTCGCGACGCGCGACGATCGCCTGCGCCCGCGCCTCGGCCTCGCCGAGCCGCTCGCGCGCCGCGACGACCGGCGCCTGTAGCTCCGCGTGGCGCCGCACCAGCTGCTCGGCACCACGCAGCTCACGAGCGGCGCGCGCGAGCCCGCCGCGGGCCGCGGCCTTCGCGCGCTCGTAGTCCGAGCGCCGCTCGCACCGCTCCGCCTCGTCGATCGCCGGCGCGGCCGCGGCGAGCCCGGCGTCGATCGCGGCCAGCACCGGCTCGACGTCGCGCCGCGCCTGCTCTGCCGAGTACGGGTCCGCGCCGACCGCGCGGTCGCGCGACGCCCCGCGCGCGGCGTGCGCGTGCTCGCCGCGCGATGCGAAGCCACCCTCGCTCATGCGCGCTCCTGCCGGGTCGGGGTCACCACGCCGCGCGTCTCGACCGCCGTGCGCCGCGGTTGCGCAGGGTCTGCAGCGCACGCGCCGGCGGCTCGGGGCTCGCGGGCGCAGCCCGCGGCCGCCCCGCCGGTCACGTCGTCGTGGCCGGCACCGTTCGAGCGTCAGCCGTGAGCCGCCGGCGGCGAGGGCGCGATGCACACCGGCGGGCCCGGTCTCCCGGGACGACGCTCCACGTCTGCTCGGCGAGACCGACGACCACTGGGACACGATCCAGCGCCTTATCCGCACGGGCCGGATCACAGGCCCGCTCGTCCACGACGCGCGCGTCGCCGCGATCTGCTCGATCAGGTCGTCGATGCTGTGGACCGCCGACCGGGACTTCAGCTGGTTCCTGGCGCTGCGCACGCGGAACCCGCTGGTCGCGGCCTGACGCGACCTGCGACCGAACGCCGCCGTCGCGCGTGACCGCCGGTCACCTCCGCCGCCCGGCGCGCCACACGCCCTCGCCCGCGCGCCCTCGCCTCACCCCGACGGGAGGAGCGACCCACCTTGGGCGAGATCCTCGCGCCGGGATCTCGCGACATTGCGCCATCCCGAAGATTCCACGCAACCGCGCGCGGGCCTCGTCGACATCCGGCGCCGTGACCCACCGGAGGATCTCGATGCCCGCGTCAGCGTGCCGCAACTTGCCAGCCGCGTCGTCCTGCCCACCAACCTTTCACGAACGAACGCGCGAGCGACTCTGTTACGGTGCGCGCCGCATGTGTGAGCGGACGTTCGTGACCTGGGGCCCCTGGGCCCGTCGATCTCTCCTCCTTACCTTCGCGACCGCGCTGGCCGCGTGCGCGCTGCCGCCGCCGCCGGACATCGAGCCGGAGGCCGGCCCGGACGCGGAGCCCGACGCGTCGATCGACGCGGGGATCGACGCGCTGCCCGACGCCGAGCCCGACAGCGGCCTGCTCCCCGCGCAGCTCCAGCTCAACGTCGACAGCCACGACTTCAGCGACGTCACCGTCGGGCAGTCGACCGAGCCGCAGGAGTTCTTCGTCCAGAATATCGGCGAGACGGCCTCGGGCACGATCTCGACGACGATCACCGGCGCGCAGGCGTCGGAGTTCACCTTCGTCTCGGCCGGCGCCGAGGGCTGCGACGTCGGCCCGCTCCAGCCGCTGCAGACGTGCAAGGTGCTCGTGCGGTTCTCGCCCGACGACGCCGGCGCCCGCGCGGCGACCGTCACGGTGAGCTCGCCGGTGGGCGGCTCCGACACGATCTCGCTGACCGGCAACGGGCTCACCGCCGGAGACCTCGAGCTCGTGAGCGAGGCGACGCTGGCGTTCGACACCACCGAGATCGTCTCGACCTCGGGCACCGAGACGGTCACCGTCCGCAACACCGGCGAGTCGGCGACCGCGCCGCTGACCGTGGTGCTCGCCGACGAGGACAACTTCGAGATCACCAGCGACGGCTGCGACGGCCAGCCGCTGCAGCCGCTCGGCACCTGCGACGTCGTCGTCCGGTTCACGCCGAGCGAGGTCGGGGCGTGGACGACGCAGCTCTCGGTCCGCGAGAGCCCGACGGTCGGCGTGAGCACCGCCCTGCAGGCGACCGCCACGGCCCGGCTGGCGATCACGCGCACCGGCAGCGGGTCGATCGTCTCCGATCCGGCGGGCCTCTCGTGCGGCGCCGGCTGCACGACGCAGACGTTCGGCTTCGACGAGCCGCAGGTGCAGCTCACCGCCACCGCCGACAGCGGCCACGTGTTCGACAGCTGGACGGGCGCGTGCGCCGCGGCCAACCCGTCGAATGTCTGCTCGGTGTCGCTCACGACGCCGCTGACGACCGCGGACGCCTCGTTCCGGCAGGTCTACCCGCTCGTCGTGATGGTGAACGGAGAGGGCACGGTCACCTCCGCGCCCGTCGGCATCTCGTGCGGCGAGGGCGCGCTGGACTGCGAGCAGATCTACGACGCGGGCACGCCGGTCACGCTCAGCGTGACGCCGGCCTCCGGCTGGGAGGTCTACTCGTGGACCGGCACGGGCACGAGCTGCGGCGCCGGCGCGCGCATGTGCTCGACCACGATGAACCAGGCGCGCAACGTCACCGTCGAGCTCCGCCGGCAGTACCTGGTGATGGTGATGACGGGCGGCAGCGGCGCCGCGAGCGGCACGGTCACCGGCGGCGGCATCACCTGCCCGGGCTCGTGCTCGACCTACGCGTTCGAGAACAGCCAGGTGACCCTGACCGAGAGCCCCGGCACCCAGGGCGGCGCGTCGCAGGCGCGGTTCTCCGGCTGGAGCGGCGCATGCAGCGGCACCGCCACGACCTGCGACCTCACGATCACCGGCGACACGACCGTGATGGCCACGTTCATCCAGCAGCACCGGCTCGCGCTCACGCTCGCGGGCACCGGGACGGGCACGGTCACGGCCGGCGCGAACACGTGCAGCAGCGGGACGTGCAACTGGTACTACGACACCGGCGCGACGCCGTCGCTGTCCACCACGCCCGGCGCGGGCTCGCTGTTCTCCTCGTTCTCCGGCGACTGCACGGGCTCGTCGTGCTCGCCGGGGATGACCGCGCCGCGCGCCGTGACCGCCACCTTCGGCGTCGCCCGCGCGCTGACGGTGACCGTGACCGGCTCGGGCACGGTGACGTCGGTGCCGACGGGGATCAACTGCGGCACGGACTGCACGGAGAGCTACCTGCACGACACCGACGTCATGCTGACCGTGACGCCAGCCGCCGGCTGGGAGGTCTACGACTGGGGCGGCGCAGCCGATGCGTGCACCGCGCCGAGCCACACGTGCTCGATCGACATGACGGCGGCGCGCACCGTCACCGTCGAGTTGCGGCGCCAGTGGACGATCACCGTGAACACCAGCGGCAGCGGCAGTGGCTCGGTCACGACCACGGGCCTCACGTGTACGACGCCGATGATGAACTGCACGAAGACGGTCTTCGAGGGCGAGAGCGTCACGCTGACCCAGAACCAGGGGGCCCAGGGCGGCGCGTCGCAGAGCCGCTTCGGCGGCTGGTCGGGCGCGTGCTCGGGCACGGGCGCGACCTGCGCACTGAACAACATCACCTCCAACCTCTCCGTCGGCGCCAGCTCGATCCTGCAGTACCGGCTCGCAGTCATGATCACTGGGAGCGGCTCGGTCACCGGCAACGGCAACAGCTGCGGCAGCGGAACCTGCAACTGGTACTACGACACCGGCGCCACGGCGTCGCTGACCGCGACGGCGAGCGGCGGCGCGCTGTTCACCGGATACGGCGGCGACTGCGCCGGGAGCTCGTGCAGCCTGTCGATGTCGACGTCGCACGCGGTGAGCGCCACCTTCGCGGTCGCACGCCACCTCACCGTGGAGGTGACTGGATCGGGCACCGTGGCCTCGGACCCGGCGGGGATCAGCTGCGGCACGGATTGCGAGCACGACTACCTCAACGACACCGACGTCACGCTGACCGCGACCCCGACCGCCGGCTGGGAGGTGGCCTTGTGGGAAGGCACCGGCAGCGCGTGCATCGCCGGCATGCGGATGTGCATCACTGACATGACGACGGCGAGGACCGTCAGGGTCACCTTCCGCCGCCAGTGGACGGTGACCGTGAATGCCACCGGGAGCGGCAGCGGCACGGTCACTGGCGGGTCGAGCACGTGCACGACTCCGCAGATGAACTGCTTGACGTACGTGTTCGAGGGCGACGGTCTCACGCTCACCCAGAACCAGGGCGACCAGAATGGCGCCTCGCGCAACCGCTTCAACGGCTGGTCGGGCGCGTGCACGGGCACGGGCGCGACCTGCGCGCTGAACAACATCACCTCCAACCTCACCGTCGGCGCCAGCTCGATCCTGCAGTACCGACTCGCGCTCACGATGGGCGGCGACGGCGGTGGCACGGTCACGCAGGGCGGCAACACGTGCACGACCGGGACGTGCAACTGGTACTACGACACCGGGACGACCGGCGTGGCGCTCACCGCGACGCCCAACTCGTCGACGTGGTTCGACGGCTTCACCGGTGACTGCACCGGCGCGTCGTGCTCGCTGACGATGAGCGCCGCCCGCGCGGTGGGCACGCAGTTCCGCCTGATGCAGTGCACGCCCAACACGGAGGTGTGCAACGACACGACGGACTACTACGTCGACTGCGGCCCGACCGGGATGATCGAGCGTGCGTTCGACTGCCCGCTGGAGTGCTCGAGCACGTCGGAGAAGTGTCTGGACCTGCAGCCGCTGGACGACGGAAGCTACGACCTCTACCCGTACCTCACAGTGTCGCAAGACGGCGCAGACGTCGCGTTCAAGGGGGCATCGAGGGTCAACACCACGACGGGCTTGCTCTGCATCGACGCCAACGAGAACGGCGCGGAAGACAGCGGAGAGTGCGGCACACCGACGGAGACCGCGCTCGTCTCCGGCATTCGCGTGTACTGGATGCGTACGCTCTCCTTCAGCGGTTCAACGAGAGTATCCGGCTCATACCCGGTCGCATTCCTCGTGGATGGCGGCGTGACACTCACGGGCACGCTCGACATCTCCGCTGACGGAATCACAGACGGACCGGGCTCGATGGGTACCTCGGCGAGCTGCGCCGGCGCGACTGGCTCCACAAGCGGCTCGGGCGGCGGAGGCCGCGCCTCGAACGGAGGCAACGGCGGTTCCAGCCAAGCCGGCTCGGGTGCCGCCGGCGGTCCGTACTTCGAGAACGAAACGCCCCTCCAAGGGGGATGTCCTGGTGGCAGCGCTACGTATGGTGGCGGTGGCGGTGGCGCAGTGCAGATCGTGAGCAGGTCCCAGATCCAACTCACTGGCAGCGGAACCATCGACGCCAGCGGGGGTGGAGGGCGGGTGCAGGGGAACCTCAGCGGCGTCACCTACTCCGGGTCCGGTGGAGGGTCCGGCGGACTCGTCCTGCTCGAGGCGCCAACGGTTACGCTGAGCGGTTCAGCTGTGGTCGTGTCAACCAAGGGCGGCGGCGGCGGGGGCGTCGGCGTCCTAGGTACCGCCGCCGGTGCCGACGGAGGCACGGCGTCAGGTGTCGCGGCTGGTGGATCGAGTGGCTCGAACCCGGTCGGCGGGTCTGGAGGAACCGGCAATGGGACGATCAACGACACGGTGCCCACCGCGGGTGGCGCTGGGGGCACGCGTGGCGCTGGCGGCGGAGGATCGTCGGGCGTCCTGTTTGTGCGGACGATGTCTGGCAGCTACTCGGTGGTGAATGGCGCAGTCGTAAGGAGCTACGCAACAAGCGAGACGTACGAGACGATCCCTGTGGACTAGGAAGCCCGCAGACAGCGTCGACACGTGACACACCACTGTCCTGCCTCGATCTAAACGTGACGAGCAAGCTGCCGTGCAAGGTCACGAATCGATGTCGTTCTTCCGATCCCCACAGTGATCGCTGAGATCCGGGGCCCATCCGGGATCCGGGTGGCTTCCCGACGAGCGTGACGCGCGGCGTGTGAGCAGCGACTGCGACGGAGGTCAGGGCGTTGTACGGTCGGCTCGTGCGCGACACCGATCTGTACCGGCAGCTGC
>WYBA01000368.1 GCA_011526095.1 Myxococcales bacterium | reverse complement strand
GGGGAACGCCCGCCGGGCGCCCGGCCGGAGCGCGGCCCGCGTCCGCCCGGCGACCGGGCGCCGCGCGGCGAGCGACCGCCGGGGGACCGCCCCGAGCGCGGCGAGCGCCCCGCCGCCGAGCGCGCGCCGAGCGCCGAGCGAGGCGACCGCGGCAAGCGCCCCGAGCGTGGAAGCCGTGCCGAGCGCCCCGAGCGAGGAGACCGTGCCGAGCGCCCCCGCCGCGAGGACCGCGACGCCCGCGCTCGGGACCGCGCGCCCGGCGGCCCGACCGCCGCGGACCGCGATCCTCGGCACGCCCCGCCGCGCGACGACGTCGATGAGTCCGGCGAGCACCAGCCGGTCCGCCCCGCGCCCGACGACCTCGGCCCGGCGCCCGAGATCACGCTCGGCCCGGACCTGCCGCCCGAGCCGCCCGACGACGACCCCGATCCCGCGTCGTGGACGCCCGCCGAGAGCGAGGCCGCGACGAGCGACGGCGCCGCCGCGCTCGCGCAGCACGTCGTCCAGCCCGTCGGCGTGAAGTTCCAGCCTGCCGGCCGCATCTCGTGGTTCGACGGCGGCGACGCGGCTTGGCAGCGCGGCGATCGCGTCGTCGTCGAGGTCGAGCGCGGCACGCGGGTCGGCACCGTCGCCACCGTGGTCGGCCGCCGCGGCGCCGGCGACCGCGCGCTGCGCAAGATCGTCCGGCGCGCGCGCCCCGACGACGACACCGTCGCCGCGCCCGCGGCGCTGGTGATCGCCAAGGACCGCGCGCGCGAGCTGCGCCTGCCGGTGAAGATCTTCCGGGTCGAGGCGCCGGCGAGCGGCGGCAAGCGGCTGCTCGTCTACTACACCTCCGACGAGCGCGTCGATCTGCGGGACCTGATCCGCGATCTCGGCGCCGCCACCGGCGCGCGGGTCGAGCTGCGCCAGGTCGGCGCGCGCGACGAGGCCAAGCTCGTCGGCGGCATCGGCTCGTGCGGGCTCGAGCTGTGCTGCTCGACCTGGCTGCCCGAGACCGTGCCGGTCTCGATCAAGATGGCCAAGGACCAGGGCATGGTGCTCAACCCGACCAAGGTGTCGGGCCAGTGCGGGCGCCTCAAGTGCTGCCTGGTCTACGAGCAGGCGACCTACGCGGAGCTGCGCAAGGGCCTGCCCCGCCTGGGCAAGCGCGTCTACACGCCGACCGGTGAGGGCCGCGTCGTCGAGGTCGACGTGCTGCGCCAGCGCATCCGCGTCGCCACCGGCCCGGGCGAGTCCGAGGTGCTCGCGGCCCACGAGATCCGCCCGATGTTCCCGTCGGGCAACGCGCCGCACCCCGGCGCCCCGGCCGGCCGCGGCGACGAGCCCGACGCCGAGCCCGACGACGCCCCCGACGACGAGCCCGAGCCCGACGCCGCCGAGCCCGACGCCCCGCCCGCCCCCACGTCCCCCGACGAGCCCGAGCACGACGCATGAAGCCCTTCTACATCACCACGCCGATCTACTACGTCAACGACGTCCCCCACCTCGGCCACGCCTACACCACGATCGCGGCCGACGCGCTCGCGCGGTTCCACGCGATGGCGGGCGACGACGTGCTGATGCTCACCGGCACCGACGAGCACGGCGAGAAGGTCCAGGAGGCCGCGGCCAAGCGCGGGCTGACGCCGCAGGCGCTGTGCGACGACGTCGCGCCGCGGTTCGCCCACACGTGGACGCAGCTCGACATGGGCCCGTTCACCGCCGACGGCGCGCGCCGCCGGTTCATCCGCACCACCGACGCGCGCCACAAGGCGGTCGTCGCCCGGCTGTGGCGGCGGATCCGCGCGCGCAACGCCGACGATCTGTACCTGGCGACCTACCAGGGCTGGTACTGCGTCGGGTGCGAGGCGTTCTACAAGGAGAGCGACCTCGACAAGGCCGGCGACGCCTGGCACTGCAAGACCCACGGCCGCCCGGTCGCGTGGCTCGACAAGGAGCGGAGCTGGTTCTTCCGCATGTCGCGGTACGGCGAGGCGCTGCTCGAGCACATCGAGCGCCACCCGCACTTCATCCAGCCCGAGCACTTCAAGAACGAGGTCGTGTCGTTCGTCCGCGGCGGCCTGCGCGATCTGTCCGTATCCCGGACGAGCTTCGCGTGGGGCATCCCGGTGCCCGAGGACGATCCCGAGGGCCGCGCCCACGTCATCTACGTGTGGATGGACGCGCTCACCAACTACGTCTCCGCCCTCGGCGGGTTCGACGACGACGCCGGCGGCGAGCCGCGCGAGTTCGGGACGTACTGGCGCGCCGCGACCCACCTCATCGGCAAGGACATCCTGCGGTTCCACGCGGTCTACTGGCCGTGCTTCCTGATGGCCGCGGGGCTGCCGCTGCCGCGCACGATCCTGTGCCACGGCTGGTGGACGATCGGCGGGCGCAAGATCAGCAAGTCGATCCCGGCGACGCGGGTCGACCCGGTCAAGCTGGCGTCGGATCTCGGCGAGCTGTCGAGCGTGCCCGAGACCGGGATCGACGCGCTGAAGTACTTCCTGCTGCGCGAGACGCCGCTGGGCAACGACGGCGATCTCATCTTCGAGAACCTGCTCGACCGCTACAACGCCGACCTCGCCAACGACCTGGGCAACCTGATCAACCGGATCACCGCGATGGTGACGAAGTTCGGCGCGCAGGCGACGCCGGCGGCGGACGCCGCGCTGGCGGCCGAGGGCCCGTTCGCGGCGCTGCGCCGGGTCGCCGACGAGGCCGCGCGCGACGCCCGCGCCGCGTGGGACGGGTTCCAGCCGTCGCGCGCGCTCGAGGCGACGTGGCGGCTCGTCGCCGAGGGCAACCGGCTGGTCGACGCGACCCAGCCGTGGGCGCTGGCGAAGGCCGGCGACAACGTCCGGCTCGCCCAGGTGCTGCACGACCTGCTCGCGACGGCGTGGTGGCTGCGCCGGATGATCGCGCCGGTGCTGCCGGCGACCGCGCGGACGCTGCACGGCTGGCTCGGCGTCGCCGACGACGCGCCGCTGGGCTGGCCGGAGCCCGGCCAGCTCGGGCACGACCTGCCGCCGGTGAAGGTCGTCGCGTCGACGCCGCTGTTCCCGCGCCTGGACGACAAGCGCAAGGACGCGCTGCTGGCGCGGTGGCTGCCGGCCGAGCCCGCGGCGGCCGCGCCGGCCGACCCCGCCGCCCCGGCGCCGGCCCCGGTGACCGCGCCGGTCCTGCCGCCGATCCAGTTCGCCGACTTCGAGAAGCTCGACCTGCGGGTCGGCAAGGTCAAGGCGGCGGTGAAGGTGGCCAAGGCCGACAAGCTGCTCCACCTGACGGTCGACCTCGGCGAGGGTCGCGACCGCAGCATCGTGTCGGGGATCGCCCAGCGCTACGCGCCCGAGGCCCTCGTCGGCAAGCAGGTCGTGGTCGTGGTCAACCTCGAGCCGCGCAAGATGAAGGGCATCCTGTCCGAGGGCATGATCCTGGCCGCCGGCGACGACGCCATCCTCGGCCTCGCCGCGGTGGACGCCGAGGTCCCGCCCGGCACCCGGGTGAGGTAGCCTGGAGCTCCGATGAGCGAGCACCGCCGCGCGCGCCGCCTCCTGATCAACCAGCCCGTGCTCGTGGAGGTCGTCGGCCAGCCGCCGATGAACCTGCCGCCGGAGGTCGCGAAGGTGTACTCGCGCGTCGCCGCCGACATCTCCGCCGTCGGCCGGCGGTTCCCCGGCGTGGTCCGCGACCTGTCGACCAACGGCGCGTTCATCGCGACCGAGCCGGTGCCCCTGATGTCGCGGCTGGCGATGCAGTTCGACTTCGAGGGCCTGAAGATCGACGCGCTGGCGTGGGTGCTGTGGCGCCGGGACGCCGACGCCCACGTCGCGCGCGACGGCGCCGAGCCGATGGTCCTGCACCGCGGCATCGGGGTGCTGTTCGAGTCGATCCCGCTCGAGGCGCGGCTCGCGATCGCCCGCCGCGTGGGCTGAGCCGCTGCCTTGGCCGCGCCGCGTCGCTTCCGGTTCCGCCCGCGCTACCGGGGCCTCGCGTGGACCGCGCTCGGCGGCGGCGGCGCGCTCGGCCTCGCCGGCGGGCTCGCGGGCGTCGTCCCCGGGCTGGTCGCCGGCGCGCTCGGCGCCGTCCTCGGCGGGCTGTACCTGGCGTCGCCGGCGTGGCGGCTGACGGTGATCGTCGACGACGACGGGCTCGAGGTCACCTCGGCCGGCGATCGCCGGTTCCGCCTGGCGTGGGACGACGTCGCGCGGGTCGTGTCGTCGCCCACGACCCACACCTGCTTCGTCGACGGCGGCGAGCCGGCGCGCAGCCTGCTGGTGCCGGGCGACGGCGCGCCCGCGCCCTACGACATCGAGGACAAGGCCGCGCTGTGCGAGGCCATCCTCGCCCGCGTCGCGCCGGAGCGAGTCACGACGGTCGAGACGCTCGAGGGCGCGCAGGCGTCGACGCCATAGCGCGCGCCGTCTCCGTCTCCGTCTCCGCCCCCGTCTCCGTCGGCAAGCCCCCGCTCGTCCTGAGCAGGGCCGAGCGCCAGCGAGGCCCGTGTCGAAGGACGCTGACAGTCCGCTGCGCCTCCGTCTCCGTCTCCGTCTCCGTCTCCGTCTCCGTCTCCGTCTCCGTCTCCGTCTCCGTCTCCGTCTCCGTCTCCGTCTCCGTCTCCGTCTCCGTCTCCGTCTCCGTCTCCGTCTCCGTCTCC
>WYBA01000367.1 GCA_011526095.1 Myxococcales bacterium | reverse complement strand
TTTCAAAACCCCCGCTACCCCCCCGTGGGGTCCAACTCCGGCGCCGCCCCCCCCGCTCGGTTCCAGTCCGCGGTGCGGGGCCGGTATTCGGGGGGGGGGGGGCCGCCGCCCCCCCCCCCACGGCTCAGGGCGAACGGTTGGGAATCACAACCGGTTCAAGGAACCAGAGATCTGATCAATCCTGAGGATGGTGGATGGTGACAGTCGTGGCTCGCTGCGTCGCATGAAGGACTGCCAACACCCTTCGACCAGCGCCTCGCTGGCGCTCGGCGCAGCTCAGGGTGAGCGGAACATGGCTGTTCGTCTGACGGCAATTTCCGACGACGTCGGTGAGAGGCTCAGGACGAGCGGTGGTTCTCCGACGACGATCTGAGTTTTGATGAATCCTGAGAGCGCAGCTCTAGCGCCGCGTCAGGCCGACGTCGTCGGTCCCCACACCAGGCGCCACGCCTTGCCCAGGCCGCGCTTGATGTCCTCGATGATCAGGTAGAAGCACGGCACGACCACCAGCGTCACCGCGGTCGAGAAGATCATCCCGAAGCCCAGGCTCACCGCCATCGGGATCAGGAACCGCGCCTGCAGCGAGGTCTCGGTGATCAGCGGGAACAGGCCGATGAAGCTGGTCAGCGCGGTGAGAAAGATCGGCTTGCAGCGGATCGCGCCGGCCTCGACCGCGGCGCGCCACGGCGACGCACCGGCCTCGCGGCGACGGTTGATCGCGTCGACGTAGACCAGCGAGTCGTTGATCGCGACGCCGGCGAGCGCGACGATCCCCATCAGGCTCATCAGGCTGATCGAGTAGCCCATGACGATGTGGCCGATCACCGCGCCGACGATCCCGAACGGGATCGCGAACAGCACGGCGAGCGGCTGGACGTAGCTGCGGAACACGATCGCCAGCAGCGCGTACATCACGCCGATCGCGGCGAGCATGCCGAGCCCGAGGCTGCGCTGGGACTCCTCCTGCTCGCGCTGCTCGCCGCCGATCGTCCACGACAGCTGCGGGTAGTCGGCGACGAGCGCCGGCAGCACGGTCTTGGTCAGCGCGCCGACCACCTCGGCGCCGTTGCCCTCGTTCTGGTCGATGTCCGCGGTCACGGACACGGCGCGGCGGCCGTCGATCCGCCGGATCTCGACGTACGACTGGCCGCGGTCGACCTCGGCCACCGCCGCCAGCGGCATCTCGCTGCCCGACGGGGTGCGGATGATCATCTCCTCGAACCCGTGCTCGGTGTCGCGCTCGGCCGCGGGCAGCCGGACGTACGCGCGGACCTCGTCACGGCCGCGCTGCAGGCGGAGCGCCTCCGCCCCGTAGAACGCGCTGCGCACCGCGGTCGCCAGCTCCCACGTCGTCATCCCGGCGGCGCGCGCCTCGGGGCGCAGCCGCAGGTCGAGCTGCGGCTTGCCGTCGGTGTAGCCGTCGTCGACGTCCTTGACACCAGCGAACACGCTCAGCTCGGACGCGAGCCGCGCCGCGGCGTCGCGCAGCGTCTGCGGATCGGGGTGGGACAGCTCGACGTCGATCGCCTTCTGCCCGCCGAAGCTGGTGGTCGCGACGACGTCCATCGACTCGATCCCCGGGAACGACTCGACCCGCTCGCGCCACTGCCGCCCGAACTCGGTGGCGTGGAGCGCGCGCTTGTCCATCTCGACCATGTAGACCATCACCGCGACGATGTGCGCGCCGAGGTCGGGGACGCCGCTCGACGGGCCGCCGCCCTGGAGCTGCGCGCCGATCTGCGAGTAGATGCCGCGCGCCATCTTGTCGGTGCCGCCGTGCTCGTCCATCACGGCGTGCGCCTGCGCGACCATGAACGCCTCGAGCTCCTCGGCCCGCTTCGGCGACGTCCCGAACGGCAGCCGCACCTCGAACGTGACCGTGTCACCCTCGATCTCGGGCATGAACGACCGCTTGACGTGCCCGCCGCCGACGAGGCCGCAGGTCGTGAGCAGCAGGCTGAGCGAGATCGCGAGCGTGAGGTAGCGCCGCCGCGTCGCGGCCTTGACGATCGGGACGTACGTCCTCGCGATCATCCAGTCGAGGCCGGCGGCGATCTTGCCCTGCGCGCGGTCGATCGCCTTCATCCAGCCGCCGCGGCTCTGCTTGGAGTGGGCGAGGTGCGCCGGCAGGATGAACAGTGACTCGAGCAACGAGATGAACAGCACGCCCATCACCACGATCGGGATGATGCGGAAGAACTTTCCCATCACCCCCGGGATGAACAGCATCGGGGCGTAGGCGATCATGATCGTCGTGATCGCGAACGTCACCGGTACGGCGACCTCCTTGACCCCGAGGATCGCGGCCTGGACGCGGTCGTAGCCCTCCTCTCGGTAGCGGTGCACCGACTCGCCGATGTTGATCGCGTCGTCGACGACCATGCCGAGCGCCAGGATGAAGGCGAACAGCGAGATCATGTTGATCGACACGTCCGCGGGCGGCAGGAACAGCGCCGCGCCGAGGAACGACGTCGGGATGCCGATCGTCACCCAGAACGCCAGGCGGATCTCGAGGAACAGGCCGAGGACGATGATCACCAGGATCAGCCCCTGCAGCGCGTCGTCGCGCAGCAGGTCCATGCGGCTCTGGTAGAACTCGCTGGCGTCGAAGAACACGACGAGGTCGACGCCCTCGGGCAGCTTGTCCTTGACCGAGTCCATGTACGCCTTGGCCGCCGCCGAGACCTCGAGCGGCTTCTCCTCGCCGACGCGGAACACGTTGATCAGCACGCCCGGGTGGCCGTCGTAGTAGGCGCGCTGGTCGGTGTCGGCGAAGCCGTCGGTGATCGTCGCGAGGTCGCCGAGCTTGATCTCGGTGCCGTCGGGCTGCGCGACGATCACGACCTCGGCCAGCTCCTCGGCCGTGTCGCGGCGGTCCGAGGTGCGAAGCAGCACCTCGCCGCTCTCCGACTTGATCCGGCCGGCCGGCAGCTCGATCGACGCGGCGCGGATGATGTTCGCGACCATGTCGAGCGTCAGCCGGTACTGGCGCAGCGTGGCCTGCGGGATCTCGATCGAGAGCTCGGGCGGCGGCAGGCCCTCGATCTCGACGACGGTGATCTCGGGCAGCTGGAGCAGGTCCTCGCGGACGCGCTCCGCCCACTGCTTGAGCACCTGGGGCGGCTGGTCGCCGTACAGGACCATCGCCAGCGTCTGCCCGCGCGTCGTCGGCGAGAAGATCAGCGGCTGCTCCGCCTGCGCCGGGTAGGTCGTGATCCGGTCGACCGCGGCGCGCACCTTGTTGAGCGCCTCGGTCGCGTCGGTGCCAACCTGGAGCTCGACGATGATCGCCGCGAAGCCCTCGCCGGAGGTCGAGGTGATGCGCTTGATCCCGTCGATCGTCCGGATCGCCTCCTCGGTGACGAGGGTGACGCCGGTCTCGACCTCTTCGGGGCTCGCCCCAGGGTACGGGATCTGGACGACGATCATGTCCAGCTCGACCTCGGGGAAGACCTCCTGCTTGATCGTGAACAGCTGGAACAGCCCGCCCGCCATCACCGCGATGATCAGGATGTTCGCGGCGACCGGGTTGCGCGCGAACCACGCGAAGATGCCCTTCTTGGTGACGTCCTCGGTCGGCGCGGCGTTGAGGACCCTCACGGCGTCGCGACTCCGGCGTCGCCCGCGGGCGCGGCGCTGTGCGGCCCGCGCTCGGCAGGCGCGGGCGCCGCGGGCGCCGCGTCGGCGGGCTTGCCCGCGCTCGGGCGGCGGACCTTCATCCCGTCGATCGGGCCGGGCACCGGCGAGATGATGATCTCGGCCCCGGCCGGCAGGCCACGCACCAGCACCGTGTCCCGTCGGCGCCACACGACGTCGACCTTCACGAACGCCAGCTTCTCGTCGACGACCGTCCACACGCTGTCGTCGCCGCGCAGCGCGATCCGCGGCAGCTCGACGACGTCCTCGACCTCACGCCCGCCGATCGAGACCTCGACGTAGGAGTTGAGCAGCAGCGGCAGCGGCGCCTCGCCCGCGGCGGGCCTGGTCGACAGGCCGAGCGGATCGTCGATCTCGACCAGCAGCTTGGCCATCCGACCGATCGGATCGACGTCGCCGGCGAGCCGGACGACGCGACCGTTGCGCACGATCCGCTGGTCACCGACGCGCTGCTCGACCGTCACCTTCGAGCCGCCGGTCGGGCCGACCCCCGCCACGCCGGGCACGTCGATCCAGGCCAGCCGCTCGTACGGGATCGACACCTGGACCCAGAACTGGTCGGTCCCGACCAGCGTCGCCAGCGGCGTGCCGGGGACGACGAGCTGGCCGAGATCGACGCGGCGCTCGAGCACCATCGCGTTGAACGGCGCGATCATGCCCGCCTTCGACACCGCGAGCCGCGTCCGTCGCAGGCCGCTCTCCGCCGCCTTGACCGCGCCCTCGGCGGCCTTGATCTGCGGATCACGCGCGGCGACCGAGCCCTCGGCCGGCTTCTCGCCGAACGCCTCCCACTCCTTCTCGGCGACGCGGCGGCGGCTCTTCTCGACCTCGAGCTGGGTCCGCGCCAGCGTCACCTGCGCCGCCTGCTGCTCGACCGCGAGCTGGTAGTCGCGGGCGTCGACCTTGAGCAGCGACGCGCCGGTCTTGAACCGACCGCCCGGCTCGACCTCGGGGTTGATCCAGGTGACCCGGCCGCCGACCTCGGCCGCGATCACGACCTGGCGCGCCGGCATGACCGTCCCCGACGCCACCACCGCGATCTGCTGACGGCTCACCTCGCCGCGGATCGTCTTGACGATCGGCGAGGTGTCCTTGCTCGGGATCTTCGCCGGCTCCGGCTTGAGGTCCATCAGGAACTTCATCACCGAGAACCCGGCGATCATCACGACGATCACGACGACGGCGCGGATGATCTGTCGGACCAGCCCGACCTCGCCCGCGACCTCCTCCTGGATGTTGACGTCGTCGCTCATCGGCTTCCTTCTTCCGTCGCCGCCTCGAGCGGCAGCTTCGCCGGCGCCTCGAGCGCGGACGTCCACGTCCCGCCGAGGGCCCGGTACAGCGACACGCGCAGGCTCAACAGCTGGCGCTGCGCGGTCAGGATGTTGAGCGCCACCGTCTGCTCGGCCTGGATCGCGCTGAGCACCGGCAGGTAGTCGATCTGGCCCTCACGGTAGGCCGAGCGCGCCTCGCGCACCATCGCCGCGGCGGTCTCGGTCTGGGTCGCGAGCTCGACCAGCAGCGCCTGCTGGTGGCGCTCCTGGGCCAGCGCCGCCTCGACCTCGGCCATCGCGCGGACCATCGCGCCGCCGTAGGCGGCGAGCCGCTCCTGGACGACCGCGCGGGTGCGGTCCACCTCGGCCTTGCGCCGGCCGTGGTCGAAGATCGGGCCGGTGATCGAGGCGAGCAGCGAGTACAGCGGCGTCGCGATCAGGTCCGCGATCGAGCTCGACGACAGCGATAGCTGGCCGGACAGCCGCAGCGCCGGCAGCCGGTCCGCCACGGCGACGGCGATCCGGTGGTCCGCCGCCTCGAGCCGGCGGCGCGCCGCGCGGACGTCGGGGCGGCGATCGAGCAGCGACGCCGGCACGCCGACCTCCGGCACCGCCGGCACCGCGGGCAGGGCCTCGGGCGCCGCGGCGAGCAGCGCCTGCGCGTCGGCGACGGTGGCGCCGATCAGCACGGCGAGCTGCGCCTCGAGCGCGACCAGCGCCGCCTCGGTCGCGATCAGCTGCGACCGGGTTCCGGACACGAGCGAGCGCTGCTGGTAGATGTCGAGCGTGGTGCCGAGGCCCTCGCGGAACCGCGACTCGAGCAGCTCGAGCGACTTCTGGTTGATCTCGAGCTGGGTGGTCAGCAGCGCGCGGCGCGCGCGGTGCAGCCGCGCGTCGAGCCACACCTCGGCCACCGACGCCGCCAGCGTCACCGCGATCGTCTCGATGTCGTCGCGCAGCGCGATCACGTCCTGGCCGATCGCGGCGATGTTGCTGTCGACGCGGCGCCACAGGTCGACCTCGTAGCCGGCGCCGATCGCGGCGCTGAACGCGTTCGAGGTGACGCGGAGCTCGCCGATCGGCTCGCCGAGCTCGAACCGGTTCGACTGCCGGCTCGCCGACAGCGTCGCCGACACCTCGGGCAACCGCAGCGCGCCGGCCTGACCGGCGAGCGCGACGCCCTGCTCGAGCCGCGCCCACGCCGCGTGCAGATCGAAGTTGCCCGACAGCGCGCGGTCGATCGCGGCGTCGAGGCCGGGATCGCCGAACGCGCCCCACCACCGATCCGGCGCGGTCGCGCCGCCACCGGCTACATGCCACGCGCCCGGCACGACGACCGGCGGCCTCGGGTCGCGGGTGACGTCGTGGACGCGGCAGCCGGGCAGCGCGAGCGAGGCGGCAACGACGAGGGCGGACGCGGACGGACGCGAGCGAACCACGGCCATTGAGGTGCCGGAGAGTACCAGCCCGTCTCGCAGTTCCAAGGGGCGCGGGGCGCGAGCGCGCGCGGCATCTCACCGCCGTGCGACGGGAATTTCTCCCGGAATGTGCAGGGGATCGCGGGACCGTCGCGAAATGCCACAGTCGCGGGACAGACCGCGACAGTCGAGAAGGTTTGTGGTTTCGACGGCGAGATCGCTAGAGTGCCGCCACCCGGTACTGGCACCTGGCACCCGAGGGGGTTCCGAATGCGCCGCTGTCTGTCGCTGCTCGCGCCCACCCTGATGATCACGCTGTTCGCCTGTGGCCCGTCGTCGAGCGGCGACGACACCGGCGACGACGACGACGACCCGTCCGGTCCGGACGCCGGACGTCCCGACGCCCGGCCACCGGTCGACTACCCGGACGGCGGGCCGGCGGCGCGGTGCGAGAAGATCGACCTCTTGTTCGTCGTCGACAACTCCGGCTCGATGGGCGAGGAGCAGACCAACCTCGCCACCAACTTTCCGGCGTTCATCGAGGTCATCGCCGAGTCCGGCCTCGACTACCGCGTCGCGGTGACGAGCACGGCGGTCGACTACACGTACAACATGACCATCCCGGGGATCGGCAACCTCCCCACGACGATCGACGGCGGGGACAACGGCGCGATGCTCCAGCGCTGCGACATGGCGCGGCGCTGGATCGAGCCGGGCGACCCGGATCCGGCCGCGACGTTCGCGTGCGCGGCGGCGCTGGGCGTCAACGGCTCCGCCGACGAGATGCCGCTCGGCGCGATGCGCCGCGCGTTCGAGGCGCGGGTCGCCGACGGCACCAACGCCGGGTTCCGCCGGCCCGACGCGCTGCTCGGGATCGTGATCCTCACCGACGAGAACGACTGCTCCTACGAGCAGTCGGTGACGCTCCAGTTCACCGAGACGCTGTGCTCCTCCCAGATGGAGCCGGTGTCGAACTACGTCGGCTTCCTCGATCAGTTCACCGGCGACCGCGGCCGGTGGGCGACCGCGGTGATCGCGGGGCCGGGCCCGTCGGACTGCACCTCGGACTTCGGCTCGGCCGACTACGCCCAGCGCCTCGACGAGTTCGTCACGATGACCGGGACGAACGCCGTGTTCTCGTCGATCTGCGAGGGTGACCTCACGGTCGGGCTCGCCGACGCGCTCGCGCTGTTCAGCGAGGCGTGCGACGACTTCCCGCCGATTGACTGACCACACGGGGCTCGCCGCCCCGCCCGCGAGGCGAAGCCTCGCGGGGCCCACCCCGCAAAGATCCCACACGGGGCTCGGTCGTCCACACGGGCCTCGGTCGTCCACACGGGGCTCGCCGCCCCGCCCGCGAGGCGAAGCCGCGCGGGACCCACCCCGCCGAGATACCCCACGCCCCGCCAGCGGGCACTCCCGCGACGCGGTGCGGCAGCAACGTGGCGTCGCGTCGCTGCGACACCGCCGCCGCGCGTGAGGGCCACCATTTCGCTCGCGCCCGGGCCGCGCCCCGGGCCATCCTCGATCATGAAAGGGGAGCGGATGGCCTCATCGACGCACGGGCGATCGAACCGACGCCGGGCGCTGCGCGCGCCGGTGCACGGCGAGGTGATCCTGCACGCCGACCACGGGGTCATCCGCGGCGTGCTCGAGAACCTGTCGCTGTACGGCCTGTCGATGCTGGCGACCCCGGCGACGCCGCCCGAGGCCGGTGACCCGCTCGACGTCGAGCTCGACATCCAGGGGCGACCGCGGCTGGTCGTGCTCGGACGCGTCGTGCGGCTCGAGCCGCGCGTCGGCTCCCCCGGCGCGCGCCTCGCGATCGACTTCGAGCGCGTCCCGCCGGCCGCCGAGGACGTGCTCGAGGACGAGGTCGTCGCGGCCTACGCCGCCGCCCAGACGCGACCGGTCGTGATCCTCGACGGCGCGGAGGATCGCCGCGCGCGCCTCGCCGAGGCGGTGCGCGCGCGCGGGATGACGCCGCTGGTGCCGCGCACGCCGCTCGAGGTGATCGACCTGCTGTCCCGCCAGGCGACCCACGCCGACGTGTGCCTGCTCAGCGGCCCGTTCGCCGGCCACGACCGCGACCAGCTCGCCGCGTTCCTCGTCGAGACGTTCCCGTGGGTCCGCGTCGCCGCGGTCACCCGCGACGTCGGCGCCGCCGCCGACGAGGCGAGCGCGCGGTGGCGCGACGTCCAGGACCGCGACTGGCGCTAAGGCGTCACTGCTGCGCGGCGGCGGCGATGTGCTCGAGCACCTGCTTCATCTCGAACGGCTTGTGCAGCACGGGCACGGCGACGCCGTCGAGGAACGCGGACAGCTTCGGGCCGAGCGCGCCCCCGGTGATGAACACGAACCGGCGCGCCAGCGCCGGATCGCGGGCGGCGACCTGCTCGTACAGGTCCTGGCCGTTCATCTCGGGCATCATCAGGTCGCACACGACGACGTCGACCGCGGGGCCGGCCTCGAGCACCGCCGCCGCCTCGCGGCCGTGCTCGGCGACGACGACGTCGTGGTGGCGGGCGAGCGCGACCGACAGCACGCGCCGGACGAGCGCCTCGTCGTCGACCACGAGCACGCGGAGGCGCGGCGTCTCCGCCGGCGCGTCCGCGGCGATCGGCATCGGCATCATCAGCGGCTCGCCGCGATAGACCGGGACGATCACGCGCACCGTCGTGCCTCGCGCGGTCGCGGGGTCGAGCTCGATCCGACCGCCGGCCTGCTCGATGATGCTGCGGCACACGCTCAGCCCCAGGCCGGTGCCCTCCCCGAGCGCCTTGGTCGTGAAGAACGGCTCGAACACGCGCTCGCGCAGCTCCGGCGGGATGCCCTCGCCGGTGTCGGTGATCGTCACCGCGACCTCGTCGGCGCCGTACGGGCCGACGTCGACGCGGATCTCGTGGCGCGACGGATCGCTCTCGGGCAGCGCCTGCGACGCGTTGATCAAGAGGTTCAGGAACACCTGCTCGAACCGCGACGCGGTGCCGCGCACCGACGACACCGCGCGGACCTCGCGGACGACCCGCGCGCGGTGCCGCAGGTCGTTGTCGACCAGCTTGAGCGCGCGATCGACGCAGCCGACGAGATCGACCGGCCCGGCCGGGCTCTCGTCGGACCGCGCGAACGCGCGCAGGTCGCGGACGATCGTCGCGACGCGATCGACGCCGTGGCGCGCGTTGCGGAGCTGCTCGAGCAGGCGATCGCGGACGTCGCCGGCGATCGCGCCCGGCAGCTCGCGCTCGAGGTACTGCAGGCACAGCTGGACGTAGGTCAGCGGGTTGTTGATCTCGTGCGCGACAGCCGCCGACAGCATGCCGATGCTGGCGAGCCGCTCGGCGCGCTGCAGCTCGCGCTCGATCCGCTTGCGCGCGGTGATGTCGCGGGCGAACGCCAGCACCGCCGGCGCGCCCTCGCGCTCGATCATGATCGACTTGATCTCGACGACGCGATCGGGGCTGCGCTTGACCCGGTACTCGAGCGGCTCGAACGTGGCGCCGGTGGCCAGCATCCGGCCGATCCGCTCGACCGCGACCGCGGCGTCCTCGGGCGGCAGGTGCTCGGTGATCAGCGTGCCCAGGCCCGAGGCCGGGTCCGGCAGGCCGAGCAGCTCGGCGGCGAGCTCGTTCATGAACGCGATGCGCCCGCGCTCGAGGATCACGACGCCGTCCGGCGCGCCCTCGACGACGCGGCGGAACCGCGCCTCGGACCGGCGCAGCGTCTCGACCGCGGCGAGCCGGGCGCTGATGTCGCGCACGAACGCGACGTTCATCGCGACGCCGTCGATGACGATCCGGGTCATCGCGAACTCGACGGGCACGCGCGTGCCGTCGGGGCGCAGCACGACCGACTCGAACGACGTCGGCGGCGCGGCGCCGCGGCCGCGCGCGACGAGGCGCTCGCGCTCCGCCGCGATCGCCTCGGGCGCGATCACCCCCCACGGCGAGCTCCCCTCGAGCTCCGCCCGCGTCCGCCCGAAGATCGCGGCGGCGGCCTCGGAGGCGTAGAGCACGATGTCGGGCTCGGTGATCCGCAGCACGGACACGCCGATCTCGAGGCGCTCGGCCGCGTCGACGACCGCGCGCAGCAGCGTCGCCTGATCGAGGGCGCCGAGGTCGGCAGGGAGCTCCGCCATCCGTGAGCGACAGTACACGCGCCCGCCCTCCCGCGTCGCGGGATACGCGCGTGCCTCACGGAGATCACGGGGCGCACCCGGGCCGCTCGGGCAGGTTCTGAGTAGGCGGCGCTACACGCCGCGCAGGCGCGTCGCGCTCATGACACGCGACAGGGCGAGGGCGAACGCGGCGGCGCGGAGGTCACAGGCGTGCTTGCGCGCGGTGTCCCGCAGCGCCGTCCACGACTGCTGCATGACCCGGCGCAGCTCGTCGTTGACGCGCGCCTCGTCCCAGTAGAACTGCTGGATGTTCTGGACCCACTCGAAGTAGCTGACGGTCACGCCGCCGGCGTTGGCGTAGATGTCGGGCAGGACGTGGATCCCGCGGCGCGCGAGGATCTCGTCGGCGTCGGGATCGGAGGGGTGGTTCGCGCCCTCGAGGATCCAGCTCGCCTGGATCTCCGGCGCGGTCGTCTTCGTGATCACGCCGCCGAGCGCGGCCGGGATCAGCACGTCGCACCTCGTCCCGAGCAGCGCGTCGACCGGCATCGCCTCGCCGCCGGGGAAGCCCTTGACGGTGCGGTGCTGCTGCGACCAGGCGTACAGCGCGGGGATGTCCAGTCCGTCCGGATTCCGGACGGCGCCGTCGACGTCGGACACCGCGACGATCTTGCCGCCGGCCTCGTGGAACAGCCGCGCCGCCCACGAGCCGACGTTGCCGAACCCCTGGATCGCGTACGTGAAGTCCGAGATCTTGCGGCCCGCGTCGGCGAACGCGCACTCGGCGGCGTAGAGCAGCCCGCGCCCGGTCGCCGCGTCGCGTCCGAGCGAGCCGCCGAGCTCGACCGGCTTGCCGGTGACGACGCCGGGCGACCAGCCGTGGAACTTGGAGTACTCGTCGACGATCCACGCCATCGTCTGGGCGTTGGTGCCCATGTCGGGCGCGGGGATGTCGACCTGCGGGCCGATGCAGTCGTGGATCTTCTGGGTGAACTGGCGCGTGAGCCGCTGCTGCTCCGCCGCCGAGAGCTGGCGCGGATCGCAGCTGATCCCGCCCTTGCCGCCGCCGTACGGCAGGTTGACGACCGCGGTCTTCCACGTCATCAGCGACGCCAGCGCGTTGACCTCGTCGGGCTCGACCTCCGGGTGGTACCGGATCCCGCCCTTCATCGGCCCGCGCGCGTTGTCGTGCTGGACGCGGAAGCCGGTGAACGTTGCGATCGAGCCGTCGTCGCGGACGAGGGTCAGCTCGACCTTGATCTCGCGGAACGGCGTCGTGAGCTGGCGCTCGGTCGCCGCGTCGATCCCGACGAGGCGCGCGGCGCGCGCGAAGTTGCGGTTGGTCGCTTCGGTGGCCTTCATGTTCCCCCTGGCCGCCGAGCGTAGCGCGATCAGCGGCAGACCAGGGCGCGCAGCCGGCCGTCGGCGGTCGCGACGATCAGCCGCTCCCCCGAGGCGTCGACGGCGCCCCACAGCGCGGTCTGGAGCACGTCGCCGCCGTCTCCACCGGCGTCGTCCGGTGCGACGACGCGCATCGCGCCGCCGAAGCTGTCGTCGGCGACGGCGATCCCGCCGCCGGCCACGCCCGCCACCGCGGTGAGCGGCGCGGCGCCGAGCGATCGCGCCGGCAGCGCGCCCGCGTCGGACACCGTCCACTGGCGGAGCGCGCCGGCGGCGTCGCCGCCGAGGACGCGCGCGCCGTCGGCGGACGCCCCGAGCGCGCGCACCGCGGTGCCGACGTCGGTCAGCGGCTCGCCGTAGGCGGGGCGCCCGCCCGGCAGCGGCGCGGCGTCGGCCGAGGTGCCGATCGACCACTGCTTGACCGCGCCGTCGGCGGAGGCGAGCACGACCGTGCCGTCGGGGAGCAGCGTCATCGCGACCGTGTCGGGGTGCAGGTTGTCTACGTTCCACGCCACCTCGAGCGCGACGCCGTCCTCGGCGCAGCGATCGAGCGCGACCGCCGAGCCGGGCGCGCCGTCGGCGGCGGGGTCGCCGGCGTCTGGGCCGGCGTCGGGCGCGGGGTCGCCGCACGCGGCGGCGGGCACGAGCAGGGCGGAGCACAGCAAGAGCGAGCGGCGATGGGACACGGGCACCTCCTGCCGGCATCCTGCGGGCTCGCCGCGCGCAAGCAAAACGATTGTTTCGCACGGTCACGCCAAGGAATCCTTCACACAGGCCCGGGGCACATCGCGGGGGATGTGCCGCCTCCGGTCACCCTGTCCCACCGATTTCGTCACCCTCGCCACATCATTTACATCGGGTCCACCCGGCCGGTGCATCATCAGAGCTTCACCGGGGGAGGAGCCAACGCATGCAGATCGAGCTGAACTCGCTGTCGTTGCCGGAGCTGGCGGATCGCCTGGAGGCGATGGACGACCGACGCACGCCCGTCGGGTGGTCGCCCGACGACGCCGTCGTGCGCGCGTCGATCGAGCGCGTGATCGTCGACCTGATCACCGCGGTCCCGGTCGACGGCGCGCCGGCGCTGACGTGCGACGTGGCGATCGCCGTGCGCTCGAAGGAGCAGACGGTGGACGCGCGGATCCGCGAGATCCGCACCGGCGGGATCTACGTCGCGACCGACGCGCGGTGGGTCCGCGGCACGCACGTCGAGATGCACGTGCAGGGCAGCGGGTTCGACGATCACAACGTGCGCGCGCGCGGGGTGATCACGCGGGTCGACGACGGCGCGATCCTGATCTCGGTCGCCGAGCAGCCGAGCGAGGCGCACGAGCGGCGGCTGCGCCGGTTCCTGATGGAGCTGCTGCGCCACCGCGCGCACACCTGACCGACGCCCCGCGGCTCACGCCGCCTTGCGCGCCTCGTCGGCGCCGCGCAGCTGCCCGACCAGGCCCGCGAGGCTCTTCTTGGCGTCGCCGAGCACCATCATCGTGCTGGGCAGCGTGAACAGCTCGTTCTCGACGCCGGCGAACCCGGGGTCGAACGACCGCTTGAACACGATCGTCGCCCGCGCCTTCTCGACCGCGAGCACCGGCATGCCGTAGATCGGGCTCGAGGGCGAGGTCCGCGCCGCCGGGTTGACGACGTCGTTGGCGCCGATCACCAGCGCGACGTCCGTCGCCTCGAAGTCGTCGTTGATGTCGTCGAGGTCGTGGAGCTGGTCGTACGGCACGTTGGCCTCGGCGAGCAGCACGTTCATGTGCCCGGGCATGCGGCCCGCGACCGGGTGGATCGCGTAGCGAACGGTCGCGCCGTTCGCCGCCAGCGCCGCGGCGAGGTCGCGCACCGCGTGCTGCGCCTGCGACACGGCCATGCCGTAGCCGGGGACGATGATCACGGAGCTCGCGCCGCGCAGCACGTCGGCGGCGTCGTCGAGCGTCGCGACCGCGGCCGCGGCGGCGAGCGACGTCGACGTCTGGGCCTTGGTCGGCGCCGCCGCGCCCGCCTTCGACGCGCCGAACAGCACGTCGCGGAACGACCGGTTCATCGCGCGGCTCATCATCACGCCCAGGATCACGCCGGAGCCGCCGTCGAGCGCGCCGCAGATGATCAGGACGTTGTTGCCGAGCGCGAACCCGGTGGCCGAGGCGGCGAGGCCGGCGTAGGCGTTGAGCAGGCAGATCACGACCGGCATGTCGGCGCCGCCGACCGGCACGACCAGCGTCACGCCGAGGATCGCGCCCAGCGCGAGCACGACGAGCCCGATCGTGACGGCCGGCGGCGGTGACGACGCCGGCGCCGCCACCAGCCACGCGATCAGCGCGGCGGCCGCGACGACGCCGAGCAGGTTGCCCGCCGTCTGCAGCGGCCACACGATCGGGCGCCCGGGCAGCATGCCCTGCAGCTTGCCGAACGCGACGAGGCTGCCGGTGAACGTGATCGCGCCGAGGAACACCTCGAGCCCGACCGCGGTCAGCGCGAGCTCGTCGAGCGCGGCGCCGTGGCGCAGCAGCTCGGCGACGCCGACGAGCGCGACGGCGAGGCCGCCGAACGCGTGCGACAGCGCGATCCGCTCCGGCATCTTGACCGTCGGGATGTACAGCGCCATCGCCGTGCCGATCGCCGCGCCGATCACGACCGCGATCGCGATCCACTGGTACTCGACGATGTCGTGGTGGAGCAGCGTGCCGACGACGGCGAGCAGCATGCCTGCCTCGGCGAGCCGGACGCCGCGGCGCGCGGTCTCGGTGCGGTTCATCGCGGCGAGGCCGAGGATGAACAGCAGGGACGCCGCCAGGTAGGCGAGCTGGACGATCGTGGTGGTCATCGAGCTCATCGCACAACCTCCGGCCGGCGGCGGAACATCTTGAGCATGCGGTCGGTGATCAGGAACCCGCCGACGACGTTGATCGTCGCGGCGCACACCGCGATCGCGCCGAGCAGGGTGGTGACGCCGCCGTGCCCGCTGCCGGCCGCGACGAGCGAGCCGACCAGCGAGATCCCGGAGATCGCGTTGGTCGCGCTCATCAGCGGCGTGTGCAGCAGGTGCGGGACGTGGGAGATGACGCGCCAGCCGACGATCAGCGCCAGCGCGAACACGTAGAGACCCATGATGGTGGTGACGCTCATGGCCCGACCTCCGTCGGGCCATGTGTCGATCGATCGGGCGCGCGCAGCCGCGCCCCTGATCTCCAGCAGACCCAGACCGCGTTCACTTCGTGTCCGCTCATGCTGCGAGCTCCTTGCGCGCCTGGGCCACGGCCTGGGCGACGCGCGGGTGGACGATCACGCCGCCGCGGCAGACCATCATGGCCTGCGCGATCTCGTCGGCGGGATCGAGGTGGAGGGCGCCGTCGCGCACCAGGTGCACGATCAGCTTCTCCAGGTTCTTCGAGAACATCTGGCTGGCGTGGACGGCGAGCTGGCTCGGCAGGTCGGTGTCGCCGACGACGAGCACGCCGCGGTCGGTGACGACGCGCTCGCCGGTGCGGGTCAGCGCGCAGTTGCCGCCCTGCTCCGCCGCGAGGTCGACGATCACCGCGCCCGGCTTCATCCGCGCGACGTGGTCGGCGGTGATCAGCGTCGGCGCGACGCGGCCGGGGACCTGCGCGGTCGTGATCGCCGCGTCGCACCGCGCGAGCGCGGCGCCGAGCAGCTCGGCCTGCGCGGCCTGGTAGGCCGGCGACATCTCGCGCGCGTAGCCGCCCGCGGCCGCGCCGTCCTCCGCGATCGGCACCTCGATGAACTTCGCGCCGAGGCTCTCGACCTGCTCCTTGACGACGCGGCGGACGTCGAACGCCTCGACCACCGCGCCGAGCCGCCGCGCCGTCGCGATCGCCTGCAGGCCGGCGACGCCGGCCCCGAGCACGAGCACGCGCGCCGGCGCGATCGTGCCGGCCGCGGTCATCATCATCGGGAACAGCTTCGGCGACGCCTCGGCCGCGAGCAGCACCGCGCGGTAGCCGGCGAGCGTCGCCTGCGACGACAGCACGTCCATCATCTGCGCGGCGCTGGTCCGCGGCACGAGGTCCGCGGCGAGCACGACGCCGCGCCGCCGCGCCAGCTCGTAGACGCGGTCCGGATCGGCGAACGGCGCGATCAAGCTGATCAGGCCGGCGTGCTCGCGCAGCTCGTCGATCTCGTGCGGCGTCGGGGCCCGCACCTTGACGACGAGCTCGCCGGCGCGCCACGTCGACGCCGCGTCCGGCTCGAGCCGCGCGCCGGCCGCCTCGTAGTCGGCGTCGGGGATCAAGGAGGCGGCGCCCGCGCCGCGCTGGACCGACACGGCGAGGCCCTTGGCGACCAGCCGCTTGACGCTCTCGGGGGTGAGCGCGACCCGTCGCTCGCCGGCGACGATCTCGGAGGGGACAGCGATGCGCATGTCCGGGGCAAGAGCACACGCCGGGCCAGCCGTAACCACGCGACGGCGCGCGTGCGATGACGCGCGGGTGTGGGCTGGGACCTACGCCGCGCGCGGCGCGGCTCCCACGCGCGCGCGCCGAGACCCTCGCGCCGTTGCGGGGATTCGACGGGACGTCCGCCGGCCCACCCGTTGCACCGGGTGGGCTCGACAACTCGATGGCCCTCGCGGGCGAAGGAGCATGCGATGAGCTCGGACCTGATGCGGATCGTGAAGGGCGCCCTGATGACGGGCGCGATCGTCGTGCTGGGCAGCGCCGGCTGCGAGAAGAAGAAGGGCGGCGGCACCGGCGGCGGAGGAGGAGGCGCGTGGCTGGTCGGCGCCGACGGCACGATGGTGCAGCTCTTGCCCGACGGCACGCTCGGCGCCGGCTACCCGCTCGAGACCGACGACGATCTGCTCGGCATCACCTGCCGCGGCCTCGACACGGCGTTCGTCGTCGGCGAGGGCGGCACCCTGCTGCGCACGTTCGACGGCGGCGCGAGCTGGGAGGCGGTCGACCTCGGCACGGCGGCGACGCTGCGCGACGTCGCCGCGGCGCGCGCCGACGTCGTCTACGTCGCGGGCGACGGCGGGCTGTGGGTGTCGCCGGACTCGGGCACGAGCTGGCAGGCGGTGCCGGGCAGCGCGCGCGACTGGCGCTCGGTCGCCAGCGCCCCCGACGGCGGCGCGGCGCTGGCGATCGCGACCGACGGCACGGTGTGGCGGTGGGACGCCGGCGTCGGCGTGCTGGCGCAGGTCACGTCCGTCGCCGGGGCGCGCGCGGTGTCGCTGTCGCACCACGGCGATCACGCGGTCGTCGTCGGGGACGACGGCGCGATGCTGCGCAGCGCGACCGGCGGGCGCACGTGGGAGCCGGTCGCGACCGGGACCGCGGCGGATCTGTACGGCGCGTGGGCGACCGTCACCGGCGAGCTGCTGGCGATCGGCGCCGACGGCACGGTCGTGCGCGCGGCGGCCGGCGGCGACGTCGAGGTGACGCGGCCCGGCCTCGGCGCGCTGCGCGCGATCCACCTCGACGCCGCGGGCGTCGGGCTGATCGCGGGCGACGGCGGCGAGGTGCTGCGCACCGACGACGGCGGCGATAGCTGGTCGGTGGTCGAGGTCGACCTCGGCGGCGCGGCGATCTACGGCCTCGACGCGATCGAGGGCGAGGGCCACTACTGACGGTGAGCCGGCGCCGCGCGCGCGCCGGGGGCGGTCACCACCGCCCGGACCAGCCCACCGCGGCGCCGTCGCCGCCCGGCAGGATCGCCACCGTCGGCGCCGCGCGCTCGGCGCGGCGCTCGCCGACGACGTACAGCGCGACGCCGGTGGCGAGCGCGGCGACGCCGGCGCCGGCGAGGAGCCACGCGCGCCGCTCCGCCGCCACGCCGCGGTCGTACGCGGCCTGCTGGGCGACGCCCCAGCTCGCCCCGGCGCCGAGCGCCTCGAGATCGCGCTCGGCGTCGCCGACGTCGCCCGCGGCCGAGACCGCGAGGCCGGACGCGACGACCCCGAGCACGACGAGGCCGCCGCCGCCCCAGCGCATCCAGGTGACGGCGCGGTCGGGGGCGGCGGCACCGGGCGCGTCGGTGACGCCCGGGTCGCTGGCCACGCCGTCGCCGTCGCCGTCACCGCCGCCCTCGCCCGCCCCGCCGCCGGAGCCGTGGCGGCGCGCCCGCGCCGCCGCCTCCTGCGCCTCGGCCTGGGCGCGCGCGGCGGCGAGCGCCTCGGCCTCGCGCGCCTCGCGCTGCGCGCGCCGCTCGTCCTCGATCTCCTCCTGGAGCTCGGCGATCGTGTGGCGCGCGAGGTCGCGCCGCGGGTCGTCGGCGTCGGCGCGGTCGAGGAACGCGCGGTACAGCTCGATCGCGCGCGGGCGATCGCCCTCGCGGCGGTAGGTCGAGGCGATGTTGAAGATCAGCACCGGGTCGGGGTGGATCGCGAACGCCGCCTGGAACTCGGCGCGCGCGCCGGCGTAGTCGCCGTCGTCGAACCGCGCCGAGCCGCGCGCCACCGCGTCGCGGTACGCGTCGACGCGATCGGCGTCGGCCCGCGCGACGCGGGCGGGGGCGAGCGCGAGCACGAGCGCCGCGCTAGTAGACAGCAGGCGTCGCGACCTTCGCAAACGGATCCTCCGGCGGCGGTGGGGGGGCAGACGGCGCGGGGCGAGACTTCGTCGTGCGGCGCGCGTCGGACTTGCCGCGCGTCTTCTCGGCCTTCTCGGCCGCGCGCTCCTTCTCGGCCTTCTCGGCCTTCTCGGCCTTCTCGGCCGCGCGCTCCTTCTCGACCGCGCGCTCCTTCTCTCGCGCCCGCTCCGTCGCGCGCTCGCGGTCGGTGGCGCGGGCGCGGGCGCGGGCGCGCGGCGGCTTCGCCGGCGCGTCATCGGCGGCGTCCCCCGGCGCAGCGGTCGGCGCGACGATCGGCGGCGGCGCGAACGAGGCCGGCGCGGCCGCGGGCGGGTTGTCGTCGTCGTGGCGCGTCAGCGCCGCGACGAACGCCGCGACCACGGCGACGGTCGCCGCCGTGGCGAGGATCGGGCGGACCCGCGCGCGCAGCCGGGCGCCGCGCGACGGGATCTCGACGCTCGGCCGGGTCAGCGTGACCTGCGTCGTCGGCTCCCGCGGCGGCGGCGGCGGGCGCCACGGCGACGTTGGCGTCAGCGGCGCGCGCCGCGCGACCGCGGGCTGGGCGACCAGGGAGACGGGCCGCGGCGACGGCACGGACGCTGGCACCGGCGGCGGCACGGGTGGCGGCGCCGCGGGGAGCCGCCGGGTCCCGACCGCCGCCGGCGGCGCCACCACGGTCGGCTCGGCCGAGGCGACGACCGGCGCCGCGCCGACGTCGAGCGCGTCGCCGACGTCGGTCAGCGCGATCACGAGATCCGCCATCGACGCGTACCGCCTCGTCCGGTCCTTCGCCATCGAGCGCATGATCACGTCGCTCAGCTCGACCGGGATCCGCGGGTCGACCTGGTGCAGCGGCGGCGGCTGGTGGAACAGCTGGTGGTTGACGATCTCGTCGGTGTGCGCGCCCTCGAACGGCAGCCGGCCGGCGACCATCCGGTACAGCAGCACGCCGAGCGCGTAGACGTCGCTGCGGCCGTCGACGTCGCGGTCGCCGCGGCACTGCTCCGGGGACATGTGGGCGGGCGTGCCGATGATCAGTCCGCTGCCCGTCACCTCCTCGCGGTGCTCGCGGGTGACGTGCTTGGCGATCCCGAAGTCGAGGATCTTGGCGCGCTCGCCGAACAGCACGTCGGGATCGGGGACCAGGAACACGTTCGCCGGCGTCAGATCGCGGTGGACGATGCCGCGCTCGTGCGCGGCGCCGAGCGCCGACGCCATCTGGCGACCGAACGCCATCGCGCGCCGCACCGGGATCGCGCCGTCGTCGAGCCGCTGCGCCAGCGACTGCCCGGGCAGCAGCTCCATGACGATGTACGCGATGCCGTCGTCGGTGCAGCCGAAGTCGTAGAACTCGACGATCCCGGGGTGGCGGATCGCGGCCACGGCGCGCGCCTCGTTGAGGAACCGCTGCGCCATCCGCGCGTTGTCGAGGTGGCGCGGGTGGATGACCTTGATCGCGACGCGGTGGCGGACGACAAGGTGCTCGCCGACGTAGACGGCCGCCATACCGCCCTGGCCGACATGGCCGACGATCCGGTACGAGCCGAGGGTGTCGCCGAGCTGCACGACCCTCAACCAAAGCAGCTTCCGTTCCCGGGCGAACCCCGCGGTTTCGCTGGATCCGATCCGGGCCACCGGGCCACAGGCTGGGGCCCCCTCCCCCACGTGACGCACTGCGCCCTCTCCACGTATCGCGGAGATCGCGGTGGGCACCTTCGTTGCAGTCCCGTGACCCGTGCGTTCGCGAGCCCTCTTCATCGGCGCGGTGGTCCTCGCGCCCGCCGCGTGCTTCTCGCCCCAGCTGCAGGACGGCGTGATCGCGTGCGGCGAGGCGGGGTGCCCCAGCGGGATGAGCTGCGCGCTCGACGGGTTCTGCTACGGCGACGATCCCGGCGGCGGCGGCGGTGGAGGCGACGACGGCGCGACGCGGATCGCGCTCGCGGTCGGCAACAACGGCGCGCCGAACCGCGTCTACGCGTCCTGCGACGGCTCCTTGCGGCTGGTGTGGAGCGACGATCAGGTGCGCTCGACCCGCGCCGTCGCCTGGGGTGACTCCGACGGCGACGGCGTGCTCGAGCTCGCCGCGGGCGACGAGCACGCCGGGGTCGTGCTGTACAGCTTCGACGGCGGCACGTTCGGCGTCGACCACACGACGTGGGTCGACGGCGTCACGCGCGACCTGGCGTGGGGCGACGCCGACGACGACGGCGAGGACGATCTCGCGGTCGTCGCCGACGGCGCGCGGCTGCGCATGCTGGAGCGCCACCGTGGCGGCGAGCTGCGCGAGTGGTGGTCGTCCGACCAGTCGATGCCGGCGTACGCCGTCGCCGCGGCCGACGCCGACGGCGACGGCCTGACCGACTTCGTCGTCGGCGCGCAGGGCGCGCCGGTGACCCTGTTCTGCTCCCACGGCGACGGCCTGCACACCGAGTGGACGGCCGAGCTGGCGGAGACGACCGAGGGCGTCGACTGGGCCGACGTCGACGGCGACGGCGACCCCGACCTCGCGGTCGCCAACCACGGCCAGCCGCTGCGCGTCTACGCCAACCGCGGCGAGTGGTTCGAGCCGATCTGGTCGTCGCCCGTGCTGACCGCGGAGTCGGTGGCGTGGGGCGACGTCGACGGCGACGGCGACCCCGACCTCGCGGTCGGCACCGAGCAGGGCGACCCCGAGCTGCTGTTCCGCAACGACGGCACCACGTTCACGCAGATCTGGTCGTCGCAGGCGCGCCACGACGCCGAGGCCCTGGCGTGGTTCGACGTCGACCGCGACGGCGACCTCGACCTCGCGGTCGGCAACGACGGCCAGGGCGTCGACCTGTACCGCAACACCGACGGCGAGCTCGCGCCGGTGTGGACGTCCGAGGCGAGCGACCCGGTGTGGGACGTGGCGTGGGCGACGTGGACGGGCGGCCCGGACCCGTGCGACCTGCCGTGATCACGCCTCGGCGTCGCCGAGCGACTGCAGGATCCAGCTCCACCGGCAGCTGTCGTCGCCGGGACGGACGGTCACCGCGCACGCGAGGTTGACGCACGCGTGATCGAACACCAGGAGTGTGTCGACGTCCTGGATCGCCGACGCCGCCGTGCGCAGCAGCGCCTCGACGCGTGTCCGCAGCCGGCTGTCGGTGAACAGGTCGGACAGCTCCCCGGGGGAGGCGGCGGTCCACAGCGCGCGCGACTGGGGCCGCGCGAGGTGCCAGCGGCCGCCGCGCAGCAGCGGGTGGCGACGAGACGAGGAGGCGGCGAGGGGAGCGTACGGCATGGTCCCAGGCTGCCGCGCGCGCGTAGAGGCCACGTCCAGCTCCGGAAACACGTGCGCGGCGGCGCGGTCGCAGCGTCGCCGCGCGCGCCGGTGGACGGCGACGCCCGGTCAGCCCGGATCCGTCGGCTCGTCGTCGTCGGGGCCGCCGAAGCCGCCGGTCGCGCCGGCGCCGGCCTCGGTCGGCGCGCGCGGCGGTACGAGCACGCCGTGGCGCCGCAGCAGGCCGTGGAGGTGGCTGCGGTCCATCCGCGCGGTGCGCGCCGCCTGCGAGACGTTGCCGCCGTGGCGCGCGACGAGCTTGGCCAGGTACTGGCGCTCCCACGCCGCCATCGCCTGCTCCTTGGCGACGCGGAACGTCTGGTCGAGCTCCGAGACGTCGGCGAACAGCGACGCGTCGCCGGTGGCGAGCGCGCGCTCGACCGCGTGCGCCAGCTCGCGCACGTTGCCGCGCCAGTCGCCCAGCATCAGGTTGGCGATCAGCTCCTCGGGCGCGACGCTCCCGGCGTCGGGGCTCATCTCCGCCCACAGGTGCTGGACGAGCAGCGGGATGTCCTCGCGCCGCTCGCGCAGCGGCGGCAGCACCAGGCGCACCGTGTTCAGCCGGTACCACAGGTCCGAGCGGAACGCGCCGCGGTTGACCTCGCGCCGCAGGTCGCGGTTGGTCGCCGCGATGATCCGGCAGTCGACCGGGATCCGCGTGTTCGAGCCGACGCGGCGGATCTCGCGCCGCTCGATCGCGCGCAGCAGCTTGGGCTGCAGCTCGGCCGGCAGCTCGCCGATCTCGTCGAGCAGGATCGTCCCGCCCGCGGCCGACTCGAACAGGCCGATCCGCCGCGACGTCGCGCCCGTGAACGCGCCCGCCTCGTGGCCGAACAGCTCGCTCTCCATCAGCGGGCCGGGCAGCGACGCGCAGTCGACGACGACGAGCGGCGCGTGCGACCGCCGGCTCGCGGCGTGGATCGCCTCGGCCATCATGCCCTTGCCCGTCCCGGTCTCGCCCTCGATCAGGATCGTCGCGTCGCTCGGCGCGACCTGCGCGGCGATCGCGAACAGCCGCCGCATCACGACGCTGCGCCCGAGCACGCCGCCGAACCGGTCCTCCGCGCTGACCGACGGGTGGAGCCGGTCGGCGAGGATCTCGACGCGCAGCACGGTCTCTCCCAGCCCGATCGTCGCGCCCTGGGCGACGTACGCGCTGTTGACGCGGAACCCGCCGAGCATCGTGCCGTTGGTGCTGTCGAGGTCGCGCAGCTCGACGCCGTGCGCCGCCACCGCGAGCACGCAGTGGTGGCGCGACACCGACGGGTCGGTCAGCCGCAGGTCGTTGCCCTCGGCGGTGCCGATCGTCAGCTCGACCCCGCTCGACTCGCACGCGAGCGGCGCGTCGGCCCCGCGCACGACCGTGACGCGGACCTTGGCGATCTCGTACCGGCTCCGGGACAGCTCGCGCGTCCCCTGGTCGTGCACGGTCATGACGGTAGCACGCCGTGGCGTCGGGATCGGCGGCAACGACAGGCGCAGGACGTTGGAGCGGGGGCCGGGCATGGCGTCACTCGATGACCGAGACGTAGAGGACGAGCGCTTCCACCTGCGCCGGGGTCAGCGCGGAGGTCGCGCCGTGGACGTCGGTCCGGCCGAGCGAGTCGACCGCGAAGCCGTCCTCGCCGGGCCGCAGCGCGGCGTGCCCCGGGCCGAGGATCGCCTCGGCGACGGTCGCGGCGTGGCCGTGGCGCAACAGGTTCGTCTTCCACCACGTGCCGCGCAGCGACGGCGTGTTGACCGACGGCTGGCCGGGCAGGTTGCCAGGGACGAACCCGCGGTCGGGGTCGGCCAGGTTGATCCGCGCCAGCAGGTCGAGGCGGTTGGACTCGGCGGGCTCGACGCCGCGCACGACCAGCGGGTCCTCGAACGCCAGGCAGCGCTCGGCGTCGAAGCAGAACGGCGTGAAGTAGTCGATCGGCGCGAGGTGGATGTTGATCTCGCCGTCCGCGGTCGAGCCGCGCAGGCCCTCGAGCATCGCCTGCGGGATGCCGCCGAGCTGCGCGATCCGCGCGTCGTTGAAGTAGACGTCGACGAACCGATCCGCCCAGTCGGCGCCGGCGCCGTGGTTGAGGCCGTCGGTGAACGGGTGCCGCGCGTTGTTCGGATCGTGGCAGGTCGCGCACCCCGCGCTGCCGAACAGCGCCTGGCCCTCGTTGATCTTGGCCGCGGTCGTCGCGTCGAGCTGGTTGGTCCGTTGCAGGTACGCCAGCGGGTTCGGCGGCAGCCGCAGCTCCGACACCGAGTAGAAGTCGACGAACCGGAACACCTGGTCGCGGGTCAGGCCCGTCTCCTGCTGGATCACCTGCTCGGCGACCAGCTTCTGCGCCGCGATCCGCGCCGCGATCGTGTCGAAGTTCGCGGGCAGGCCGTCGGCCTGGACCGCCTGCGGCCGGCACTGGGCGTCGCCGCCGTCGGTGACGCGGTTGTTGGGGTCGCCGACGCGGGTGTCCGGGTCCGACGAGATGCCCTCGATCAGCCCGAACGCGATCAGCTCGCAGTTGGTGCGCGTCTGGGCCGCGAGCGCCAGCGAAGTGTAGCTGCCGTTGGCGAACGAGCCGTTCCAGAAGTAGGAGTCGGTCGTCATCTGGTTGAAGTTCGGCGTGACCTGGTGGTACGCGGTCGGCGCCGTCGCGCCGTTGGCGAAGCCGATGCCGTCGGCGAGCAGCTCGTCGACGTGGCAGCCGGCGCACGACTTGCGGCCGTTGTTCGACCAGTCGGCGTTGTAGAAGAAGTACTCGCCGCGCTCGATGTTCGTCGCCGGGTACGGGGTCGTGGCGTAGCCGAGATCGATCGTGTCGAGGCGGTTGCCGGAGTCGAGGTCGAACACCTCGAGCACCTCGCCGCCCCAGGTCGCGACGTACAGCTCGCCGCGGCCCTCGTCGAGCGCGAGCGCGAACGGCCGCTCCTGGGTGCGGAAGATCTGGTCGCCGCGCTCGAGGCGGAACGAGCCGCCGCGGACCTCCAGCTCCTGGACCAGGTCCGAGCCCGACATCGCCAGGTACAGCCGCGTCCCGGCGGCGTTGCGCACGGCCGCGACCGGCTGGGCGCCGCGCAGCACCTTCTGCTGCGCGACGAAGTTGGGCTCCGACGAGACGTCGTCGGTGAAGTAGACCGGCGGCGGCGAGTTGTTGAGCAGGAAGCTGACCGACAGCACGCCGTTGCGGACGTCCTCGAAGTTGTAGCTGCGGGTGTCGTCGAACAGCGCGCCGGGGTGGGCGACGTGCGGCTGGCCGTCGGCGCCGGTGACGACGGCGGGCGCCGCCTGGACCTGCGGCGGCAGCGCGGCCTCGTCGTCGGACAGCAGGCCACGATCGCGCATCGTCGTCGGCACGAACACGGCGTCCCCGATCTGGACCGCGTCGATCGCGGGCGCGTTGAGCGCGATCCGCGTCACCGTCTGCGACGCCAGCGCGATCCGCGCCAGCTCGCCGCCGCGGCTGTTGGCGACGTAGAGCGCGTCGCCCGACTCGGACAGCGACAGCCGGTTCGGGTTGGAGCCGACGCCGGTGATCTCGGCCGCCGGCTGGCTCGCCGGGTTGCGCACCGCCGGCGCGACGACCCGCACGTCGATCGCGCGGTCGTTGAGCGTGTCGCGCACGATCTCGAGCCCGTACTTGAGGACGCTGGCGCGCCAGCCGTTGGCGACGTAGAGGTCGACCTCGTCCTCGTCCTGCGCCACCGGGTTGCGCTCGACCAGGATCAGGTCGCTGCACGAGAACTCGGTCGCGATCTCGACGTTGCCGGTGGCGTTGCGCAGCAACTGCCCGGTGCGGACGTCGACGACCGAGATGTAGTTCGAGTACTGGTTGCACACGAACGCCAGGCCGGACTCGTGGACCGCGACGCGCTGCGGCCGGACGCCGACGCGCACGCGCTGGACCGTGCCGATCCCGCCGGTGACGATCGCGATCTCGTTGCCGGGCGTCATCAGGTCGCCGCCGAGCGGCACGACGATCCGCGCGACGCCGTCGATCTCGACGACGTCGACGTCCGACGGGTTGCCGCGGAACGGGATCTGCTGGGCGCGCTGGCGATCGGCGTTGTCGGGGATCAGGTTGAGCGCCGCGCCGCCGCGCTCGGCGGCGATCTGCGCGCCGACCTCGTCCATCTTCTGGGCGGCGCTGACGAAGCCGTTGCCGGCCGCGACGTAGTCGGCGTCGGCCATGTTGACGCCCTCGTGGACGAACCGGCCGTACTCGGCGCGCGGCGCGAGCTGGTAGATCGGCGTCAGCGAGCCGCGGGTGTAGACCGCGGGCGGCGGCAGCGGCGGATCCTCGGGCGGCGGCTCGACCGGGGGGCTGTCGTCGGGCGGCAGCTCACCGAGGGTGCCGACGCAGCCGGCGGTGGGCGTCGCGAGCAGGGCGAAGGCGAGCGCGAGGCGGACGGTGGACGAGGGAGACATCAGATACCTCCTTGGGGACCGAGCAGGACGACGAGCTCACGGCCCACGTCGGTGAGCAGGTTGCCGAGGTCGTCGCGGAGCTGGACCGAGAACGTGAAGTCGTCGTCGCCGGCGCGCTGGAACACCTTGATCAGGATGCGCGTCGACTTCTTGGTGGCGCTGTAGCTGGGGAGCTGGGCGATGGCGGACACGCCGCCGTCGGCGTCCTCGGCCTGGGCGACCAGGCTGGTCCCGACCCACGCGCGGATCGCGTTGGGCGACGAGATCGTCAGCTGCGCCGTGATGTCCTGGCTGGTCGTGTTGACGACGTACGCGACGGCGTAGGCGACGCGGCCCGAGGTGGCGTCGCGCGGGAACGAGGTGTTGAGGTCGACGACGCGCGAGGTCGAGAACAGGCCGTCCCACTGGCCGGCGTTGAACTGGGTCGCGCCGGTCGGGTCGAAGATCTCCGGCAGCGAGTTGATCTCGTCGATCGCGGTGGCGTCGGTGACGCGCGACGCCGGGTAGTCGCCGGCGACGAGCCAGTCGGTGAGGAAGCCCTGGTTGTCGGGGCGCAGGCCGGTCGCCCACTTGAGGATCGCGAGCGCCTCGGGCGAGTCGACCGCGAAGTCCTCGCCGCCGGGGTGCGGCAGGCCGGTCGCGAACGGGTGATCCTCGAGGTTGGCGATCTCGTTGGTCGGGTAGAGGAACAGCGAGCTCTCGCCGGGGTTGAGGAAGTTCACGAAGCTCGCCGACGACGCGAAGTTGAAGGTGAGGCGCGCCTTGTCCGCGGCGTTGGGGATGAGCGGGAAGTTCGAGCCGTTCGGCGGCGCCTGGCCGGCGACGCCGACGCCGTGGCAGGCGACCGCGTCGGAGCAGGTGCGGCCCTGCGCGCCGCCCTCGACCGCGTTGATGTCGTTGAAGATCGGGTTGACGCGGCGGACGAAGAACGCGAAGTCGACCGGCGTCGCGTCGACGCCCGAGCCGTAGAGGAACGCGAGCAGCCGCTGGTAGTTGAGGTCGTCGGCGCCGCTGAACACGTCCTGGCCGGGGTGCGGCGAGCGGCGGCACCGCGGGTCGTCGAGCGGACACAGCAAGATCTCCGACGACGACGGGCTGATCAGGTCGACGAAGCACGCGAAGTTCTGCAGGTTGGTCGGGACGTCGGCGGTGTCGGCCAGCGTCAGCGTGCCGGGGCCGCGGTCGGTGCCGTGGCACGGCCCGCGCGTGCAGCCGACGGCCTGGCCGTCGCCGCCGGGGTTGTTGTAGTCGAGGTCGCCGCGGAGCAGCGGCAGGATCTCGTCGCGGAACACCGCGGCGTTGAACCGGTCGACCGGGGCGCAGCCGGGCACCGGGCCGCCGCCACCGTTGTCCTTGGCGTCCTCGATCCACGCCAGCAGCGCCTGCGCCTCGGCGTCGGACACGACGCTCGAGCCGCCGGAGGCGTGGCGGGTGAACGCGCGCGCGTAGATCACCGAGCTCGCCGGCTCGGACAGGTTGGCGCGCGAGGTGACGGCGATGAAGTTCGCCTCCATCTCGGGCGAGCCCGCCGCCGGCGCCGCGGTGATCGTGAGGCCGCCAGCGCCGGTGCCGTGGCAACCCGAGGTCGTGCAGCCGCGGCCCTCGGCGTTGTCGAGCATCGGCTGGATGACGCTCTGGTAGATCGCGTAGTCGAACGGGCTCGCGCCCGGCGGCGCGGTGCCGCCGCCGCCGTCGGACTCGAACCGCGCCGCGGCGTCGTCGACGTAGCCGGAGAGCGCGGCGAGCTGCGGCGCCGCGGCGTCGTACTTGACCGGGTGGCTGGCGAGCGTGCCGTTGATCGCGGCGATCACCGCGCTGTTCTCCGGCGTCGCGAGATCGACGTAGAGGCTCAGCGAGTTGAACGTCTGCGCGAACCCGCAGTTGCCGGGCGCGGCGTCGGCCCACACGGTGAAGCCCGCCTGCCCCGCCGGCGCGCCGTGGCAGCCCTGCGCGGAGCAGCTCTCGACGAGCACGGGCAGCACGGCGGTCGTGTACCGCTCGACGTCGTAGGGATAGCCGGGGCTCTTCTCGCCCTCGGCCTGGATCTGACACTCGGGGTTGTCAGTGGGCGGCGCCTCGGTGCCGATGGTGCACGCGGCGGCCGCGGCCGCCAGCGCGGCGACGAGCGCGGGCCGGGCCGATGCGGTGAGAGTGGGGGTCCTTCGAGCCATGATTGCCTCCGTCGCCAGGACCCTTGTGCAACGGATGTTCCACCACCTGCTCCCACCTCGAACGCGAGTGTGCGCGCGGGCTTGCGCGCCCTCGTGGCCGGGTGGTGCGGGGATCCCCTGCCGTTCGTGTAGGTCCGGACCTACACGCGCCGCGCGGGGGTCCCAGGATCGCCGCGCCGATTGTCTCCGCGGTGCGGAGACAATTCCGCCGCTGCGACATCACACGGACTACAGACCTGACCAGCCGCCGCAAACCAGGGCAGTGCCGGTCAGTTTGCGACGCAGGCAAGAATCCGTTCGCCCGCCGCCTCTCACCGACGTCGTCGGGAATGGCCGTCTGGCGAACAGCCCTGTGCCGCTCACCCTGGGAGGGTCGATCAGCGTAGATCCCCCTCCGCTCGTCCTGAGCTTCCTACCGACGCCGTCGGAGATCGAGGTCTGACGAGCAGCCTTGTCCCGCTCACCCTGAGCCCCGTCGAAGGGCGCTGGCGCTCGGCCAGGAGCGGGGACACGGAGGCGCACACGCTCACTCTGACGAGGCCGGCCGCGGGCACGCACGCAGGCTGGCGCGGAGCCAGGTCTCGAGCGGCGCGTCCGCG
>WYBA01000366.1 GCA_011526095.1 Myxococcales bacterium | reverse complement strand
GGAGACGGAGACGGAGACGGAGACGGAGACGGAGACGGAGACGGAGACGGAGACGGAGACGGAGACGGAGACGGAGACGGAGACGGAGACGGAGACGGAGACGGAGACGGAGACGGAGACGGAGGCGGAGGCGGAGACGCTACGCCAGGCCGAGGACGTCGAGCATGTCGTAGCGGCCCGGCGGGCGGCCGGCGACCCAGGCCGCGGCGCGCAGGGCGCCGGCGGCGAAGATCGTGCGGCTGGTGGCGCGGTGCCCGATCTCGACGCGCTCGTGCTTGCCGAAGAAGTACGCGGTGTGCTCGCCGACGACGTCGCCGCCGCGCACGGCGACGACGCCGATCTGGCCGTCGGGCCGCGGGCCGACGTCGCCCTCGCGCGCGTAGCACCGCGCCTGGTCGTAGTCGACCTCGAGCCCGGCGGCGATCGCCTTCGCGATCGCGATCGCGGTGCCCGACGGCGCGTCGCGCTTGGCGCGGTGGTGGAGCTCGACGACCTCCGGATCCCACGCCGGGCCGAGCGCGCGCGCGGCGCGCTTGCACAGGCCGAGCACGACGTTGACACCGAGCGAGAAGTTGGCGGCGACGACCACCGGCGCGACCGCGGCGAGGGCGTCGATCGCGGCGTTCGCGTCGGCGTCGAGCCCGGTCGTGCCGATCACCGCGGCGACCCGGCGCGACACCGCCGCGCGCGCGGCGACCGCCGTCGACGCGGGCGTCGTGAAGTCGACGTAGACCTGCGCCGCGCCGAGGCCGTAGGCGAGGTCGTCCGAGGCGATGACGTCGGAGGCGACGGCCGTGCCGATCACGCCGGCGCCGGCGCGGTCGACCGCGCTGGCGATCACGACGTCGGGCTCGTCGCCGGCCACCGCCGCCTCGATCAGCGCCTGCCCCATGCGCCCCGACGGGCCGAGCACGCACACGCGGACGCGTCGACCTCCCACCGCCCCGGTCGACATCAGAGCAGGCCCTCGGCGTGCAAGTGCTTCTTGAGCTGCTCGGTCAGCCCCGGCGTCGCCGGGTACAGCGGCGGGCGCAGCTCGTTGGCGCACCGGCCCATCAGCGCGAGCGCGGCCTTGACCGCGATCGGGTTGGTCTCCACGAACAGCAGGTGGTTGAGCACGCGGAGCTGGAAGTGCAGCGCGCGCGCCTCGTCCCACTGGCCGGCGGCGGCGTGGTCCCACATCCGCGCCATCTTGGCCGGCGCGACGTTGGAGGTGACCGAGATGACGCCGCGCGCGCCGACCGCGTACAGCGGGAACGCGGTGGCGTCGTCGCCGGACAGCACGTGCATCCGGTCGCCGACGCGCGCGACCAGCTCCGTCGCGCGCGGCAGGCTGCCCGTGGCCTCCTTGATCGCGACGATGTTGTCGATCGGCGCGAGCCGCTCGACCGTCTCGGGCGCGAGGTCGACCGCGGTGCGGCTGGGCACGTTGTAGAGGATGATCGGCAGCTTCGTGGCGCGGGCGAGCGCCTCGAAGTGGCGGAGCAGGCCGTCCTGCGTCGGCTTGTTGTAGTACGGCGTGACGTGGAGCAGGGCGTCGGCGCCGGCCGCCTCGCTGGCGGCGGTCAGCTCGAGCGCCTCGCGCGTCGCGTTGCCGCCGGCGCCGGCGACGACCGGGACGCGGCCGCGCGCGACCTTGACCACGTGCGCGATCACCGCGACGTGCTCGTCCATGTCGAGCGTCGCGGACTCGCCGGTGGTGCCGACGGCGACCAGGCCGTCGACGCCCTGGTCGATCTGCCAGTCGACCAGCCGGGTCAGCGCGTCGTAGTCGACCTGGCCGTCGCGCATCGGGGTCACCAGCGCGGTCAGCACGCCTTGCAGACGGGGAGCTCGGAGCGTCGTCGTCATTGGATCCTCGGGGGTCCTCGGGGTCCTCGCGGCCTGTGCCGCCACTCATACCAGGAACGCCCGACACCGAGCGCGCATTCTTGACGCCGAGGCGGCGTCAGGTCGCGGTCAGCCCGCCGCGGGCGACGCGAGCGCGGCGCGCGCGTCGGCGATGTCGCGGTGGATCTGGGCGATCAGGGCGTCGACCGAGTCGTAGCGCGCCTCGTCGCGCAGCCGCGCGACGAACGCGACGCGCACGCGCTGGCCGTAGAGGTCGCCGTCCCAGTCGAGGACGTGGACCTCGAGCACGAGCCGGCCGCGCTCGACGAACGTCGGGTTGGTGCCGAGGCTGGCGACCGCCGGCAGCGGCGCCGCGCCGGGGACGTCGAGCGGCTGCAGCGTGCACGCGTAGATGCCGGGCGCGACGACCAGCTCGACGTCGGGGGCGACGTTGGCGGTGGGCACGCCGATCGTCCGGCCGCGCTGCGCGCCCTGCACGACGACGCCGTCGAGGTCGTAGCGGCGGCCGAGCACGCGCGCGGCGGCGTCGAGGTCGCCCCCGCGCAGCAGGCCCCGGACCCGGGTCGACGACGCGACGCCGTCGTCGACCGTGACCTTGTCGACGATCGTCACGCCGAACCCGGCGCGCGCGCCGTGCGCCTCCAGGGTCGACGTCGTGCCGCCGCGGCCCTGGCCGTAGGTGAAGTCCCACCCGACGACGACGTGGCGCGCGCCGAGCGCGCCGACGAGCAGGTCGTCGACGAACGCCGCCGCCGGACGCGCGGCGAACGCGTGGGTGAACGGCTCGACGACGACCGCGTCGACGCCCGCGGCCGCGAGCAGCTCGAGCTTGCGCGCGCGCGTCGTCAGCATCGGCGGCGCGAGGTGCGGGGCGAGCACCGTCGTCGGGTGCGGCTCGAACGTCAGCACGACGACCTCGCCGCCGAGCTCGGCCGCGCGGGCGCGCGCGGCGTCGAGCAGCGCGCGGTGGCCGCGGTGGACGCCGTCGAAGTTGCCGATCGCGACGACCGGGGCGCGCAGCGCGCCCGGCGTCACCGTGCGATGGCCGTCGTACGTCCGCATCGCGAGGCCGGCCGGCTCACGCCACCGGGCGGAGCACGAGCACCGGGCGGTGGCACGCGCGCATCAGCTTGTCCGCGACCGAGCCGACCAGCGCGCGGGTGATGCCGCTGCGGCCGTGGGAGGCGATCACGACGACGTCGGCGCCGAGGCGCTCGGCCGCCTCCGCGATCGTCTGGGCCGGGTCGTCGCCGTGGACGACGTGGGCGCGGGTCGTCACGCCCATGCGCGACGGCGGCGCCAGCTCCAGCAGCTCCGCGGTGATCTCGGCGTCGCCGGCCGCGGACTCGTCGTCGACGATGTGGACAAGGTGGACCTCGCCGCGGTCGCCGACGAGGGTGTAGCCGTAGGGCACGGCGAGGTTGCCGAACGCCGAGCGATCGGTCGCGACGACCGCGACGCGGAAGCTCGGGACCTCGTCGGTCATCGCGTCGCGCGACAGCGGGACGTGGAGCACCGACTGGTGCGCGTCGTGGAGGATCAGCGCCGACACCGACGACAGCCGCCGGATCCCGGCCTTGCGGTGGGTGCCGACCACGACGACGTCGACCTTCTCGGCGTCGGCGATCTCGAGCATGTGGTCGCCGAT
>WYBA01000042.1 GCA_011526095.1 Myxococcales bacterium | reverse complement strand
CTCGCTGCGTCGCATGAAGGACTGTCAACACCCTTCGACCAGCGCCACGCTGGCGCTCGGCGCAGCACAGGGGGAGCGGTACCAGGGTGTTGTTATGACGGCAATTTCCGACGACGTCGGTGAAACGCTCAGGACGAGCGGAGCGGGCGTAGGCGGAGACGGAGGCGGAGGCGGAGGCGGAGGCGGAGACGGAGACGGAGACGGGGGCGGAGGCGGAGGCGGAGACGGAGACGGAGGCGGAGGCGGAGGCGGAGGCGGAGGCGGAGCCGGAGAGGCGTCGCTCAGGGATGCGACGGCAGCGCGGCCTCGGGGACGCCGAACAGGAAGTCGTCGTCCGGCCGGTCCTCGTGGCAGGCGTAGCAGCCGGTGAGCCGGCCGACCTGCAGCTCGCCCTCGAGCTCGATCGGCTCGCCGGCCGGGTCGGTGACGGCGTACCACCAGTCACCGAGGTCGGGGTTGTAGCCCGCCGGGCCCTTGCACATCACGGTGAGCCGCTCGACCGACCCGTCGGCCGCGAGCACCTCGCGCACGATCATCGCGCCGTCGTCCAGCACCGCGCCGGAGCCGCGCCGGTCGGGGTGGATCCGCAGGTAGTCGTCCACGCCGCCGCCGCCGAACCACACGCTGATCCGCGCCTCCGAGATCGCCGAGGCGTACGGCGCGGTGCTGACACGCGCCATCGTGTCGTACGCGCGCACGCGCTCGAGCGCGGCCTCGTCGACGGCGTGGGTCGCGTCGCCGACGCACGCGCCGGCGAGGCAGAGGGCAGCCGCGACGAGTGCGCGGTGAGCGAAGCGTCGGTACAGCATCGCGCCACGCGCAGTGCAACGCGCGCGCCGCCGCGATCCGTCTCACAGGTCGCGCTCGTCGCGCGCGCTTGCGCGCCGATGTGTCCGACCGACACGGAGCGCGCGCGCCCCATCTGTGGGTCCGAACCGACAGCGCCGGCGCAACCGCGGTTGCGCGTGCCTCGATGGCGCGCCGCGCGCGGCGCTGGTGGACAGCGCGGCACCGACGCGGCCGCGCGCGAGCCAAGTCCGCGACAGGGCACACGGCGACGAGCGGCACGGGACTTGGAAACACGGCCAGGCCATGCCCGTCGCCTCGCCGTCACAGCCTCGTCGTCTTCTGGTTCGTCCGCCCACGGCGCCGAGGCGGGAGGTCCGCCGGTCACGCCCGCGCGGCGGCTCGCGCGGCGGCTCGACCGCGCGCTGACGTCGCGGCTGGTCATCGCCGTGCTGCTGGCCGTGATCGCGGCTGGCTTCCTCGTGCCGGCGCCGAGACACGTCCGCTGCGGCTCGATGGAACCGCGCGAGCGCGAGCGGTTCGACCTCGCGCGTCTGCTGTACGAGGGACTCCCGCTGTCGCTGCGCTCGCGCCCGACCGAGCTCTGCCCATCCCTGCCCGCGCTGGCCGAGGAGGTTCACCTGACCACGCGCGACGTGTGGGGACGCGAGCGGCGCTACTCGTGCGGAGAGCTCGGTGGTCGCTGGGTCATCGTGGTCGGGTCGCACGGTCCGGACGGCGCGGCTGGCACGGACGACGACCTCGTCGACGTGCTCGTGGACGGCCGCCGCGTCGGCGCGCACGGGGAGCGGTGACTGCCTCGATGGCACGTCCGGGACACGCGGCGCGCGCGACTGTCACGCGCGCGTGCGCGGCGCCACGGCGGTCGTGGCAGGCGCCGGCATGGCCCGGCATGGGCTCGCTGGCGCGTGGCTTGCTGACCGTCTCGGCATGCATCGCATCGCCGCCGCCACGCTCCTCCTCACCGCCGCGCTCGCGTCCGCCGCGTGTGAACCACCCCGCTCCGACGCCACCGCGCAGCTCGACGCCGTCGGGCTCCAGGACGGCGAGCTGTGGATCGGCGTCGGCGCGACGGTCGACCTGTGGATCGTCAGTGAGGATCCTCGGGTCGAGGCGTGGTCGGTCGACGCGGTCGACCCCGAGGTCCTCGCGGCGGGCGCCGTGACGCCGCTGGCGGCGTTCCCTTCGACGATGCGCGCGCCGCTGGCCTCTGGTGACGTCGGCGACACCACGCTCGTGGTGTCGGACGCTGACGGCGCCACGGTCGAGGAGCTCGCGGTGCGCGTCCGGCACCCCGAGGGAGTCCAGCTCGCCGGGGCCTGCGGCGTGCAGGTGTGCGCGTTCACCTCCGAGGTCCGGCTCCTGCCCGGCGACGTCGTGTTGCTGTCCGCGTCGTACCTCGCCGGCGGGCGGATGATCGCCGCGCCGCCGCAGCTCGCGCTCGCGAGCGATCCGGCGGGCGTGGCGACGCTGTCCGTCGCCGAGGATCTGCTCCAGCTCGTCGCGCCGCCGACCGGCGCGCCCGCCGAGGTCACGCTCACCGCGGGCCCGCTCGCCGGCCAGGAGATCGCGGTCACGACCGTGCCGCTCGACCAGGTCGTCGCGGCGATCGACACCGAGGAGGACACCGCGTCGGCGGGCGACGAGCTGCGGCTGTGGCCGCGGCTCCTGGACGCCGCGGGCGCCCCGATCGCCACGTCGCGCGTCCGGCTCGTGACGCCGGACGGCGAGCTCGAGCCGCTCGAGCCGTACGTCTACGACCCGGCCGCCGCGCCGACCGAGGTCCAGCTCGTCGTCGGCGACGGCGCCGGGGCGGTGCTCGCCACGACGACGATCCACCGCGCGGTCACGGCGTCGGCGTCAGGAAGAACGCGTTGACCGCGGTGAACGTCACGCCGAGCGTCACGGAGTCCGGGATGCCATCCTGGTTCGGCGCGAGGACGCCACCGGCGTAGAGGTCGAGGCCCGGCAGGAACAGCGCGTCGATCAAGGAGTCGCCGGCGACCTCGGCGAGCGACACGGCGCAGTCGCCGTCGTCGTCGAACAGGCTGACCGCGGTGTCGCCGGGCGTGGACGGCGTGCAGCAGCTCGGCGCCATGCCGCCACAGTCCCGCTCGATCGCGGCCTGGAGCGACGCCGCGAAGCTCGGGATGACCACGCCCTCGACGACGTCGACGCGGATCGCGCCGCCGATCGCGCCCTCGACGAGCCCGTCCTCGGTGACGACGAAGCGGACGCGCGCGGCGTCCAGCGGCAGCTCGATCGGCGCGGCGCCGGTGAACAGCGGCAGGCGCAGCTCGGCGGTGCCGCCGGCGCCGGCGCTGACGTCGTCGCCGTCGCGCGCCCCCTCCATCCGGCCGCGCGGGTTCCCGACGACGCGGAACGACTCCTCGCCGGAGAAGTTGTCGGACGGGTCGACCGGCACGTCGCGGTCCTCCCCTTCGAACAGCGCCGTCGCCGCGCAGCCCCCCTGCAGCTCGACCTGCAGCAGCTGGAGCAGGTCGCCCGAGGCGAGGACCGCGTCCATCGTCGGCTGGAGCGCGAACCCCGGCTCGACGACGACCAGCGACGTCAGCGCGTTGAACACGGAGTTGTCGGGGTAGTCGTCGCCGTCGAGGTCGAAGCCCGCGGCGGTCACCTCGTCGATGTCGACCGGCACGTCGATCGCGTCGATCACGACCTGCCGCCGCACCACCGGCGCGTCGTCGTCGCAGTCGCCGGGGGCGGGGCTCGCGTCCGGCGCCAGCGTCGGCTCGCCCAGGCCGAGGACGTGCTCGCACCCCGGCGCGAGCGCCAGCGCCAGGATCGCCGAGCCGGCGCGCCCCCGCGCCGTCATGGCGCCGGCGCCGGCGACAGGAAGAACGCGTTGACGGCGGTGAACGCCACGCCGATCGAGACCGCGTCCTTGACGCCGTCGACGTTCGGCGCGAGCACGCCGCCGTCGTAGAGATCGAGGTCGGGGGAGAACAGCGCCTCGATCAGCGGGTCGCTGGCGACCTCCTCGATCGCGATCAGGCAGTCGCCGTCGTCGTCGAACACGCCGAGCATCGTGTGGCCGGAGGAGCTCGGCTCGCAGCACGTCGGCGCGGTGCCGCCGCAGTCGCGCGCGACGACCTCCTGCAGCGACAGCGCGAAGCTGGGCACGACGACCCCGTCGACGACGTCGGAGCGGATCGCGCCGGCGATCACGCCCTCGATCGCGCCGTCGTCGGTCACGACGTAGCGGATCTTCGCCCCGACCAGCGGGAGCTCGATCGGCGCGGCGCCGGCGAACAGCGGCAGGCGCAGCTCGGCGGTGCCGCCCGTGCCGGCGAGCACGGCGTCGTCGGCGCGCCCGCCGTCCATCCGGCCGCGCGCGTTGCCGACGATCCGGAACGACTCGTCGCCGGAGAAGTTGTCCGTCGGGTCGACCGGCAGGTCGCGGTCCTCGCCCGCGTACAGCGTCGTCGTCGCGCAGCCGGGCCCGAGGTCCGCCTGCAGCAGCTGCAGCAGCGCCCCGTCGGCCAGGATCGCGTCCACCGTCGGCTGGACGTCGAACGCGGGCTCGGCCTGGACCAGCGCGACCAGCGCGCTGAACAGCGTGTTGTCGACGCGCGCGTCGCCGTCGATGTCGAGGCCGCCGGCGGTCGCCTCGGAGGCGTTGGTCGGGGTGTCGATCGCGTCGATCACGAGCTGCCGCGTCGTCACCCCGGCGCCGTCGCAGCCCACCGGCATCGCGTCGGGGGCCTCGCCGCCGCCGTCGGCCGCGAGGGTGGGATCGCCGAGCCCGAGCACGTGATCGCAGCCGGCCGCGGCCAGCGCGAGGGCGGCGAGCGCCGCGGCGCGCGCGCCGGTCACAGCCGGCCTCCGATCGCCACGCCGACCGCGTCCGGGCCCGCGACCGGGCGGACCGTCACCTCCGCGCCGTCGGGCGCGGTCCAGTACAGCACCGCGCCGCCGACGACGAGCGCGGCGCCGAGGCCGACGAACAGGTCGGCGCGATCGGCGTGGGCGTGGGCGTCCTGGAGCCGACCGTAGCCGTAGGCGTCGCACACGAGCGCCGCGTCGCACGTCGGGTCGGCGTCGGCCTCGGCGCGCCACGCGGCGACGCCGAAGCCGAGCCCGACCGCGGCGCCGACGGCGCCCGCGCCGAGCGCGACCAGCCCGGCGGTGGCGCGCGGGTGGCGGCGCCGCGTCGTGGCCGGCGCGTCGCCGGGCGCGTCGACGACCGGCCGCGGCGGCAGGGGGACGAGGGCCGGCACCTCGACGCGCGGCCGCGCGCCGTCGACGACCTCGATCGTCGTGCGCCACGGCTCGTGGCCCGGCGCGCTCACCGTGATCGTGTGCGAGCCCGCGTCGAGCGGCACTGGCTCGCCCAGGACGTCGAGCGGGATCGTCGAGTCGTCGCGGTGGACGACGACGCCCGCGGGCGGCGCGGTCACGGTGATCGTCAGCCGCGCGAGCCGCGGCTCGAGCTCGGCGCGCTTGGCGCGCGCGATCGCGAGGCGCTCGCGGTCGTCGGCGGCCTCGGCCGCGTCGGCGAGCGTGCTGTACGCGGCCCACGCCGAGGCGAGCTTGCTCTCGGCCTCGAAGCACTCGGCGATGTTGAGCAGCGTGCCGCGCGCGGCCGAGAGCTGGTAGCTCTGGCGGAACTTGCTGCACGCGGCGGCGCGGTCGCCGGCGTTGCGCAGCGCGACCGCCTCGTCGAACAGCGCCTCGGCCGCGGCGTCGTCGGCGGTGGGCTGCGCCGCGGCGCGCGCTCCGGGCCACACGGCGAGCGCGAGCGCGACGGCGAGGGCAGGGCGGCGCGACATCGCGCGCATCGTAGCAACCGCGTCGGCTAGTTTCGACGGTCGCGCGGGTGCCGCGTCGGATCGGTGACGCCGGCGTCCGGCGCGGGCGGCGGTGGTGGCGGTGGCAAAACCTGGTTCACGCCGGCGTCGCGCCGCCGCGCGGGTGGCGTCCGGTCGCGCCGCGGCGCGCCGGCGTCGGGCGCCGCCGCCGCCGTGCCGGCGTCGGGCGGTGGCGGCGTCGCGTCGGGGACGGCGGCGTCGTGGGTCGGCCGCGCGTCGCGCGTGATCGGCGCCGCGTCGGGTGGCACGGCGACCGCCGGCGTGCCGCGCTCCCCAGGGCGCGTCATCACCCAGGCCGCCACGGCGACGGCGATCGCGGCGACCGCGAGCGCCGCGATCAGCCCGGATCGGCGGCGAGGCGGCGAGCGGTCCTCGCCCGTCTCGGTCCCCGACGCGACCGTCGTGGCGAGCGCGCCGCTGGTGGCGCGCTCGGGCCGCGGCCGCGGCCGCGTCGGCGTCGCGCCGGTGGCGCCCAGCGTCTCGGCGACCTCGGCCGCCAGCGCGTCGCCGCCCGGCGTGAACGGCGCCAGGCTCGCCGCGAGCTCGGCCAGATCCTGCGGGCGCCGCGCCGGGGCGATCGACAGGCACGCGTCGATCACCGCGACGAGCTCGGCCGGCACGCCGAGCGCCGCGTGGTCGAGCGGCTCGCGCGTGCCGGCGGCGACGCGCGCGCACAGCTGGAGCAGCGTCTGGCCGTGGAACGGCGGGCCGCCGGTGACGAGCGCGAACAGGATCGCGCCGAGCGACCAGATGTCGGCGCGCGCGTCGACGTCCTTCGACGACTCCATCTGCTCCGGCGCCATGTAGGCCGGCGAGCCGACGATCGTCCGCGAGTCGGTGAGCGCGTGGTCGTCGGCGCCGGCGAGCGCGGCCTTGGAGATCCCGAAGTCGAGGATCTTGATCAGCGGCCGGCCGCTCGCGCTCGTCGTGACGAACAGGTTGTGCGGCTTGAGATCGCGGTGGACGATGCCGAGCGCGTGCGCCTCGGCCATCCCGACGCACGCCTGGAGCACGTAGGCGACGGCCGTCGCGGACGGCAGCGGGCCGCCGGCGCGCAGCAGCTCGTCGCCGTTCTGGCCCTCGAGGTACTCCATCACCAGGTACGGCGTGTCGTCGGCGAGCGCGCCGACGTCCATGATCCGCGCGACGTGCTCGTTCTTGAGCTGCACGCAGGCGCGCGCCTCGCGCAGGAACCGCGCGACGCTGGTCTGGTCCCGCGCGATCTCGCGGCGGATGAACTTCAGCGCGACGCGCTGGCGCAGCCACAGGTGCGTGGCCTCGACCACGACGCCCATGCCGCCGGTGCCGAGCACGCGCTCGACCCGAAACTTCTCGTCGACGATCCCGCCGAGCTGCACGGGCAGCTCGGCGGTGTCGGGCGCGCGGCTCATCGCCGCGGAACGCTAGCACGCGGGCCGGGGCGCCCGCCCGCGGTCACGGGTTCGCGGTGCCGGGCGTGCCGGACGTCGCGAGCACCCAGTCCCCCGCGGCGTCGGTGTCGACGCCGTTGGGCGAGCGGCTGAGCGACTCGGTGCCGGTGTTGGTGTCGGCCAGGTTCACGGTGGTGAACACGACCGAGCCGGTGACGCCGGTGAACGAGCCGTTCGCCATCGCGCCCTCGTAGGCGATCGCGTCGACCGCGACGCCGCCGACGACGAGCACCACGCCGTCCGGCGCGCCGTTCTGCGCGCCGTTGAGCGGCAGCGCGACGGTCAGCGCGCCGTTGGCCGGCACCGCGTCGTTCTTGACCAGCAGGTAGCCATCGGCCGGCAGCGTCGCGCCGGCGGTCGACAGGTCGTAGCGCGCGTACTCGGCCGCGCCGCCGCCGTTGCCGTTGACCATGATGAGCAGCGCCCCGGCCAGGCTCACCGGCGCGCCGGTGCCGTTGTAGATCTCGATGTACTCGCCGGTGTCCGCGTCGATCTGGTCGTAGTCGATCTCGTTGATCACCAGGTGATCCGAGGTCGAGTCCACCAGCGTGATCGTGGTGGTGTCGCTCGACGCGCCCAGCGTCGCGGTCACGTCGACCGAGCTGACCATGCTCGCGTCGACGTAGTCGAACGTGGCCGACAGCTGGCCGCTGGGGATCACGACCGTCGGCGGCACCGCGCCGGCGGTCGCCGGGTTCAGCGTCACCGACACGACCGTGCCGGCCACCGGCGCCGGGACGTCCAGGGTCACCGTCATCGTCAGCGTCCCGCCGACCGCGAGGTTGGCGGTCGCCGGCGTCAGCGTCACCGTCGACGGCAGCTCGGCGGCGCCGAGCACGCGCACCGCGGCGGTCAGCATCGTCCCGTCGTAGCTCGCGGTGAGCGTCACGCTGGCCGCCTGCGCCAGGCCGTTGACCAGCACCGTCGCGCTGGTCTGGCCGGCCGGGATCGTCACGCCGCCGCCGACGACCGTCAGCGCGGCCTCGTTCGACGACGTGATCGGGACGAACGTGTCCGCCGCGACCGGCGTGTTCATCGTCACCGTCAGCGCGGTGGGCACCGTCGCCGCGCCCATCTGGCCCTCGGTCACGTAGCTCAGCGCCGGGCCGAACGACGCCAGCGTGAGGCCCTCGACCAGATCGGCGGCGCGCCGCGGCTCGAGCTTGCTGTTCGAGTTGCGGAAGTTGAGCAGGCCGGTGATCGACGTGAAGTAGTCGCTCACCGCCGGGAACGGCGCCGGCAGGTACAGCAGGTCGTCCACCCGCAGCGCGCTCGCGCCCGGCGGGGTCGTGTTGACCAGGAACTCGTTGAACGGCGTGTCGAGCGAGGTCACGGTGACGTCGCTGACGGTGACGAGCACGCCCTCGAGCGCCGCGGCGCGCGTGCCGCCCGTGACCACGTCCGCGACCGCGACCGCGATCGGCGCCGGCAGCGCCTCGCCCGAGCTGGTCACGGCGATCGACGTCGCGTTGGACAGCTGGAGCTGGCCGAAGTAGTCCTGCAGCGTGGCGCTGATCGTCACGCGATCGCCCTCGGCGACGGTGTTGCCGGGCGCGTACACGTACACGCCGGAGTGGTCCGCGCCGAGGTAGCCGGCGTCGCCCGGCTTGACCTGGAGGAAGAACCCGTCGGCGAACCGGCCGGTGACGATCGCGCCCGTGATCTGCACCGCGGTGCCGGCCGGCAGCGTGCCGTCCTTGACCTCGTAGATCGTGCCCGGGCACGCCGTCGTCCCGGGGTTGGAGTCCATCGGGCACGCGTCGCACACGTCGCCCTTGTCGTCGTCGTCGGCGTCCTCCTGCCCCGGGTTGGCCTCGCCCGGGCAGTTGTCCATCGCGCCGAGCACGCCGTCGCCGTCGATGTCGTCGGGGTTCGGCGGCGTGCACGCCGTCGAGTCAGCGTCGAGCGGACACACGTCGCACACGTCGCCCTCGCCGTCGGCGTCGTGGTCGGCCTGGACGCCGTTGTCGAGCGGGCGGACCGGGTTGAACACGCCCGGGCAGTTGTCGGTCGCGTTGGCGATGCCGTCGCCGTCGGTGTCGTCGACCGTCGGGACGCCGTCGTAGACGGTCGAGCCGTTGACCGAGGCCATCGGCGCGGTCGTCCGCGTCCGCTCCGGGTGGCAGCTCGGCTCGTTGTCGGGGACCTCGCAGAAGAACGCCGGGTACAGCGAGCTGTTCGCCGCGGCGAACGCCGCGTAGCTCTGGCCGATCTCGCTCATCACGCAGACCTGCTTGGACACGCCGCACACGTCGACGACGTCGCAGGTGTCAGCCGTCGCCCCGTCGACGACGGTCGCGTCGCCGTACAGCGGCTTGCCGCCCCGCAGCACCAGCACGACGTCCTCGGCCTGCGCCTCGAGCACCGCGCGGTGGCGCGTGTTCACCGCGCCGTTGAAGATCGCGATGTCGGCGACCAGGCCCGGCGCCAGCCGGCCGATCGCGTCGTCCATCGCCATCGCCTGGGCGGCGCTGTACGTCGCCATCAGCCACAGGTCCTCGTCGGTGAAGTAGCCGTCGTAGTAGGTCTGGTTGAGCTCGTCGGCGCACGCCAGCTCGCGCAGCATGTTCATCGAGCCGGTCGCGGTCCAGTCGGTGCCGAGCGCGATCCGCACGCCGAGCGCCGCCGCGGTCGTGACCTGCGCGGTGTCGCCGTAGAGCGTGACGTTCGAGCGCGGCGACCAGATCAGCGAGGTGCCGTCGAGGCCCATCTGGGCGTAGTCGACCGCGCGCAGGCCGGTGGAGTGGATGAACGCGCTCTCGGCCGTCGTCAGGTCGTGCGACACGTCCGGCGCCGTCGTGTCGTACGTCGACGACGACATGCACAGGAACTCGTTGCGCGCCGACTGGTCGATGCCCTCGGACACGTGCGGCTCGTAGGCGTCGGTGCTGGCGAACACCGACGCGGTGTCGGGGGTGCCGCCGTAGTCGCAGTCGCCCGTGCGCCGCGTGCCGCTGGAGCCATCGTCGAGCGGGAACGTCGGGGTCTCGACGACGGACTGGCCGAGCCCCTCCTGGTTGTTCGAGTCGAGGTTGCGCAGCAGGCCGGTGGCGCTGCCGGCGCTCGCCGTCGACGTCGCGCCGCCCATCACGAACCGCAGCTCGCCCCACCGCATCTGCGGCGTGGTCGCGCCGCCGGAGGCGTTGATCTCCGTGTGGCCGTTCTGGCCGCGGCGCCACTGGTGGCGGTGCTCGTAGCGCTCGTCGCTCTGGGTGTACGGATCGTTCTGGGTGAACGTGAGGTGATCGTGGGTGTTGATCAGGCCCGGCGACACCACGCCGGTCGGGCAGGTGATCTGCGTGGCGCCCGCCGCCATCGCCGAGCAGTCGCAGCCGGTGCACTGGATGACGCCCGCGGTGTCGACGTACACCTGCCCGCCGACGAGGATCTCGCCCGGCGTCAGGATGTCGCCGGTGATCAGCTTGGCCGCGCTGCCCGCCGTGACCTCGCACGTGCCGCTGGGCAAGGGCGCCAGCGTCTGGCAGGTCGTCACGGTCACCGCGCCGGTGGACTGGCAGTCGGCGGTGCAGAATTCGTCGGCGATCATGTCGCCGTCGTCGCAGTCCTCGCCGGTCTCGACCATGTTGTTGCCGCACACCGACGGCTCGCAGTCGGTGGTGTCGAACGCCTGGCAGGTCGTGCCGCACGCCAGGTCGCCGCGCGCGAACCCGCGGCTGACGCACGACTGGCCGCCGAGCGCCGCGCCGTCACACACCTCACCGGCGTCGATGTCGCCGTCGCCGCAGCTCAGCGGCACGCAGGCGGTGGTCACGTAGCCATCGCAGGTCTCGTTGCACGTCAGCGTGCCGCCGGGCTGGAACCCCTCGGTCTCGCACGTCGCCGCGCCGACGTCCGTGCCGTCGCACAGGTCCTCGCCGTCGATCATCCCGTTCCCGCAGGTGTCCGACTCGCACAGCGCGGTGTCGAAGCTGCAGTCGAGGTTGCAGAACAGGGTGCCGCGGTCGAACCCGATCGACACGCAGTCCTGGCCGCCCAGGTCGCCCTGCTCGCAGTCCTCGCCCGGCTCGATCTCGCCGTTGCCGCAGTCGTACGGCGAGCCGTCCGGCACCTCGGCGTCCGGCGTCTCGCCGGCGTCGGGTGTCACCGGATCGTCGTCGCCGCCGCCGCACGCGGCGAACGCGACGGTCATCATCAGGACCAGGGAGGACAGCAGTGGCCTGCGCATAAGGGGCGCATCCTCGCCACACCCTCACCTTGGTTGCAAGCGAGACCGTCGTGGCTCGCCGCGTCAATCAGGCGCCGGCGCGGGCCGGCGCGGCGGCCGTCACACCCGCGTCGCGGGGCGCGGGGTCAGGGAAGCTGAGCTGCCACAGTCGGCTCATCACCTTTCCGAGCATCGCGGGCCAGCTCCCGGTCCGGTACTCGACCCCGTGGTCGATGCACGCCTGCCGCACCTCGGGCGCGATCTCGCGCAGCCGGTTGGGCGGGAACCTCGGGAACAGGTGGTGCTCGATCTGGCGGTCGAGCGCGCCGCACAGGATCGACACCGGCAGCGGCACCTCGAAGTTGTTCGCCGCCTCGACCTGCATCGCGTACCAGGCGCCGCGGCTGCCGGCGCGGGTGCCGCGCGGGTAGGCCGCGACGTCCTCGCCGACGTGGCCACAGAAGATCGTCGCGGCCGAGTAGACGTCGCGCATCAGCTCGGTCAGCCAGTTGGCGAACAGCACCTTGCCGAACATCGGCCCCGCGAGCGCCGGGAACAGCAGGAGCTCGCGCGCGTAGTACCGCTTGTACTTGCGCAGCAGGCGCCGCCACGCCGCGCGCCGCGTCTCCGGCTGGTCGTCGGGCAGCATGTCGTACTCGTGCGGCTCGCGCGACAGCAGGTCCGCGACGCCGGTGAAGTGCAGGTTCATGCCGAACCCGAAGTGGGCCCACGTCAGCGCGGTGATCGGGAGCTGGGCGTAGTGGATCGGCCGGTGCGGGGTCTCGCGGTTGAGCCGGATCGAGCCGAAGTGGATGTCCGGGTCCTTGCCGGTGATGTTGGTGTACTGGTGGTGCTTGATGTTGTGGCCGGTGTGCCACGACTCCTCGTCGATCGGCACGCGCCAGTCGAAGCCGTCGCTGCGGAACGCCTCGGCGCCGGGGAGCTTGTCGTAGGCGCCGTGCAGCGCGCTGTGGCCGATCTCGGTCGCCTCGACCTGCTTGTGCAGCCACAGCGCGACGATCCCGACCGAGTACGTGACGGGGTCGAGCGCGACGTGGACCAGCATGCGCCCGGTGACCTCCATGGCGCGCGAGAACGCGCGCACCTTCTTGATGTGGTCGACGTCCGCGGCGCCGAGGTCGCGCTCGACCCGGGCGCGGATCGCGTCGAGCCGGGCGCCGAACGCGCGGAGGCGCTCGGCGTCCTCGTCGGGGCGGGCCGCGGGCGCCGGGGGCGCGGCCGGGGAAAGGGTGGAACGGGTGGACAGTGAAGCCTCGTGGGAGAGTGCCGCCTGCGTCATGATGATTTTGTAATACAAGATATGACGCATCGCAAGAGGCCGCTCGCGGGGCCCCTGTGGCCGGAACCGACAGCCGCGTGAACCCGCGTCCGCCGGCTGTGAACCGGCGTGGTCGCCGGCGCGAGGCACGCGCGTTGCTGAGCCGTCGGGCATGCGCACGCTCCTGTCGACCTTCGCGTCCGTCCCGCTCCTCGCCGCGATCGCGGCGCCCGCCGCCGCCGAGCCGCTGGAGGTGCGGCAGCCGGCCTCGCCCTCGGTCTATTCGTTCGGCGCCCGCGTCGGTGGCTACGGCTTCCGCCGCGACGAGGGCGACGCCCGCAGCGCGTGGGACGAGTGCCGGATGAACGGCATGGGCGTGTTCGGCACGCGCACGGTGCGCGGCGCGGTGTTCGTCGAGGGCGGGCTCGACCTCTACTTCAGCGAGACGTTCCCGTTGCCGTCCGACGACGATCTACCGATCGACCGGATGTCCGCGCTGGTCACCGCGGCGATCGGGCTGCGCGCCGAGGGTGCGTGGCGGACCTCGGGCTACGCCCAGCTCGGCGTCGGGCTCGAGCTGACCCAGGTCAGCGTGCCGTACGGCGAGGACACGATCTCCGACCAGCTCGCGCTGCCCGCCGGGTTCCTCGGCGTCGGCGGGGAGATCCGCGTCGGCGCGCGGACCTCGCTCGGCGCCAACCTGCGCGCCCACGTCATGGGCAACTTCGACTACGACCCCGAGGACCTGGAGATGCAGCCGGGCTGGACCACGCCGCCGGCGGCGGCGGACGTGTTCGATCCGTCCCCCGACGCCGCGGCGCAGGCGCAGTTCTACGTGCGCCGCGACCTCTAGCTGGTGCTCCGACCGACCCGAAGTGGTCCGGTCGGGGCACTTCTGGGCGGGGTGGGTCCCGGCGGGCTCTGCCCGACGGGCGGGGCGGCGAGCCCCGTGTGATCGAGGCGGATCAGCCGCCGGGGAGCTCGCCGCCGATCGTCGCGCGGAACACGCCGCCCGCCGGCATGCCGTCGTAGATCGAGCGGCCGAACAGGAAGAACCCGGCGCCGCCGCGCCACTCGTCGTAGCCGTCGATGTAGTCGCCCTCGGCGAAGATCACCGTCGGGGTCTCGAACGTCGCGCCCGCGCCCGGGATGAAGCCGGACACGTCGTCCGGCATCTCGGGCAGCTCCCACGTCGCCGGCAGGTCGGGCGGCACCAGCACGAACCACTGGTCCGTGACCGTGCCCGGCGTGGTGTCGGCCCAGCCCAGGAGCACCAGGCCGCCGTCGGCCGCCGCGAGCGAGCTCCCCGGCGTGAACGCCACCTCGACCCGGCCGTCGGACGCGGACGCGGACGCGGAGCTGATCCCTGGCAGGGACAGCGCGCCGAGGTCGTGCGTCGCCGTCGCGGGAGCGTCGGCGTGGGCCGCGGCGATGACACCGAACCCGTCGGTCGCCTCGGCGCCCATCTGGTAGAAGACCGTGTAGCGCATCTGCTCGGCGAAGCCGCCCGCCGGGTACGCGCTCTGGACCGTGAGCGTGCCGGCCGTCGGCGGGCCGCCGCCGCCGCCGAACCCCTCGAACCCGACGCCGTCGACGAGCCAGCTCGTCTCCATGCCCGCGCCGGGGACGCCCGTGGGCGTGTTGGTGAAGGTGAGCGTGAACGGGCTGCCCGCCGTCTGCCACGCGTCGAACACCAGGTTCGTCGTGCCGCCGCTGGCGACCGCGACGTCCTTGACGTGGTCGTACGCGACCAGGTCGCCGTCGGCGTCGTACGCCGACGCGAACGCGTCGATCGTGCTGTCCGAGCCCAGGCAGTCGCTCGGGATGTCGCCGCCGAGCGCGTCCGGCGCGGAGTTGCCGACCGTCGTGCAGCCGAGCGAGACCTCGTACGATGTCGCCCCGGCGAACGCGCCGGGCAGCGTCGCCGAGAAGTCGCCCGCGTCGGTCGGCGGCGGCGGGTCGAACTCGAACTCGAGGTTGTCGCCGGGCTCGACCGCGGCGAACGTGATCCCGACCATGCCTTCGCCGGTGTCGACGACGATCGTCGCCGACCCGCCGATCTGCAGGTCGCGCGACGCTTGCCCGGTCGAGCCGGTCTGCTCGACCCCGTTGACCGTGCCGTCGGGGTTGTTGAACACGATGTCGATCCCCATGATCGGGGCGCCCTCGGAGCTCACGGTCACCGTGACCGGGCCCTCGGGGATCGCGTCCGGCGGCGCCGCGTCGGGCACCTCGGCGTCGATCGCGGGCTCGGCGTCGGGCGAGCCTCCCTCGTCATCTCCGCCGCACGCGCCGAGCGCGAGCGGCAACGCTGCCACCACGTAACGTAGTCTCATCGGGACCCCTCCCAGAAGTTAGGTGTTCGATCGTATCGGACCGGGCGGGCGTGGTGCACGAAAGAAGCCGGGCCTCACCGGGCTTACCCGTGGACGGCTGTCGCGATCGGCCACAGCGGCCAGCCGCCCGGGGCGGGTGGGTGCAGGTTCTCGCCACACCGGGTCGCCCCGATCGGGCAAGATCGTGGAATCCGCCACACCCGCGGCGTGGCACGTCGCTTGGATTGGACAGGATCGCCGTTCACCTGGAGCCCACCATGCGCCTCGCCTTGCTCTCCTCCTTGCCCGCCCTCGCCCTGTCCTCCCTGCTCGCGCCCGCGCCCGCCGCCGCCCAGGCGCCGGGCGACTGCGCGTGCGAGGCGCCGCCGGCGCCGGTCGTCGTGGTCGCCCCGGCCGCGGCGCCGCCGCGGTGGGGCCTCGGCCTGCGGATGACCTCGGTCGGGCTGCACCCCGACGGCGACGCGGACGCGCACACCGACTACGCCGGCGGCGGGCTCCAGCTGCGCTGGCGGGTGCGCCCCCGGTGGGAGCTCGAGCTGACCTCGGAGTCGATGCGCGAGCAGCTCCCTGACGGCGCGGGCGAGGGCGATCGGATGCTGAGCATGGTCACGCTCGCGGCGAGGTTCCACCCGCGGCCGTGGGCGCGCTGGGACTGGTACGCGCTCGCCGGCGTGGGCGTGACCGCGGAGGTCGAGGAGTCCTTCACCCCCGAGACGCGCCAGGCGCCCCACGTCGTGCTCGGCGGCGGCGTCGAGCGCCGGTTCGGGCGGATCGGCGTCGGCGTCGAGCTGCGCGCGGTCGGCGTCGGGCCGTGGGAGGAGGGCGACGACGCATCGTCCGATCCCCGGACGATGGCCACGGTGCCGACCCAGGAGATCGAGGCCGAGGGCAGCTCCGGCGGGCAGCTCACGGTGGCCGCGACGTACTACTTCTGAGCCTGCGATAAGGGCGCTGGCGCTCGGTCTCCGCTCAGGATGAGCGGGGAGCCGGACGCGCTCACCCTGGTGATGCCGTGGCCGGTCGAGGGCACGCACGCAGCGCCGCACGGAGCCAGGTCTCGAGCGGCGCGTCCGCGTCCACGTGGACGCTCGCCTGCTCGACGGCGCGCGTGATGTCCGCCGGGTGGAAGCCGAGTCCGCGCAGAGCGGCCCTGACCTCGGCGACGACGTCGGTCGCGTAGGGTGTGTCGCCGGCGCGCTCGAACCGCAGCGCGTGCGGCGCCTTGCCGGTGACGCGCAGGTGGCCGTGATGGACCGCGGCGTGATGATGGCTACAGAGGCAGGTGAGGTTGCGCGTCCGGTGGTCGCCACCGCGCGAGCGCCACTGGATGTGGTGCAGCTCGAGGCCGCGCGTCGAGCGGCAGCCGGGGACGGTGCAGCGGTGCTGATCGCGCGCGAGGACTGCGGCGCGCGTGCGCAAGGGGATGGTGAGCGTCGGGGCCGGTACGTGCTCACCGTCGACGCGGCCGAGGTGGACGGCGTCGCAGCAGGCCTGCTCGACGGTCTCGGGGCGGACGTCGACGACGTCGCCGGCGGCGGCCTG